>DWYD01000091.1 GCA_019118865.1 Candidatus Coprenecus merdipullorum | reverse complement strand
GTCAAGGACACTGTCCTTTATCGCCGGATTGGTGATGCGCACCGTAAGCATGTCGTCCGTACCGCTGCACAGGCAGTCCGTGTCGAATGCCGACTTCACTATATGCTCCACCTCGTCCAGGCCGATGCGGAGGCCGAAGATCTTTAGGAAGCGTTTCATTCGGCCTATGATGTAGTAGCAGCCGTCAGCGTCCCTGCGGGCGATGTCGCCGGTGCGGAGCACGCCGCGGTTCTCGTCCCCTTTCTTCAGATCCTCCGGACATGTGGCATAGCCCAGGGTGACGTTCTCACCTCTGTACACCATCTCGCCGGTGGCCTCGCCCTCGAAGGTCTCGTCTCCGCTGTCGTCAAGTATCGAGAGTTTCCCTCCGGGTTCCGCGATGCCGATGCTGCCGGTCTTTGTCTGTGCCAGTTCCGCCGGGAGATACGCCATGCGGGCGGTGCCCTCGGTCTGGCCGTAAGTGGCGATGAACTGCCGGCCGGTCCTTGCCGCATAGTCTGCGCAGGCGCGGAACAGTTCGTCGCTCATCCTGCCGCCTCCCTGGGTGATGATCCTAAGGTCCGGGAGGTCCATACGGAAGAAGCGCATTTTGCTCAGGATCTCGAAGCTGTAGGGCACGCCGGTGAGGATGGTCGCACGCCCGTCACGCAGCATGCTCCAGAACCCCTTGTCCAGCATCGACTTGCCGCACAGCAGCACGGTCGCGCCGCTGTAAAGGTGGCTGGCGATGACGGACAGGCCCATGGTATAGTGCTTCGGAAGGATGGCCATGGCACGGAACTCCGAGGTGATGCAGAACATCCTCGAGACATTCTCCGCATTCGCCTCGATGTTGCGGTAGCTGTGGCGCACCAGTTTGGGGCTGCCCGTGGAGCCGGAGGTGGGCAGCAGCAGGGCTAGGTCAGAGTACAGGTCGGGAGGGGTAAGGCCGGTGCGAACGAGGCTGTAGCCATGGGAGGAGAATACACGCTCATACCCGAATTCCCGCTCCATGTCTGAGGGTATCCACAGGTATTCCGGACGGTACAGGTCCCTCAGGTGCCCATAGAGGTCTTTTTCTGTATGGGCACTTAGCACCAAGGGGACAATGCCGTCGGAAAGACACGAGGTGTATCCCAGCAGGGATCCTACCGTGTTGGTCGCCATGATGAATATCAGGGTACGTTTGGGTAGAACGCACCTGAACTCTCCGGCGAAAGAGACCATATCGCCGTATGTCACGGACATACGGCTGTCGTCCACCGCAGCCACGGACTGCGGCGGTTTCTGGTCCAGATTTAAAAACATTCTGATTTCTAATAGTTTCTACTCGGATATACCGAGCTGCTTGAGATCGTAGTACATAGGAAGAACGCCTTTCTCGACTTTATTACGCAATGGCTTGAACCCGTTACGCTCATAGAACGGAACGACATCCGCGTATGCGTCGACCGTTATAAAACGTGTCGCCGCAACATGCCTGCTGCCGATAAGCATTCTCTTTATCATTGATATACAGTATCCGCCTATGCCTTGCCCTTTATGGCGGCTGGATACGGCCAGCCGGCCTATTTTCACAGCCGGATAACTGCAGAAATGCTTGCTGTGCGGAAATGTCCTGCGCAGTTTCCTCCACAGATTCCTGTCTACGGCATCACTGGATACGCTGTCTGTCAGCAGGCTGAAATATGCGACCACTGATGCGGTATCCTCCCATACGTACGTGTTTGCTATCATCTCTTCCTTGAAAAAACGGGCATCTTCCGAAAGAAAACGGTTCAGTTCTGAATCCCCGCAGTCGAAATGCTTCAAAGATAAGATGTTCTCTATACGCCTCAGGCTCCCCTGCAGATTTCTCATAGCCGGAATCGATTATATCCTGAAATCCGCTATATGCTGCAGGAGTTCCCCGGCTTCCCTGACCCTGCGTCTTTCCTCTTCCGAAGCCGGTTTCGGCTCGCTTATCTCTTTCATGAACCGCACTGCATCCTCTCCGTGCAGAACCACCGGACGGCCGAACGGCCAGCCTTCATCATAATTTCTCTTTCTCGTTCCCATGGCTTTTATTTTAAATCTGTTTCTGCAAAGATACTCATTCCCGGATAAAGATGCAAGGTGATTTCCTCAAATTTTACAGTATGGCACCTACGTTATTGCTGCTGCATACGCTATATCGTTGCGCAGCCGTCCACGCCCAGTATCTGGCCGGAGATGTAGGAGGCGCGGTCGGAGGCCAGGAAGGAGCAGGCGTCGGCCACGTCCTCGGGGGTGCCGAGACGGCCCAGAGCTATCTTCTCTATGCGCGAGTCTATCTTCCCCCCGTCGCTGAGGTAAAGCTCGTCGAAGCGCTCGGTCCTCACAATACCGGGAGCCACGGCGTTAACGCGGATGTGCTGCGGAGCAAGCTCCTTGGCCGCGGACTTGGTGAGCGAGATGACAGCTCCCTTGGTTGCAGAGTAGGCCACCTGGCCGGGAGAGCCCACCACTCCGGTAATGGACGCGATGTTCACGAAGCAGCCGCCTCCGCCGCGGGCCATCAGGCGCGAGGCCGTCTGGATTATGTCTATCACGGCCAGTACGTTCACGGAGAACATGCGCTCCATGTCGGACTTGACTATCATCCCGAGTTTCTTATTGGAAATGATGGCCGCGTTGTTCACCACACAGTCTATGCGGCCCTCGGACTTGTAGACGGACATCAGACCGGCCTTGAGGGCTGGATTATCAGCGATATCAAAACATAACGGAACTACTTTTGTCCCGTTGCGCGATGCACATTCCTCCGTCCAGGTATACATATCTCCTCGTACGAGATCATTGACGTATACCACTGCGCCGTCAGATGCGAAGCGCTCGGCGATGGCGCGGCCGATGCCGCGGCCAGCACCTGTAATCAGGCACACTTTATTCTCAAGCAATCTCATAATTACTTCTGTTTTACAAGTGATGTCCTTAAAAGATAACGTCTTCTGCCATCCGGCAGGAGTATTTCCTCCACAATCTCATCGTGCATCAACTTATGGTAGGAGACAGCTTTCTCATTATCAGCATCTACTTCGCAAAAAAGTTCTTTTACGCCCAGTGCTTTTAGAATTTCTTTATATGCCTTGCTTAAGGCAACACTTCCTGCGGGACTTTTCTCATGTGGACTCCATGCCCAATATTCTCCTCTGGCTCCTTCCTGCACAAAGAATTGTTTGGACGATGGCGTCGAATTGACGGTTTTCCACCTTTCATACAAGGGTCCGATCAATTTAGGGTTGCAAACAATTGAGGAAAAAGCCGATAATGCCAACATGAATCTATGGCGCTTTAAATTATCCTTTTGAGCCTTTGCATCCAAAGTGCTGCTGTTGAATCCAATGATTTGACCATTCTCATTTTCCGCGCATACAACTAATTCGTAGGGATCATTGAGAATTATTCGATAATAGCACCTTAAGAACGGTTTGCCCATCATCGCGAAAATACCCAGTGCTCCTGTTTCTCTGATGGAATAATGCACATCAGCTATGTCCTTTGCATCAGATGGCTTTGCCAGTCTAAGCCTGTAACTACTCATGTCTAAGATAGAATCTTATTGTATATTTTGATAATTTTGTCAGCAATAACGTTCGAAGAGAATTTTTCAATGCTCTCGTTTTTTATAATATCGTGATTATATTTTTCATAATTACGCATCATATAACTCATTGCGTCAGTCAAAGCTCCTAGGTTGTTTATGGGAACGAGCAGACCATTGTTATCATTGATGAATTCTTCTGGCCCCCCGCATAAAGTCGATATTACAGGCATACCTGTTGACAAGGCTTCAGCAAACGCGACACCGAACGTTTCCTGTGAAGACGCGAGTACAAACATATCCGATTCCTTCAATCGGGACAGCAACTCTTCTTTTCCCAGCAATCCCAAAAGTTTTACCTTAGAAGCGACATCCAGAGCTGTTATAAGATCTGCCAATCTATCCTTTTCAGGACCGTCACCTGCAATATCTAATTCGACATCAAAACCATATGAAAGGAGATGAGCAACTGCCTCAATAATCAATTCAAAATGCTTTAACGCCACGAGTCTTCCGACTGAAATAAATCTAAATTTACGTTTTGATATCTCGGGGCTACTTTTTTTACGAAGTGACGTGTGGAAAAATTCCTCTGACACAATATTATATATAACGGAACTACTTATGCCACATTTCGACATAATTGCTTTTTGCAAAATTTTTGATACGCTTATTATATTTTTCGTCCTTTTATAGTAGCGGGAATATATGCCCAAATATGCAGGATTACCCGGATCCATCAATGCGCTCCAGTGCTCTGTTGCAACTACAGGAATACTATATCTTTCCCCAATATACGCAGCCAATGGCAAATTGAACAGGAAATGCGCGTGAATAATATCTGGACGGGAAATCTTATTACGAATGATTTTGTATAAATACGAACATTGCTTCTGCCGCAATACAATGGATAAGCGTGGAAAACTCTTTATAGGGAAAGGGAATAGGAATATTCCATAAATTTTTATACAGCCATCATGGAAACTGGTGATTCCGAACTTGCGTTTTATTGGCGATTTCGGTCTCCAATCCACATATAGTACCGTGACATCGCAACCTGCTTTTTGTAAAGCTCGTGCCTGTTCAGCCTCGAAATTTCCGAATAAAGGATCTCCTTTTCTAGGATAACCACGCGATATTATCAGGACATTCATCGCCTATGTAGAATCCTTTTTAATATTTTCTTACCCCATTGAGAGGAACCAACAAAGAAGTTTGCATGAGATTTAATGCCGATATTAATTTCACGGACAACCTCGGCTAGGCCATAGCGCCTGAATTTCAATAAATAAAATATTATTGATGTCTGAAAATCGCCGTAACCTGCTTTCCTCAACAACTCATTTTTTCTTAGAATCACCTGATACCTTAACCTGCAAGACTCCAATGTTTCTTGAGCCGTCAGACTTCCATATGGTGCGGTCACACAATATAATGG
>DWYD01000090.1 GCA_019118865.1 Candidatus Coprenecus merdipullorum | reverse complement strand
GGTCAATGCCGGTGCGAAGGTCGTCTATGGCGGCTGCGGCCTCTGCGTCCGGGGTGGAGCTGCTGCGCATCCTCAGGCGGCCGAGCATCTCTTTGAGGGCCTCCGGGGTAATTTGCTGGGCGGCATCGCTCAGGGCCCGGTCCGGGTCGGGATGTACCTCCACCATCAGTCCGTCGAATCCCAGGATCAATGCCTGACGCGAAATGTCCTCCACTAAGTCGCGGCGGCCGGTGATGTGGCTCGGGTCGCAGAGCAGCGGCAGGCCGGGGAAGCGGCGGCGCAGCTCGACGGGTATCTGCCAGAACGGAGGGTTGCGGTAGATGCTCTCCCCATAGGAATGGAATCCGCGGTGGACGGCGCAGACGCAGTCCATCCCGCAGCGGACGAACCGCTCGATGGCTCCGCTCCAGATCTCGGGGTCGGGGACGAGGGGATTCTTGACAAATACCGGAGTGCCGGTGCCGCGCAGGGCTTCGGCTATCTCCTGGACCAGGAAGGGGTTGCCTGTGGTGCGGGCCCCGATCCAGACGGCGTCTATCCCATTGTTCAGGATGACATCCACGTGCCGGGCGGTCGCCACTTCCGTGACTGTCCTCATGCCTGCGGCCTCTCCGGCCTCACGGAGCCACCGGACTCCTTCTTCTCCCACTCCCTCGAAGCAGCCGGGGTGGGTGCGGGGCTTCCACAGGCCTCCGCGGAGGACATTGATTCCTATTTTCTTAAGGGTGAGGGCCTCCGTGATGAGGCTGTCCCTGCTCTCCACACTGCACGGCCCGGCGATCACGCAGCACTGACCTGCGATCACGTCGCCCGGCCCGTTTTCTTCATTAGGCCGCCTGCTGCCGGAGAAAAGCTCCCAGTCCTGTATTCGTATTTGACAAAAATCGCTCATATAAGACTCAGCAAAAGTATTCAAAGATTGCGAAAATAACAAACGGTTTCACCTCCCGGAATGTTGTCTCTACCTCCGGACGGCAGTCTCTCCATTCCAGGCGGCTGCCCCTTCCTTCCCTCCAGCACTGGCTGCCTCGCTCCTCCGGAAGGTGGTGATGGATCGGCGTAATCGTCCCCACCTTCCGGGACTGCGGAGCACATAAACCTAAGAGGATGCCTCATAAAAAACTCATATAAAATCTTCTGGAATTTGGAGGTTGGGCTTTTTTTTTTAACTTGCAGACGCATTCCGGTAAAATCCGTTGAACCTGTTGCGTATTTGCCAGTGGCATTCAGTAGGCCTGAAACCATAAGATGGTGAGTAGCTTGATTAATGTGATAAATTATATACAACTTAAAGCAGATACTTATGAAAGTAAACTTTATTATCCTCTTTTTAATGGTTTCCTATCTTTTTTACATTCGTGTTCTCTGGACAACATGGGATTCGATATTGAATCTGATTCAGAAGAAGTAATTGTTGATACAAAATCAACAGATTTCTCATACCTTGATAGACCTATGGTGTTGGGAGATAAACTTGAAAATCCGTATACAATCAATAATATGCGTAATGCGTATCAGGCATTGGAAGAACAGGGTTCAAAGCCAAGTTTCCCGATATCAGAAATTAAAATCACGCACTACTATGTGAAATTTATGCCAGAGACAGTTGAAGAGTTCAATGCGCTTGAAGAATATGACGGTTTGGAATTGTTTGATCATCCTCTTGATTATGAGATATTGCAAGAGGGCAACTATTATCGTCAACCAGGTATTGCAGACAGTTTGCCGACATGGCAGTATGCATCTATATCAGCATCGGATTGGTTTAGTATAAATAACTCCATATCTATTTCCTACGATGTCTTGGATAGTCTGTGTATTGAATTGCAAAGTGGTAATGTGGTAGGAAAGACATCAGTAAACGTAGATTCGTATATTTCTGATTTTGAAGCTGTGGAATTGATGTCGTTTGAGCTTACAGGAAATGCTGATGAAGATATATTGACAAAAGGCTCCTCCTCATGGACTCCAAGTGGTAGAATCATGGCATTTGACAATGTTGTGAATGGATTAATTCCATTGGAAAATGTTAAAGTACGTGTAAATAATTTCTGTAAGGTTTCAGTTGGATATACGGACGAATTCGGCTATTTTACATGTAATAAGTCGTATACAGCTAAAGTAAGATATAAAATAGTATGGGAAAGCGATAAGTGGGATATTAGAGATGGCAGTGTCCTTCAGGCTTACTATAATGACAGCGGTAAAAGGAAAGGCCCTTGGTATCTCAATATCCCGAATGGTGACAGCAAATCATTGAGATATACTGTAATCAGAGATATTACTATGGTACTACAAATGGCCTCATTCGTCCAAGTAATAGTTTTGGTAAAGTAAAAGTGGCATACTATCAAAAAAGTGGTGACGGAACTTATGGCGATTTTAGATATTATATCCAGCAATTGACATTTGGAATATTTCCAAGTATAAGAATATATGGAAAGCGATCCAATGGTGCTTATAGGGATCTTTCATCAATATATAGCACTGTCTCGCATGAAATGGCACATGCTTCTCATTATATGAATTCAAAAAGTAATTTTAAAAGATCTCCTAATAGATTGTTGGAAAGTTGGGCAAGGTGTGTGCAAGTTCATCTGACCGACTATGAATACGAAGACCTCGGAGTGAGGGATATGTTAAATGAGTATGTATCTGTTCCGATTAAAATTATTCAGATAGGAACAAATGATACATTGAGTGCATATAGGAAACTAATTAAACCTGATGGGCAATATAATTTCCAAAATTGGAAATTTGCCTACACAGACGAAACAAGTGTTACATATACTCCTTTTTTTATTGACTTGATGGATGATTATAACCAAAGTGAGTATTATAGTTTGAATAATCAAAATGAAGCTTCATGCGTACCTGATGATAAAATATCAGAGATTCCAATTTCGGTTTTGGAGGATATCATATTGTCGTCATCGTCTTTCAGTGTAGTGGAGCAAAAACTGAGGGATTATGTTTCATCCCATGAAGACGAGAAAAAGGGAATTACAATTGAAAATCTTCAGATATTACTTAATTGTTATAATAATGAATAATGATGAAAAAAGTTGTCATTCTAGCGGTTGCGGCTCTGGCGGCAGGACTGCTGTGCAGTTGCCGTAACGGACGGTTAATAACTTATGAGCTTTCTGCGACAATTGCCTATGAAAACAAAAGCGGTTCGGATATAAAGGTATTGTCAGTGGGGCATCCTTTTCCGGACGATACCTTGGAGGTGTTCAGTCTCAAGGCAGATTCGGCGGTATCTTTTTTTGAAGAAAGGCCCCCTGTTTTCGAATGGGTCCCCGTTGCCATGCCTTCAGGCAAGATTTCCGGATACAAGCTGGATCATGCCCTTATAGTATTTGACGGGAGGGATACCGTTGTCCACAGGTTGGACTTTGGGGACATTGAGAATACGGACGATGACGTGTTCGTGCCTTCGGACCACAACATCTGCGACATTTCCTCTTATGAACTGTCCTATACCGGACGCTATGGCTATGTGTCGATACAGACATATACATTTACTGAAGTAGACAGATATAATCATCAATAAACCATTTGACGTCTCATTTTTTATTGTATCTTTGCCGCGAAAAACAAAAACAACACACAATGGCTAATATTTTTACTTCTTCCATCGGGAAAAAACTTATAATGAGTGTAACGGGATTATTCCTGATAATCTTCCTCCTCCTGCATGCGACCATCAACGGTCTGTCCCTCATCAGCGCCGACGCTTTCAGGGCAGGTTGCGACTTCATGGCTCTGCCTATCATCACGGTGATGGTGCCTATCCTTGCAGCGGGATTCATTATCCACATCATTTATGCCATCTACCTCTCATGGACCAACTACAAGGCCCGCGGCAACAACCGCTACGCCGTAGCCAACAAGAGCCAGGCCGACAACTGGGCAGCCAAGAACATGCTCATCCTCGGTATCGTGGTTCTCGGTCTTCTGGCTTTCCACCTGACTCACTTCTGGGCTGACATGCAGCTGCTGCAGTTCCAGGGCGTGCCTCACGACCAGCTCGCCGATCCCTACGGACTGCTGCTCGAGACTTTCGGCTCATGGTGGGTGACCGTCCTGTACATCGTATGGTTCGTGGCTCTGTGGATGCACCTGACCCACGGTTTCTGGAGCGCATTCCACACTCTCGGTTGGAACAACAATATATGGATCGGCCGCCTGAAGGTGATTTCCTACATCGTGGCTACCATCATCTGCCTGGTGTTCGTGGCAGTGGCAGTGGTTTCCTGCCTGAAGGCCAACGCTATAATGTAATTTACGGCGTGTCATAACGAGCAAACTGCTGCGGCATCTTCAGCCACGTGAACTTCGACGTCTTGCATTTTACTCATTCTGACACACCTCCAAATAGACTTTAGAAATAACGGGCTGTGGTTGAAGCATTTCGACACAGCCTTTTTTTAATTTATGACGGTTATGAAGAATACACTGATTTCTCTCGCACTTGTGCTCTGTCCGGCGGTACTGGCCGCCCAAGGACAGGAGGACCGGCTGCCTTACTGGCAGGACGTACAGACTGTGGAGGTGAACCGGGAATATCCCCGCGCGGCCTTCATGAGCTATCCGGACTCGGCGACCGCCGCCGCGTACCGTTACGAGAACAGCCCGCGCTACCTGCTGCTCAACGGAGTGTGGAAGTTCTACTTCGTGGATGCCTACCGCGACCTTCCGGAGAATATCACCGACCCTGCTGTGGACGCTTCCGGCTGGCACGATATCAAAGTGCCCGGCAACTGGGAGGTGCAGGGATTCGGTACGGCTATCTATACCAATCACGGCTACGAGTTCAAGCCGCGCAATCCTACGCCGCCCGTACTGCCCGAGGACAATCCGGTGGGAGTCTACCGCCGGGAGTTCACCGTGCCCGAGTCCTGGGACGGCTCCGAGATATTCCTGAACATCGACGGGGCCAAGTCCGGCGTGTATGTGTACCTGAACGGACGCGAGGTGGGCTACAGCGAGGATTCGAAGACCTCGGCCGAGTTTGCGGTGAGCGACTATCTCGTGCCGGGCGAGAACACTCTGGTGCTGAAGATTTACCGCTGGAGCACCGGTTCCTATCTGGAGTGCCAGGACTTCTGGCGGATGAGCGGTATCGAGAGGGATGTGTACCTGTGGTGCCAGCCCCGTGAGGCCGCGCTGAAGGATTTCGCGATAGTGTCCACTTTGGACGACACCTATACCGACGGTCTGCTGTCGGTGAGGGCCGTGCTGAAGAATACCGCTGCGGAGGGCTCCGAGGCCGTGCTGCGCGGGACCCTGACCGGACCGGACGGGACTGTGGTATGGTCTGAGGCTCAGGAGGTCGGCCTGGATGCCGGCGGTACCTCGGAGGTGCGCTTCGAGAGCCGTATCCCGGACGTCAGGCCCTGGTCGGCGGAGCATCCGGACCTGTACCGGCTGACCATGACCGTCTATGCCGACGGACAGGCGGTGGAGACCGTGCCCTATCACGTGGGCTTCAGAAAGTTCGAGATCAAGCCCTCCGGCCAGCTCTCTCCCGAGGGCCGTCCCTACGTGCTCTTCTACGTCAACGGCCAGCCCGTCAAGCTCAAGGGCGTCAATACCCACGAGCACAATCCCCTTACCGGCCACTATGTCACCGAGGACCTGATCCGCCGTGACCTGGAGCTGATGAAGCAGAACAACATCAATACCGTCCGTCTGGCCCATTATCCCCAGGGCCGCCGTTTCTACGAGCTCTGCGACCAGTACGGACTGTACGTCTACGATGAGGCCAATATCGAGTCGCACGGCATGTACTACAACCTGCGCAAGGGCGGAACCCTCGGCAACAACCCCGAATGGCTCGCAGCCCACATGGACCGTACCATAAACATGTACGAGCGCAACAAGAACTACCCCTGCATCACCGTCTGGTCCCTCGGCAACGAGGCCGGCAACGGCTACAACTTCTACCAGACCTACCTCTGGATCAAGGACCGCGAGCTCTCCGGCATGAACCGTCCCGTCTGCTACGAGAGGGCGCAGTGGGAGTGGAACAGCGACATGTACGTGCCGCAGTATCCCGGCGCCGAATGGCTGCGGGCGATAGGCCGCTCCGGCAGCGACCGTCCCGTAGTGCCCTCGGAGTATTCCCACGCCATGGGCAATTCTTCCGGCAGCCTCTCCCTGCAGTGGGATGAGATCTACCGCTATCCCAACCTTCAGGGCGGATACATCTGGGACTGGGTGGACCAGGGCCTGTGGCAGGACCGTGACGGAGGCTTCTGGGCCTACGGCGGGGACTTCGGGGAGAATGCTCCGAGTGACGGCAACTTCCTCTGCAACGGTATTGTCAATCCTGACCGCAACCCCCATCCCGGAATGACGGAGGTCAAGCATGCCTACCAGAATGCCGCATTCCTCCCTTCCGGCTATGTCGATGAGCCTACGGCCGAGCGTGTCCTGACCACCGGGCGGCTCTCATTTGCCTCGATGCCCGCTGACGGACGGGTGACCGTGGAGGTCGTGAACCGCTTCTATTTTACCTCACTGAGTGCGTATGACTTTGAGTATGAGCTGACAGCTGACGGACGGACAGCCGCTTCCGGGGAATTTTCCGTGGATGCCGCTCCTCAGGATACCGCCGAGGTGTCGATAGAGCTGCCTGCCATGAACGGCTCCGGTGTGGAGTATTTTCTGAACCTTTATATGAAGCAGCGCTCCGGTGTTCCGGGTATCCCCGCCGGGCATGTGCTGGCTTCGGACCAGATAGCCTTCCCTGTGAGCGGGGAGCGTCCTGCGTACGCCGAGGGCCGCGGACCGGCTCTGTCGATTGATTCCGTGTCGTCGGAGGGCGTGGTGCGGATAGCCTCATCTTCGGTGGAATGGGTGTTCGACCGCTCGGAGGCTGCCGTCACCTCCTACAAGGTGCGTGGGGTCGAGTATTTTGCCGACGGCTTCGGACTTCGTCCCAATTTCTGGCGCGGGCCCAATGACAATGACTACGGCAATGGGGCTCCCAAGCGGCTGCAGATCTGGAAGACCTCTTCGCGGGAGCTGAAGGTCGGCTCCGTGTCGGCTGTCATGGACGGTGCGGATGCCGTGATGACGGTGGAATATCTGCTGGCGGCCGGCAACCGGTATATTGCCGAGTACCGCGTGCATCCCGACGGGGTGGTGGATGCCCGGCTGCATTTTACTCCGGCGCTGATGCCCGAGGTTTCGTCCGAAGTTTCCGAGGCTACTCTGACCGCGACCTATACTCCGGGCCAGGAATCCCGCGTGGGTCTGAAGGCCCGTCCTGAGGTGCCCCGTATCGGTGTGCGTTTCCGTCTGCCTGTGAGCATGGACGATGTGACCTGGTACGGACGCGGACCCGGCGAGAACTATATCGACCGCAACAGGGGGTCGCTGGTCGGGCTGTATACCTCTACAGCTGAGGACATGTACTTCCCCTATGTGCGTCCTCAGGAGAACGGTCATCGCAGCGATACCCGCTGGGCGGCGTTCTACGGCGGGGGCAGCGGGCTGATGGTGGTGGCTGCCGATATTTGTGCCGGAGACCAGGCCGGAGTGTCTGAACTGGATGCTTCCGGTTACGGGCTTTCCGGGACTGTGTGCGGGTCTGCAGGTACGATTGGATTCAGCGCGTTGAGGAATCCTGTGGAGGACTTCGACTCGGAGGAGGCCGTGGAGCACGACTACCAGTGGCCCAACTTCACCCCCGAGCAGATCGCCTCTAAGGATCCAGCCGAGGCTAAGAACGTCCTGCGCCGTATGCACCACGTGAATGACATCGTGCCGCAGGACTACGTTGAGGTCTGCGTCGACATGCGCCAGCAGGGTGTCGCCGGCTACGACAGCTGGGGCGACCGTCCCGAGCCGCAGTACCAGCTCCCCGCCGACCGTGACTACACCTGGGGCTTCACCCTCGTGCCCGTCAAGAACGTCCGTGATGCGCAGCGCAAGGCCGTCTACGACTACGGGCGGTAGCAGCGTTTGGTGGTACTCTATTCCTTTTACTGTTCCGCAATGGCACCGTTTTCCGCGATTCGGTGCCGTTGCGGAATAGCTTTTTTCGCCGCACCCTCACTACAGGCCCTCTGTGCCGCATTGTGCTTTCGTCCCTCTTCCACAACGGCAGCAAAACGCGCGATTCTCTGCCGTTGCGGCACCACCTTTTCTGCCGCACCCTCTCTACAGACCTTCTGCGCGGCATTATCCTTCCG
>DWYD01000089.1 GCA_019118865.1 Candidatus Coprenecus merdipullorum | reverse complement strand
GTCATGAAGTGTCCATGCCCCGTTTACGATATTCAGGGTACCTTCAGCATGCGTACCGGTAATCTGTATTTTCTGCAGAGTGACATCTTTCAGTTTCCTGTCGTCCTCGTCTTTGTCCGACTCATCCTGCTTTACGATCATGAATTTGATCTTGCTGAAGGCATGGCGGTAGTCCATCTGGAGGCGGTAGCCGTCGGAGACTGTACACAAGGTCAGGTTGTTGGAGTACATCAGGTCGGGGAGGGGGTCTTTGCTGCTGATGGTGATGAAAGGAGTTTCCGGCTGTTGGCTGATTGTCACTGCAGGATCTTCATCAGAGCCCGGGACAGTAGTATTTCCGTAAGTGATTCCGTAAAAATTAAGCGGGCTTTCCCCGTATGTAAGCGGAGTTCCGTAGTCGATGGTGTGGTCGTTGCGTTCAGTGCCTTCTTCAGCGTACCGCAGTGGGTCAGTCCAGTTAGGGAGGTTGTCAGAGCCTGTCTCCGCAGCGAACAACAGATATTTCGTGCCTTCAGCGAAGTCAGCCCCTTCGGCTTTGGTCATGGGACTGCACATCTCAGCTGTTAGTACCGCGCTGTTTCCAGGAACGGATGTCCTTTCGTCAAGGGAACAGCCGGCAGCGGCCAGCAGAGTCGATGTGCAGGCCGGTATGAGAAACCAGGAGTAT
Organism: Candidatus Coprenecus merdipullorum; assembly: GCA_019118865.1. Taxonomy (GTDB): domain Bacteria; phylum Bacteroidota; class Bacteroidia; order Bacteroidales; family UBA932; genus Coprenecus; species Coprenecus merdipullorum. The sequence goes on along the minus strand of DWYD01000089.1, from coordinate 7,794 downwards.
ATGTGTTGCAATTTTCTCATTGTATGTAAGATTAGTTAACGGTGGGGTAGATGGGTACTATCAGGTAGCCTCCGTTTTCCCACTCGCAGCGGTTGCCGGTCAGTTCTATGCTTTCTTCTCCGAATACGAGGGTGAAGGTGTAGGATTCGTTGGCATACAGTGTGTTCTCCGTTTTCATGGAACCGTCTACATCGATGTCGGAATCGGCATGGTTCCTGGATATTTCAAAAGGCAGCTGTGCAGAGAAGGAAACTTCTTCATAAGATGTAAAATCGACCTTGTCCGAACGCTCAACGGTAATCAGAACATTTAGCGAAGTCTGTCCTGGCACGATGTACGCGCTGCCGATATCGACAATATCTTCTTTTGAAAGCTGTTTGTCACCCTCCTGCGTGATGGTGTAGGTTCCGTCCGTACCGGTAGCGATGTCTTCCTGTACAGATTCGATGCCGTATATGCTCTTATCGCGGCTCCATATGACACGTGTTCCCACAATAGGCTGGTCTAGCTTTATCCGTACTTTCTGGATGAATTTGCCCATGTCTTCGGCCAGTTTGGCCTTGAAGATCACCTGTGACTGGGCATGCATGAACAGAAGTGTCTCTCCGTCCGCACGGTCAAATGGCAGTGAGGCGGAAGCGACTATCGGCCTGACAGATGTGAGGATATCTGTTTCGCACAGCCCGCCGCCGTCCTGGGGTATTAGAATTTCATAATTGGAGGTTCCGTCCTCTCTTTTTTGTGGATCGAGAGATGACGGTGCATAGCCGGTGGCCACAACTCTCAGATTGCCGTCAGGATAAAGCTCGCCTGTATTATATGGGGAGCCGTGACGGCTGTAGTCATTGATGTCTCCGTCGGGATATTTGACAAGAAGAGGAACAGGATCTGCTGCCTGGCTCAGCCAGTCCCCAAAATCCCAGAACAGGAAAACGGCACCGGTAGCATCTTCTGCGCCGGTGCTGTTGATGCCGCTGTACAGGCGCATGGTGTCATCTGTAACAGGCTGCTCTCTGTTGTCAATGGTGCAGCCTGTGGCGACAGTCAGTCCGAGTGCCGGAAGTACGGCGGTCATGTATGTCGTAAATCTGTTCATTATTCTGATTCTTGCGGGATGTCGATATCTATTTCGGAGCCTCCCTGGTCTATCCAGTCGATCAGTTCTGAATGGATGCGCATAAGCTCGTTGCCCGGAAAAGGTGAGCCGGGAGCCACGATTTCGGTTACGTTCAGGATGTAGTAATGGTTGCGCTTAACGCCCCAGCGCTCCAGTCCGTCGTAGGTCAGGTGACCGTTGTTGTCATCTTCCCCGTCGATGTTGGAGTAGTAGTAGCCCCATCCTCCGTCATATCGGTTGAGATGTGCGTCAGGATGCTCTTGCAGCAGTCTGGCCAGTCCGGAGTAAGTGAAATAGTCACCTTCTGCATATAGGATAGTGCCGTCATCCCTTTTGATGGCCTCGGTGCATTGCCAGAAAGTTCCGCTCTGGTATTCGCCTGGAGTGAGACTTTTGTCCAGAATATCGGTGGCCTGCTTTTCAGTTGATGCTGTCTCCTCAGTAAGATCCCCGTTGCCGTTCACTGTCCAGATGTTTTTTGGAGTGTATTTGGCACCTACTATGATGTGTGTGGTGACGAACCTGTTGGCGGACTCGAAGAGCTCACCATTGGGGTCATTACTGAACGTCATGTCTTTGTCTTTGTATATCATGTTTTCGGTGCAGTAAAGCCCTTCGGTGTAATGTGTGCTGCTGTTTTTTTCGATGTTATTTTTATCATAGACTGTGGCGGTACGGCGCGTACATGGCTGTATGCCGTTTTCTGCCGTAAGCATATCCACCATTTCCTGAGTGTCGTAATACCAGAAGTCCCGGCGGTAGGCGTCCAGATCTCGGAGACCGTATCGTCCGGTCTCTTCACCACGGTATTCTATCCAGTCGCTCATCTTATAGTTGGGGTCCGTGAGCCATTCACTGTTGCCGTCAGATTCCACTCTATAATCCAGATATGTCTTGCGGTTGAGTACGTTAAGGATATACCGTACATTGTCGAACCTGATCCAGCCTGTCTCCGTTCTGTCACTCTGACCTTTGTCTTTGGAGTCTACGGCATTGACATAGTTTTTGTTACTGCCGTCAGGGGTGCAGGTCAGCAGTACCTTTGCTACTGTGCGTGTAAGCTTTACGGGATTGTCTATTATTACTGTCGGATTATCGCCGGTGAGGTCGATATCCCGGGAACCATCGTTTTGGGTGATATAGGCGGTCATGACTATGTCGCTTCCGCTGCCGTCATCCGGACTTACAGTCATCAGCTTCTCCACTATGTTGTGTCCGTCAGTTCCGATGCCGGTATCGAATATCCTGTCAGGTGTAGTAAATGCTCCGATATGTTCCTGTTTCATGTTGGCTCCTAGGTAGAACCGCTTGGTACCGCTGTAGCCGGTAAGATCGAAATCGATAGAGTATAATTCATCACCCTTATCGGTTTCCGATATGACCTTAGTCTGAGAGCTCTCGAACTTTTCAGCCCCATCGGGCAGTACTCTCATCATGATGAGAGTGAGGGAGTTGATGGCACTTTCGGCTTCTGTGAAGCCGAGGGTGTATTCCCCATACTCAGGATCCAGCGGGCCTCTGGTCAATTCGCCCTGTACCGTTATCCGGACGGAATAGTCGTAGATCTTTCCGTCCGTTCCGTGGTCAACCTCATTGTAAAGGTCCTTCCTGCAGCCGCACAGCGACAGCGCGCATACGCAAAGCATCAGCGGAAGCATCGCGGGTGATATCGGTGATATGGATCTTTTTATTTTCATGTATTCTAAAGCTCAATTTCTTCCAGTGAGATGACCCAACCGTTGATGATGATGCGCGTCTGAGCCCATGTCCTGGTGTCCATGTCTATGAAAAATGTCATGGAATAGGTATCCTGGCGGTCGAGATATTCCTGGTCGCTCCAGTCCTGGTGACGCTCGCCTATGGCCTGCAGTGTCAGGAACCAGGTCAGGTCGATGTCCATCACCCTGTTGCCGCTTTCGGTGTCGGTGATGATCATGCGCGGTCCGGTCTCCTGAACCAGACGGGATGTGTTCATGTCAGCAATCATGGCGCTGCTTATGGTCGAGGTCCTGGACGTGGGGTCAGGACTTACAGATACTTCCTTGCGCCAGGGCCTGTAGATGACGCTGTCTGCACCGTGTATGGATGCGTCATGTGCCAGCGTGCCGTTGATGTCCTCGATGTGGAAATGAAAGTCATCCGCCTCCATCTCCGCATCATCCTGCAATGGCATGAGGATGACGCGGATGTCGTGAGTGCACTTCATCATCTCCATGGTGACAATCTGCAGCTCACCGGAGATGCCTGTGCTCACACTGCCGTTGAGCAGGGAGTTGAGGGGATAATAGTGGTGACCATCATCGGTACGCGGAAGGCGGGCGGTCAGTTCAGTTATCGGGTCGCCGGGCTGAAGGTCGGGAAACTCGAAATAAGCGGGATCTCCTTCGATCTCGTTGCTCCCGGCCCATGCCACAAAGGTATAGTCTCCTGCTGACAGGAACGGAATGCGGATACTGTAGTCTCCGTTCTCAACCGGCGTCACATCCTCCATATACTCGCTTACAAGGCGCTCCTGAGAGTCGAAGACCCAGAGCCGCACCCAGTCAGCCTCCTGGCAGAAGGCATCCGCTCCCACCATGTTGTGGGTATAGCGGAACTCCACCTGTACACCGCACCCGCTCAGGTCGTCCCTGATACACGAGGAGACGGCCAGAGCAGCGGCAGCGCACAGACAAAGGAGTAAGCCGGATATGCGGGTGTGTGTTCGCATTGTGGTTCGGGGTTATTCGAGGGTGATATTATCGTGAATGCTGAGAACCCAAGGATTTACTTCTACCTCTACAGTCATGTATACGGTTGTGGGATCAACGGGATCCTCAGGGTCAGAATCAGGATTCCATCCACCGGGAATATCGGTGCCTATGCCTCCAAGAGCGCTTACTGTCAGGCTGTAAATAGTGTTGCGCATAACAGAATAATAGTGATCGTATTTTGTACCTCCATCAGGATCCTGTGTATAATTCTGGTCCTTGATGTAGTAAGTATAGTACATGATACCTTCGGTATAGACCTTGATGTTGTATTTCGTTCTGAAATCAGAGATGGCTTTTTCTCTCTCCTCGACAGCAGATTTTGCATAAGCATTGGTGAGTTCGCTCTGAGCATCACTAAGTTTTTTAAGATTATCATCACCGGTGTTGCTTGTCGCACCGAAAACTCCTGGGTATTCCTTGAAAAGGTCCTCTAAGGTTTCATAATATTTCCCATCGTAACCATAGAAGCAGTTTTCTCCGGCAAATTTATCACTGCCTGTAACGGTGGCTTTCCACTGATAAATCAGGCCGGTTGTGTTGCCGTTAAGAGCATCGGTATATCTGTCCTGGCTATAAGTGGGATTGTTCTCCATGCAGTATATTGCGGCGATGGAAGATGTCTCATTATAGGACGGTATGCTGAAATACATATCCTTAGCCTCAGTGTAATCATTGTCTTGCTTGGTTATGACTCTGAAGTCGGAGAGGTGATTGTAGTATCCGGGCACTTCATCGTTCTGGCTTGAACCTGAATTCAAGTGAGGAGTAATGAGGGTATTTTTCCATGGAGCCGAAGTCCCTTGTTCTTCTTCAGTGTTGGTCCATTCCTGCTGGAGGTAAGTCGATGTGGCTCCATTGAGCAGTTTGAATCCTTTAAGTTCGACCTTAGTGATGGCTTCAAATTCATCAGTGACGCCAACGATATTAACACTAGTGCTTGTTGTTGATTCTATTTTTACTTCAAGACGGTCGAGCTTGATGGCTTCGCATGTGGCAGGGTTCTCATAATCATTCTCAGCGGAGATTACAATTTTAGAGCCACTTTTGGAATCGCGGCTGCTGCATTCGCTGAACATCAGGAAGTTGTTGTCTTTGGCATACTGAGACTTCATCAGTTCTTCTGTAATGTCAGTTATGGTCTTTGTGCTGATATCCTCAGTGATTGTGATGAAATTTTCAGGGGGATTTGCAACGACATAGACATCGTATATACCTGTCCTGGTCTCGATTATAGGAGTTTTAACTCCATTTTCGCCTGTTGAAGTGAAATTCTCCACTTCGTAAATTTCGATGATATCTCCAGGAGCATATTGATCTCCCTGATCAGGTGCTTCAGTCTCTTCATTGGCGCACAGCAGAATAAGAATCTTTGTGATGGAGCTTTCCCAAGTTTCTCCGTCATCCGTTCCAGATTCGCCAGGATCCGTTTTCGTCATTCCGCCCTGCCCTACAAGCTCCAGTGTCATGTAGGCTTCGACGTCAGACGGGGTTATCCCTCCCTTCTCTTCCTTGTTGCATGCGGTCAGCCCCGCTGCGAGGATTACCGCACATGATAGAAATCTTAGTTTCATGTTTGTTTTGTTTAGCTGTTAGTTAATACTTATTTTGTTTTATTCTTCTGAGTTCCGAAAGGTTGTATTCGGCATTGGGGATGTTCATACCGGATGCGCGGGTCAGCATCCGCTCCGCCTCGTCGTAGTTACCGTTTATGATGGCCAGGACTCCCCGGGCGAGCATCGACTCACCGCAGTCTGAGGTGCGGGCCAGGTATCTGGCGGCTGCGGCGGTGTCTCCGCGGAGAAGTGCGGAGTTGGCTGCATTGAGGTTGGCTACAGGATCGTCGGGGAAAAGACGTACGGCGATCTCGAATACTTCATTGTATGGTGCGCTGCCTTCCTCATAAGTCTGCGCTACGGCGTACATTTCCTGCAACGACAGTTTCTGGGGACGCTCCCAGATGATGCGGCGGGCCTCTTCGACATCGAAGCCGCGGACGGTGTATTCCACGATGTAGTCGGTATGTCTGAGGGACGGGAGGCAGCTGTCGACTAGATAGCGGAAGGCGGCGGGATAATCCGAACGTATCTTGTTTTCCTTGGCGTCCGGTTCAAGGCTGCCGTCATCTATGATGGCCAGCAGTGCATTCCTGTCCTCCATGCCGCTGCCGGCAATAAACTTTCTGAGTCCTTCCCAGTCTTCCGCAATGAACTCGTAGGAGAAGATGCTGCGCTCAAGGCGGTAATGGTGCTGGATGTAGTCGAGCAGTGCAAGTGTACGGTCTTCGGCCAGAGTGACATTGCGGCTGTACGGTCCTTCAGGTGAAGCATGACCTGTGAGGGCTATGCCTGTGATGATGATGTCTGAGTCGTGGATTATGGTGTCTAGGGAAGCCGCGATACGGTCAAGTTCCTGGCGGTTGTCGCGGTAGTCAGGCCGGATCTCGGTTACATTGACAGGGAAGTCGATGTATGCGGTGCCTGTCTCATGTCTGGTCTTGCGGACCTCGGCCTGCGGACTGATATAGGCGAGGCGGGGGATGTAGTCGGAGAAGTCTCTGGAGGCCTGCATTATGCTGCGGTCGGCGAGCAGTTTCTGGTTGCATCCGCATGAGTCCTGGTCGAGCCTGATGCTCACCCAATCGGGCTTGCTGTCTACTCGCAGTGTGTATTTATAGAGGTATCTCTGTGCCTGGCCGTCCTCGCGGCGGAGAGCTGTCAACCTTCCGTCATTGGAATTGCGCAGGTGCTGAAAATACTGCCGGCGGCCCATTATGGCTACTGACGGCAGGGTGTATGTGCCGGAGTCGGCTTTCAGCACGGGATTAAGGTATATCGCGCGGTTGGACGGCAGTTCCAGCGAGGAAAAGTCAAGTTCCATGGATACAGTTACGGAGTCATCGGTGGCGCTGATGTTCAGCTTGTTGACGCTGACAGCGCCTGCGGTCTCCTGTGACTGGGCTTTCACGGGAAGGAGGAAAGCCGCTGCTATACCTATTATATATATTGCTGTTTTCTTGACAGATCTCATAACCCTTCAGATTTTAAGTTAAAATACATATACGAGGTTGACCGCCAGTTTGGTCGGCCCGATATAGTGGTGGGGGACATTGCTTTCGTTTTTCAGTCCGCACTCTACGCAGTCGTACTTGTCAAAGCGGGTGTAGGCCCAGCCGAAGCCTATTTCGGCCTCCAGATTCCAGTGGCGGCCAAGAATCCAGGCATACCCGTATGCGATACCCGCACCGGCGAACCATCCTTCGAAGCGGTGCTCTCCCAGCTGGGACAGATCGCTGCCGAGGAAGCGTATGGAATTCGGAAGATTACCTATATTATACGCTCCGCCGTGTACATGTAACCCGAAGAAGTGCCCGTCATACTTACCGCATGTCCAGAAACGGGCTTCGGGCTGTACGATCCAGTGCTTCCATTTCCTGTTTTCGGCGAAAGTCCAGGGATTGTATCCGCCGGATATGTCGAGCGTCCATCTGGGATGCAGGGATGTTTCCAGACCAAGGTTGATCGTGGTGGTGACGTCACTCACGATATTGGTCTTCACGGCAAAGGTCTGTGCCGTGGACGTGCCTGTGAGCGAAAGCGCCAGCCCTAGTATAAGTATCAATCGTCTAGTCATATGTATACTGTATAGCTAAGTCGTTAGTGATAAAAACAGGACATACGGAAAATCCGTCTGTCCAGAAGGCCGGAGGCATAAAAAACCTTCGTTTAAATCTCAGTATCAAAAAAACGTGGGAATTTTACAGAGTGTGCTAGGAATCTTAAAAAGCTATCATCCTCATATGGCTCGATTTGGATATTTTAAAAATAATTTTATCTTTGGCCCACTTCGGACTGCAGAAAAAAGGAACATTTTTCTACATAACATCTTGAATTAGATACTAAAACAAATAATTTTAGGAAGAAGAAA
>DWYD01000088.1 GCA_019118865.1 Candidatus Coprenecus merdipullorum | reverse complement strand
GACGGCAGCAGGGTATTTCCCGTGGGCCGCTTCGGCGTGGGGATGGGCGTGCGCCTGACAGACGCAGTCCACTTCAACATCGAGCTGAACGGCAACTTCCTGAGCGACCGCTTCAACTCGAAGAAGGGCAGCGCCGTGGACTGGCAGCTTGGCGCGCTAGCGGGCTTCACTTTCAAGATCGGCCTGAAGAAGGAGAAGGCGTCGGAGGAGGTTCCCATTGAGCCGTCTCCCGCCCCGGCTCCGGTTTCTGAGGCCGAGCCCGCAGCCGAGGTGGAGCCAGCCCCTGCCCCCGTCATTGAGGCGGCAGCATTCGAGTCCGTGACGGAGAATGTGTTCTTCAGGCTCAACGAGAGCGAGCTTCTGGACGACGAGCGTGCGAAAGTCCTTGAGATAGCAGCCGTTCTGAAGGCGACCCCCTCCGCGCGTGTTACCGTTACTGGCTACGCCGACAAGGAGACAGGAAGCGAGAGCTACAACATGGAGCTGTCCAAGGAGCGCGCTGAGAACGTAGCGGCCGCCCTTGAGGCCGCAGGCATCGACGCCGACCGCATCACGGTGGACTACAAGGGCTCGACCGTGAATCCCTACGACACCCCCGAGAAGAACCGCGTAGCGGTCTGCGTGGTGGACGAGGAGTAACGGTGGACAACATGCCGCGACTGTGCGGCAGATATGCAGACGGCGGAGTCCCGGTCCCGGGTCTCCGCCGTTCGTTGTCAATGCTGTTGTTTTATTTCATATTTTGCCTATCTTTGCATTTTAAATTGAATGATTGACCTATGGTGTAATGGTAGCACTACAGATTTTGGTTCTGTCTGTAGAGGTTCGAATCCTCTTAGGTCAACAATGCATAAGAAAAAATCTTTTTTCATAACTTTACTTTTTTTGTCAGTTGCGCCCGCTTTCATAAGCGGGTGCAATTTTCATGGCAGTAAGACGGCCGGAGAAGGTATGGGGCCGCAGGCTTTCCCATATGTCACCGTTCCAACTATGCTGTCCGGACAGGACGCTGCCGAATATGCTGCCGCTCATTTTTGGAACCGTTATTTTGATTCTACCAAGGTCTGGACAGACGCTCCCGACACTTTGCTGGGTGGAGTGAGCCGGGAAGATATGACTGCAGCTGCGCGCGAATATATCATCGCTCTGTGGTCGATACCTTATAAGCAGGCTTTGGAGGCTCAGGTGTGGCTGATGTCATTGGCCGAGGCCTCCCTGGACAATGACACGACAGGGCGGATATACGATTTTATGACATCCGTGATGGAATCGGCTCTATGGAATCCTCTGTCGGAACTGCGTAACGAGGGATTGTATATACCGGTACTGGAGAGCATTCTTAGGACCAGGCGTACTGGGGAGCATTACAGTGCATATTATCAGCAGCAGCTTAGCACCTGCATGAACAATCGCCCGGGGGAGCCTGCTGCGGATTTTTCTTATACCGATGCACGCGGAGTGCATCACCGTCTCTACGATACGGACACTGAGTACACTCTGCTGCTTTTCTCCAATCCCGGTTGTCCTGCTTGCCGCGAAATTATCTCTACTCTCCGTAACTCACCGGTTGTCACGGCATTGCAGCATGACGGCCGTATGACTTTGCTGAGTATCTACATAGATGAGGATCTGGAAGAATGGCGCATGGGGCTGACAGACTATCCAGATTCCTGGATTACAGGGTACAACCACGATCTCACCATACGTGACGCCCTCGTTTATGATGTCCGCGCCATACCTTCAGTTTATCTTCTTGACCGCGACAAGAAAGTGATTTTCAAGGATATTGCGCCTGGTATGCTCATGCTCCAGTTCGAAAATATGCATTAGACGCCCGGGAGTCAAAAAATCTCTTCCAATAGTTTCTGCAGCTTGGCGACAGTGTCCGGATGCCTGGGTGCTACGTTTGTGTGCTCGTCGGGGAGGCGGTAGAGCTGGGGGGCTGGGTCAGTGCCGGTCTTGATGCCGGGGCACCAGGAAAGGGATTTGGGGTAGTCGTTGGGAGCGATGTATTTCCACTCGCGGGTACGGACTGAGAGGGTGTAGGACCATTCGACTATCCAGTTACGGCCGGTAGTGTCTGCGCCGAGAAGCACTTCCGAGAGGTCGTGGCTGTCGGGAGCGGCGTCTTCGGGCAGCTCTGCTTCGATGATGGAGGCAAGGGAACGGAACAGGTCTATCTGGGAAATGAGGGCGCCGGACACAGATGGCTGTGTTATCCGTCCGGGCCATGAGATGATGGCGGGAATGCGGGTGCCGCCTTCGTAGGCGCTGTACTTGCTACCGCGGAGGCCTCCGGTGATGCTGTGGTCTCCGACAAGCTCAGCGGCGGAATCCACGTAGCCGTCGTCCAGCACAGGGCCGTTGTCGCTGGTGAGGATGATGATGGTGTTGTCCCGTATTCCGGCCTGCTCGAGGGCATCGAGAATCTGGCCTACGCTGTAGTCAAACTGAAGAATCGCCTCGCCTCTGAGCCCCATCGGGCTTTTGCCGCGGAACCTTTCGTGGGGCATGCGCGGCACGTGTACGTCGTTGGTTGCGAAGTACAGGAAGAACGGTCCGTCGCTGTGCTCCCGGATGAACTCTACTGCATGGGCGGTAATCGAGTCCGCGATATTCTCATCCTTCCACAGGGCCTTGCCGCCGCCCTTCATATAGCCGATGCGGCCGATACCGTTGACCACCGCATTGTCATGGCCGTTGGAAGAACGTAGCTTGAGTTCCGAGACAGGAGTCCGGTGATAGTCTGGAACATCCTCGAATGGCCCTTTGTAACTCACTTCTACAGGGGCGTAGGGGTCGAAGTCAGCTATCCGTCCGTTCTCGATGAATACGCACGGAGTCCGGTCGGCGGTGGCGGCCATGATATAGTGAGTGCCGAAGCCCAGGTCGGCCGGGGTGATGTCCAGTTCTCCGTTCCAGTCCTGAGCTCCCGATTCGGAGCCCAGGCCGAGATGCCATTTGCCTATGGCTGCCGTGGCATAGCCGGCCTGCGAGAACATATCGGCCAGAGTGTATGTATCGGGATGAATGATGCTGGCAGCGTCTCCCTGTGCCACTCCGGTGCCCTCCTGGCGGAAAGCATAGATGCCGGTAAGTAGGGAGAACCGCGACGGGGTGCTGGTCGAGGCGACTGCATGTGCGTCAGTAAAGCGGATGCCCTCTCCGGCTATACGGTCTGTATTAGGGGTGCTGACCCGGTGTGCTCCATAACAGGACAGGTCTCCGTAGCCCAGGTCGTCAGCGTAGATTATCACTAGATTGGGCCTGGAATTCTGCGGGTGGTCAGCATCCGGCTGCGCCTGAGCCGCTGCTGCAGGAGAGGCTGCGAGCAGCGGCAGGAGCAGTTCTTTTATCCTGTTGCTCATGGTTGTGCCGGACTAACCGTTTACCTTGTGATAGTCCTCGAGGAACTTGGCGAGCCCGGAGTCGGTCAGGGGGTGCTTGAGCAATCCCTTGATGGCGGGGAGAGGGCAGGTGGCCACGTCGGCACCGGCCTTGAGACAGTCTATGATATGGCGGGTGTGGCGGATGGATGCCGCGAGTACCATGGTGCCGAATCCGTAGTAGCGGTACATATCCACGATCTCCTCGATGAGACCGATGCCGTCCTCAGAGATGTCGTCGAGGCGGCCTACGAAGGGAGATACATAGGTGGCTCCGGCCTTGGCGGCAAGCAGGGCCTGTCCGACAGAGAATACAAGGGTGCAGTTGGTCTTCACGCCCTTGCCGGAGAAATACTTCACTGCTTTGATGCCAGCCTCGGTGCAGGGCAGCTTGACCACGATGTGCTCGTTAAGGTCCGCCAGTTCCTGGCCTTCGCGGATCATCCCTTCGTAGTCGGTGGCGATGACCTCGGCGCTGACATCCCCGCCCACTATGTTGCAGATGTCGATGTAATGTTTATACTGGTTCTCCTTGCCTTTGATGCCTTCTTTGGCCATCAGGGAAGGGTTGGTGGTCACTCCGTCGAGTACGCCCATGGCGTAGGCCTCGCGGATCTGGTCCAGATTGGCTGTGTCGAGAAAGAATTTCATTATTCGGATTGTTTTTTTAATTCTAGCTACAAATATAGTGATTTATTACGACAGATACCGGCGCACCTGCGAAAACGTGTGTCGTTCCGGACGGCCAGCTCAGCATCTTCCCTGAAATGACGGGCACAATGGTAACTATGGAAGCAGTACCATATCGTAACCAACCGATAATCAGTGGCTTGCAGAAAACCAATGTTCCTGCCGCGCCCTTGGATAGCGACTAGAATCTCTCGTTAAAATCACAACTTTCACATATTCAGCATATTGTATTTGCAAGGTGCTTCTCTGCTTACCATTGCCGCATCATTCGTATCTCTTTAGGAAGGCGGCGGAGAATGTGAACGGAAGTAACGGCAGGAATTAGCAGTCTAGAAATGCAGCATCTGACTGACCTGACAAAATAAAAAAGAGGCACCCCTCTGCTACAACAGGTACCCCTTCCTTGTGTACTAAAACCTAAACCTACTA
>DWYD01000087.1 GCA_019118865.1 Candidatus Coprenecus merdipullorum | reverse complement strand
CCCTGAACAGGCAGCCCCTTCTGATATTATTAAAAATCATCAATCCCTTGGAGCCCGATTATTTGCCGAATCTTTTCTCTTTCATCTTCTTGATCTGGTCCTGGAGGACATCGACGCAGTCCACAACCGCGTCCTCGAATGTAGGTGCTGTCCTCTCGATGATGAGGTCATCTCCGGGAATGCCCAGTCTCACCTTTACTGTCTTGCCATGGTCAGGCTGAACCGTGAGAGCGACATCACAGCTGATGATGTTGTCAAAAAACTTTTCCAGCTTGCCGACTTTCTTGTCGATGAAGTCGAGCAGTTTCTGATCTGCATCGAATTTGATCGATTGAACGTTAATCTTCATGTTTACCTCCGTTTTTAGCTCTTGGATGAGCGGTTAAATAAGTATCTTTCAACTGTTCGAAGGAGTTGTGGGTGTACACCTGCGTTGCTGCCAGCGAGGAGTGGCCCAGTATCTCCTTTATAGAATTAAGGTCGGCCCCCCTGTTCAGCAGGTGGGTGGCCAGCGAGTGCCTCAGCACGTGGGGCGACTTGCGTCCGGTGAAGCCCTCTACCCCGTCCAGTTCCTCATGCACCGTCTCGTTCACCAGTTCCGGATATATCGGCTGTCCCGCGTCGGTCAGGAAAAATCTCCCGCCTTCAGGAACTTCCGGAAACTCCTTCCTAATTCTCTCCAAATATAGTAAAATTTCCTGACAAACGGAAGCCGGAACGGGAATTTCCCGCATTTTATCTCCCTTGCCCAGCACCGTGAACACCTTCCTCCCCGGGTCGAAGTCGCTGCGGCACAGCCCCACTATCTCCGAACGGCGCATTCCCGTAGCGTAGAGCACCAGCATCATCACCCCGTTGCGGTAGTCGTGCAGGCTCATCCGGGCGCAGGCCTCCCCCGACCCGTCCAGACCTTTCGAGGCGAAGAAATGCTCCAGGGAAATCTCCGTGTAGAACTCCGGCAGGCGGCGGCTCTCCTTCGGGCGGGCGATACGGCGCACCGGATTGGAGGGCAGCAGCGAGCGGCGCACGAGCCAGGAACAATAGCTGCTGAGGGCAGACAGCCGCAGATTGACGGTACGGGGCGACAGACCCTCGTCCATCGAGAATGCCACAAATCCACGGATACTGCTGAATGTCAGCGCCTCAAGCTGCTGCTGCGGGGACAGTGGAGCCGGGAGAGCGCCCGCCCCCGGAGCATTGTCCTGAGGATAGGCATAGCGGTAGAATGCCTCCAGCGCCTCGCGGTAGACGGCACAGGTGCGGGGGGAATACCGCCTCTGGGCAGCAATATACTGCAGGAACTCCTCGGGCATTCCGTCCTATTTGGTTCTCGATTTTTCCACGAATGTTCTGAAACGTCGGAGGCCCTCCTCCAGGATGGAGCGGGGACAGGCGAGATTCCAGCGCATATACCCCTCACCGCCCGGACCGTACATCGTTCCGGCATTGAGCCATATCCCGGCCTCAGCCTTGAGGGTCTCCTCGAGAGTCGCCGAGGTCATTCCGAGGGCCGAGCAGTCCATCCATACCAGATAGGTGCCCTCGAGTTTCATTACGGGGAAGGCCGGCAGGTATTGCTCGATGTACCCGCGCATATACTCATAGTTGTCGGAGATGTAGACATTGAGTTCGTCCAGCCACTCGGCGCCACCCTCGCTGTAGGCAGCCGTCAGGGCATCTATGCCGAAGGGGCCGGGACCGCTTATCTCCCGCTGCTCCACGACCTTGCGCACACGCTCGCGAATATCTGAATCCGGGATGATGATATTGGCTATCTTCACGCCGGCCATATTGAAGGGTTTCGTAGGCGAAACGCAGATGATGGAATTGCGGGCAATTTCCTCTCCTACAGTGGCAAAGGGCGCATAGGCATAGCAAGGAGCGGCCAACTCGCAGTGAATCTCGTCAGAAACGACCGTCACCCCATGCCGCATGCATATCTCCCCTACCCTCCGCAGTTCGTCGCGGGACCATACACGGCCCACCGGATTCTGGGGATTGCAGAGTATCATCAGGGATATATCCGGATCGGAGGCCTTCTCCTCCAAGGCCTCAAAGTCCATACGGTAGGTATTGCCTACGCGGACAAGCTCGGCGGAGACAGCCTCACAGCCGTTCTGTTCCAAAGAAATGAAAAAATGATTATAGGCCGGTGACTGTACCATGACCTTGCCTCCATGAGGCATATATGCACCTATGACTGCAGACAGGGCCGGTATGACTCCTGACACAGGCAAAATCCAATCCCGCTCTATCCTCCAACCGTGACGGGAGGCAAACCAGTTTATAACCGTTTCAAAATAGGAGTCGGGTATGGCGGCATATCCGTATATGCCGTGCTGAGCCCGGCTTATCAGCGCCTCCTGGATACAGTCCGCCGTCTTGAAATCCATATCAGCCACCCAAAACGGCAGCACATCGGTGTCAGGGCAGGCATCCCATTTAAGGGAACCGGTTCCCCTTCTGGGGATTATCTCATCAAAATTATATCTCATAATGGCCAAAATTATTTGCAAATTTAACAAAAATATCTACCTTTGCAGCCCTAATAAAAGGAGGTGGTAAAAAATGATTATAGTACCTATCAAAGAAGGCGAAAATATAGAGAAGGCTCTCAAGAAGTTCAAACGTAAATTCGAGAAGACAGGAGTGGTACGCGAGCTGCGCAACAGGAAGCAGTTCGAGAAACCTTCCGTAAAAAGAAGAAATGAGATTAAGAAAGCTATCTACGTGCAGCATCTCAGACTCAACGAGGAGTAATATCCATAACACTCTAGATACACAAGCCGGTCGGGGCAATGGCTCCAGCCGGTTTTTTATTATATTTGTAATTTAATTCTTATAGCCATGAGAAAATTAATCGTCCTCGGCGCCGGAATGCTGCCTCTGGCCGCCTGCACGGAATCCGAACAGCAGCAAAAAGCCCCCAATGTCATATTCATCATCGCCGATGACCTCGGCTACGGAGACCTGAGCTGCTACGGACAGGAGAGGTTCCAGACTCCGAACATAGATTCACTTGCCGCTGACGGTGTGATATTCACCCGCCACTACGCAGGCACCTCGGTGAGTGCACCGTCCCGTTCATCCCTTATTACCGGACTGCATACCGGGCACACCCCCATCCGCGGCAATAAGGAACTACCCGTGGAAGGCCAGTATCCAATTCCCGGAGACACCTATAATATATTCCGCCTGATGAAGTCCCAGGGGTACGTCACTGGAGTTTTCGGCAAATGGGGCCTTGGCGCACCGGCTACGGAAGGAGCGCCGGAAAACCAAGGCGTGGACGAGTTCTACGGATACAACTGCCAGCGGCTGGCTCATCATTACTATCCTTACCATCTCTGGCACAACACTGAAAAGGTAATGCTTGCCGGTAATGAGGGAACCGCAGAGAACGACTACTCCCCCTACCTCATCCACGAGCAGGCCCTCGACTTCATCCGCAAGAACAGCGACAGTTCTTTCTTCATGATGTACACATCTGTTATTCCCCACGCAGAGCTGCGTCTGCCTGAAAAGGAAATCGAACCTTTCATTGGAAAGTTCGAGCCTGAAAAATCTTACCGCGGCTGCGACGGAGGACCCGGATATCGACTGGCCGCTTACGGCTCACAAGAGCACTGCCATGCTGCCTTCGCCGCAATGGTTAATGTTCTGGACCGTCAAGTAGGAGAAATCCGCGGACTGCTGGACAGTCTAGGCATCAGCGACAATACAATAGTAGTGTTTACCTCGGACAACGGTCCCCACATCGAAGGAGGAGCGGATCCGGCATACTTCAACAGCAACGGAGGTCTTCGAGGAATCAAGCGGGATCTGTACGAGGGCGGTATCCGCGTACCGTTCATCATGGCCTGGCCCGGGCACATTGACGGAGGACGTACCACCGACCATATCAGCGCATTCTGGGACTTCCTTCCTACACTGGCCGACATTACCGGCGCCACCACTCAGGAAGGATACGTGACTGACGGCATATCCTACCTCCCGGCAGCCACAGGAAAGGGCGAGCAGAGAGAACACGAGTATCTTTATTGGGAATTCCACGAGGAAGGAGGCCGCCGCGCAATCCTTCAGGGAGACTGGAAAGGCGTCATATACAACTACCGGGACGGAGGAGCCATGCAGCTCTATAATCTTGCCCAAGATCCCGCTGAACAGCATGACATCGCTTCTGAGCACCCAGAAATAGTAGAGCGCTTCACATCTGTTCTGCAAAGCGCCCGTACCGAATCTCCAATTCCAGAATTCAATTAACCGTCTACAGCTGTCACCGTGCCGTATCCATTTCCAGTATTTTCGTCTGGACTATGGATACGATGCGGTCGGCGGTCTCTTCCTCTCCGAAGAGGGATGTACTCATACATAGATCATACGATGCCGAATCTCCCCACTTCTTGAAAGTGAAGTAATTGTAGTACTCGGCACGCTTGCGGTCGCACTCCTTGATCCGGGCCTCGGCCTCCTCAGGAGTGACGGACAGCAGCTTCGACAGACGCTCTATGCGGTCTTCCAGCGTGGCTGTGATGAACACTGACAGCACCCGCGGACGGTCGCGCAGGATGTAGTCGGCGCAGCGGCCCACGAAGACACCGGGGCCCTTGTCGGCCAGCATCTCGATGGTCCGGCTCTGAATCTTGAAAAGATTGTTGTTGCCCAGATAACTCTCGGTATCGAGATATCCGCCCGAGAAGAACGGGATATGCATCCCGGCGAAGCCGCCGAGGATGGGAACGGTGGGCTTCTCGTCCACCTTCTCGAAATATTCGGGATCCAGTCCGCTGTCCTTTGCTGCCTGGTTGATTATCTCCTTATCGTAGAACGCTATCCCCATCTTCCGGGAGATGGCGAGCGCCACGTTGCGGCCGCCGCTGCCGAGCTGACGTCCTATGCAGACGGCGAAATTATGACTGTAGCTGTTCATGAGCACGGTTTTTCTTAATGAAGTTCAACAATAATGCGACACCTACGACACTGGCCAGAAAGTCAGACACCATAAAGCTGACCCACACTCCGGCTATGTCGAAGAACAGGGGAAGTATCCACAGACAGGGTATCAGGAAGATAAGCTGGCGGGACAGGGACAGGAAGATGGCCTGACGGGGCTGGCCGATACTCTGGAAGAAGTTACCGATGACCATCGAGAGGGATACCAGCGGGAACATGCCGACCACCAGGCGCATACCCTTTATCGACTTTTCCTTCAGTTCCGGGTCGTCGGTAAAGATGGAGACTACCAGTCCGGGGCAGAGCTCGCCTATCAGGAAGCCGGCTGTCAGCACCACCGTACCGTACAGCAGGGTCTTCTTCAGGACCTCGTAGACGCGGGACATCTGCCGCGCACCGTAGTTGTAGCCGGCGATGGGCTGCATACCCTGGGTCAGACCGGAGACTATCATGATGAAGACGAAGGAGATACGGTTGACGATACCGTAGGCTCCGATGGCCAGGTCTCCTCCGTAGGTCTTTAGCCTCATGTTGATGATGATGACCACGAAGCAGGCCACGAAGTTCATCAG
>DWYD01000006.1 GCA_019118865.1 Candidatus Coprenecus merdipullorum | reverse complement strand
TCTCCGCTGCGGCCACCTCGGTCAATTTCGACTTCGGTCTCAGCGCCCAGGCCAGCCTGCTCTACACCTACGTCCACGATATGAGCAAAAGGAACATGGAGACGGCCGGCGACAAGAATGAGTGGACCCCTACGGTGATAGTATCCTACACTCCGTGGAAGAGGGTCGGCCTGAGTCTAAGGGCCTTCTACAAGAAGATATTCCGCATGCCCACCTTCAACGACCTCTACTACGTCCAACTGGGCAACCGCAACCTCCGGCCCGAATACACCACACAGTACAATGTGGGCGCCGCATACCACAAGGCCTTCTATTCATGGTTTGCCGGACTTCAGGCCAGTGTGGACGTCTACTACAATACAGTGAAGGACAAGATTATCGCCACCCCGACATCCAACCAGCTGGTATGGACGATGGTCAACCTGGGCTACGTGGAGATACGGGGTATGGATGTAGTCCTGACACCCTCATTCCGCTTCGGTCCGGTGGATATATCCGCCAGGCTGAACTACACTTATCAGAAGGCCCAGGACTTCACCGACACCAAGAAGGACGAGGGATACGAGGGTGTCATCAGCACCTACGGCGACCAGATACCCTACGTGCCGCTGCACAGCGGCTCGGCCGTCGTAAGTGTCAGCTACCGGACATGGGACTTCCACTACAGCTTCGTCTATACCGGTGAGAGATACATGCTCGGCGGCAATGTGCCAGTCAACTACATCCAGCCCTGGTACACCAGCGACCTCTCGCTCTCCAAGGTCTTCCACATCAAGAAGGTGGACCTGGGAGTTACTGCGGAGGTCAACAACATCTTCAACCAACAGTACGAGGTAGTGAAGTGGTATCCCATGCCCGGCACCAATTTCAGGATAACATTAAGCCTTACAATATGAGAACAATTAACATCAGGACCATTTTTCTGCTAATTTCAATACTTCCGCTCGCATGGGCAGTCACAGGCTGCCGCGGCGAGTACCCTGTGCTGCCCTCTGAGCCGGTGGAAGTCAATCCCTGGGACACCGTCTCGGGCGATGTCTGCGGCTTCTTCCTGCTCAATGAGGGCAATATGGGCAGCAACAAGGCCTCCCTGGATTACTACGACTACACCACCGGCGTGTACACCCGCAACATCTACGGGGAGCGTAACCCGAATGAAGTCAAGGATCTGGGAGATGTGGGCAACGACATCAAGATCTACGGCGGCAAGCTGTGGGCGGTGATCAACTGCTCCAACTACGTGGAGGTAATGGACGTGCGGAGCGTCAAGCACATAACGAAGATAGCCGTTCCCAACTGCCGCTACCTGGCCTTCAAGGACCAGTACGCCTACGTCAGCGCGTATGCCGGTCCGGTGAAGATTGACCCGGACGCACGCATCGGCATGGTCGTGAAGATTGACACTGCGACATTGGAAATAGTGGACTCGTGCATTGTGGGCTACCAGCCCGAGGAGATGGCCATAGTGGGCAACAAGCTGTATGTGGCCAATTCAGGCGGATACCGCGTTCCCGACTACGACAGCACGGTCTCCGTGATCGACCTGGTCAACTTCAGTGAGATGTACAAGATTCCGGTCGGCATCAACCTGCATCGTCTCGAGCCCGACCGCTACGGCAACCTGTACGTATCATCCCGTGGAGACTACTATTATACTCCTTCCAAGACCTTCATTATTGATACTGAAAGGGATATCTGCACGGATACCCTTCATCTGCTGCCCAACAGCAATATGACCCTCTGCGGAGACTCTCTCTACATTTACAGTACGGAGTTCAGCTATCTTACCAACGACTGGACAGTCTCCTACGCGATTCTCAATACTCTTACACGTGAGGTAGTGACCCGCAACTTCATTACGGACGGAACAGATGAAAATATCCAGGTACCTTACGGACTGGCGGTACATCCGGTGACAAAAGAGTTTCTGGTGACAGACGCAAAGGACTATGTAAGTCCCGGCACTCTGCACTGCTTCTCTCCTGACGGAAAGCGCAAATGGTCCGTCACCACAGGAGATATACCTGCGCATATAGTATTTACACATAAACCTTTAATACCATTAGAAAAATGAAAAGAATTATTCGGACCGCGCTTATTGCGCTGGTAACTGCCGCAGTAAGTGCGTGCAGCATGTATGACGACACTGAATTGCGTGACCGTTTGGACGGAATCGATGACAAGATTGCATCGCTGGAAGAGACTGTCAAGGGCATCAATTCGGATATTGATGCTTTACAGAAGATAGTCGACGCTCTGCGGCAGAATGTGACAATCGACAGGGTAGAGGCCGGTACTGACGGTTATGTGATATATTTCTCTGACGGGACGACGGCTGAGATAACAAACGGGAAGGACGGAGCGAATGCTCCGGTAATATCCGTGGCTCAGGATGATACTGATGGACTGTGGTACTGGACTATAGACGGGGAATGGCTCGTAGTTGACGGCCAGAGGATAAGGGCCCAGGGCATCGACGGTGAAGACGGCCAGCCGGGAGAGGATGCTGTCTCCCCGCAGGTAAGAATTAACCCGGACACCAAGATGTGGGAAATATCTGTAGACGGAGGTCTGAACTGGGAGTCTACAGGTATAGTTGCCGAGGGACAGGACGGAGAGCCGGGAACCGGCGGCTCCGGGATTATCGCGGATGTGGACTACGAGAGCGATGCATACAATGTAATATTCATTCTTGCAGACGGGACCAGGATATCGGTGCCGAAAACCATAAGCGTTGAATTCAATATCGATGGACTTTCATCGGAAGGAGTGGAGAGTTACCTTTACGGCAGTAGTAGAACATACAATGTGGAGATATCCGGAATGTTCGCCTATGTGGTAAGTAAGCCGGACGGCTGGAGGGTGACTCTGTCCATGGCGGAGGATACGACTCTTACTGTTACTGCGCCGACCAGGGAAAATACGTATGCTGAGACTGAGGGCATGATCGGATTCAGCCTCCAGTCCATGACCGGCGAGGTGTCTATGGTGACCTTCCGTGTCAAGGCTGTGGAATATGAGTTGCGTGTGCTTACATTTGAAGGAGAATACTGGTCTTCGCTGATAGATACTCCCCAATATGGAGGGCCGCTGCTTTACGGAGAGAGCGGAGCAGGCCCGGCGGATTACGAATGGTACGATGACGGCAATACATTTCTCAAACATGTGATGCCTGAAAATTACGGAACGACGTGCTACTGGGGTGGAGGACATGCAGTATCCGACTACATCGAGACTGATATTGCCAACGGTGACTATCTGCATCAGCTGGCAGTGTACTATAAGGACCCTGTGACTGGTTTCGGCGGGCACAACGGTTCTGAGAATTTCTGCGTGCATTTCGGTTACAAGGATGAATCTCCGTATAATATGACTGAGAACCTGCCGTCCATAGAGTTCGGTGACGGAGTGGCCCGCGTGGTGGATCATCTTTACATCATGTGGAATACATATCTTGCTAATTGTGTGTCCAACGGCAACGGGCTTACTGACCCTCTGACGCCGGACGGATATGTAAAGGTAATAGCCATAGGATACGATGCTGAAGGAGTGAAGATAGAGCAGGAACCGGAATTTTTTCTGGCCAGTAGCGAAGGCAATATCCGGGAGTGGACCAAATGGGATCTCTCCTCTCTCGGAAAAGTCTCCAAAATAGAGTTCAATGTGGCCGGAGACAGCGACAATGGCTACGGTTTCAGCCAGCCGGCATATTTCTGTTATGACGATGTGGCCGTAAGATTTGAATAGACATATGATGAGAAGAATATACAGTCTGATCTTAATTGCGGTGGCCGGGGTGATGCTGTTCTCCTGCAGGGAGGGCGGCGTCACACCTTCGGCTCCACGCATATTGCTTGACAATGAAAGCGGCATTTATACCACGAAAGCCGGTCGTCAGATAACTGTATCGCCTGAGTATGAGAATGCTGATGAGGGTGCAGTGTTTTCATGGGTACTTGAAAGCGGAGAGGAACTGTCCTCCGCTCCGGTGCTTGAGTTTGTCAGCGATGAAACCGGGCGCTTTTATGTTTCGCTTACAGTATCAACAGACGGAGGTATGGATAAAGCCGATATCCGCATAGATGTGCTGGATCTTACGCCCCCTGAAATAACTCTGCCGGGTGCTGAGGACGGTTTCGTGATACTTCAGGGCTCTTTCCTTGAATTAAAACCTGCGGTGGCATCATCGCTGGAAACTTCATACCGATGGAGTGTGGACGGGAAGGAGGTGTCTACGGAGCCAGTGCTGGTATTTGAAGGAAAGGAACTGGGGGATTATGCGCTCAGGCTGGAGACAGCCAATGAGGATGGCAGCGATGCAGTGGACTTTACCGTTAGTGTGAAATCTCCTGAGGATGTGGATTTCTCATGGACATTCCTTCAGACGGAGTATAATATGTCACTGGGCCGCAGAATCCTGCTCAGGATACTGGATGTTGAGAATGCTTTTGATGCGGTATACACATGGTATGTGGATGGTAAGCAGGTGCAGTATGGAGAGCGTACGGAATATATTTTCTCCGCTTCTGAGGAGGGACAGTATTCAGTCAGGGTCGAGATGCGCAACAGCTATCTTACTGCCACGAAAAAGCTGGCAGTCAATGTATGTCCGGCAGAGGGAACATATTACCGTCCCGGTTCGGCATCAGCTCTGTCATCCTGCAACAAAGTCTATGAGTTCCTGCCGGCTCCCGGACAGTTTGTCAATGAATATTACACCGCAACCACTATGGAGGAGGCCTGCGCATATGCGGAGGAGAGGATGGCTCAGACTCAGTATGTGTCTTTGGGCGGTTTCGGAGGATATATCGTAGTGGGATTTGACCACAGCGTGGACAATGACGGAGACTATAATCTGGCCATTACCGGCAATGCTTTCGACGGCTCGTCCGAACCTGGTATAGTATGGGTCATGCAGGATGAGAACGGAGACGGACTGCCCAACGACACATGGTATGAGCTGAAGGGTTCCGAGTACGGCAAGGCGGAGACCTGTCAGGACTATGCCGTGACTTATTATCGTCCGGAAGCCCCTGCCATGGCTGTCCCCTGGACCGACAACAAGGGCGGCAGTGGGGAGATAGATTATCTCGGATCATTCCACCGTCAGGACTATTATTATCCGGAATGGGTTGAGGAAGACAGCTATACACTCCGGGGCACCTGTCTTAAAGCCCGGAACTACGATGCCTCCGGCAACGGGACCTACTGGGTCAATCCGGCATACGACTGGGGCTATGTGGACAACTTCAGCAGCATAGACCGCCTTACAGAGGATGACAACTACAATGCCGCGCCGGCTGACAATCATTTTCGCATCAGCGATGCCGTTACCTTTGACGGCAAGCCGGCAGACCTGCGTTATATTGATTTTGTAAAAGTCCAGGTAGGTGTCAATGCCAAAAGCGGCTGGCTCGGAGAAGTATCCACGGAGGTTTTCGATGTCAAGGATTTCAACCTGTTGAAGTAATACCGGACTCTATCCCCTGAGGATTTCCAGTTATCAGTATTATAATTCCGAGACTGACTGAAGTCAAGATATTTGACAGTCAGTCTTTTTTATCTTATATCTATAGCCTTTATATCCTCACCTGTAGGTTTCTGGAAGAGCCTCAGGCCGAACCGGGGCAGGGTGGCGATGATGTGCTCTATGACATCGGCGGCTATGTGCTCGTGGGCCACCCAGTCTTTCTCGCGGGTGAAGAAGTAGAGCTGTATCGGCAGACCTTCCGATGTGGGCTCGAGCTGGCGCACGAGGATGCGGAGATCGGTATTGACCTGGGCGAGGGTACTGAGATAATGCTCGGTGGCGGTACGGAAAAGACCGAGGTTCACCGAGTTGCCGTCCAGTACCCTGCCTTCGGTCCATGCTTCCGATGAGAATCGTTCCAGCTCTTCCGGGGTGCAGAACCGGATGGAATTTACGTCAATATTGAGGGAACGGGCTACTCGGCGGCCGTCGCTCTCGCGCATTCCGCGCCAGTTCTGGAACGAATCGCTGACCAGGGCGTAGGGCGGAACGGTTACTATCGTATTGTCCCAGTTGCGGACCTTGACCGTGTTCAGGGTCACTTCCTCCACTGTACCGTTGACACCGTATTTTTCCATGACTATCCAGTCTCCCGGACGCAGCATGTCGTGGGCCGAGAGCTGGATGCCCGCCACTAAGCCGAGGATTGTATCCTTGAAAATCAGCATTAGCACCGCAGCCGACGCGCCGAGTCCTGCCAGCAGGGTAGTGAAGTCCCTTTCCAGCAGCACACCCAACGTCAGGATGACGGCCACGCAGACTACGAGGACCTTCAGCATCTGGTAGACACCCTTCATGGGCTTGTCCCTGAGCAGGTCGGAATCGCTGGAGATGGCGTACAGCGAGGATATGAACTCGTTGATCAGGCGGGTCCCGATGACGATAAGGTAGATATAGAGTGCCTTGGTAACGAAGGAAGTCCAGTTCTGGCCGGGATAGAGCAGCGGCAGGGCGACGAGAAAAGTCACCGGCGGTATCAGATGGAAAATGTTGTGCAGGACCTTGCCTCCGGTCAGATAGTTGTCCCATTTGAATGCCGTCCTGGCCGCAATCTTCCTTATCACCGGGATCAACAGCTTGCAGCACAGAAAGTCCACGAGATACGCCGCGACCACCAGAGTGCAGGAGATGATCACCCGCATCTGCTCACTGAGATTCAATAATGCTTCTTGTTCCATATCGCTGCAAAGTTAAGCAAGAGATTATATTTTTCAACGAAATCGGGTTATCTTCGCAACTGATTGAGAAGATATTCAGATTATGACCGCACCGGATATTATAAAGTCTATCAGTCCGTTACCTGACAGTTTCATGCTCCGTCTCGCCGGACAGCTGGAAGAGATCCATTGTCCTAAAGGAAGATATATCCTGAAAGCGGGCAATGTAGAGCGCAGTGTATTCTTCGTAAGAAAGGGGATTGTCCGTGCATTCATAGAGCACGGCGGCAGGGAAATTACATTCTGGTTCGGACTGGAGGGGGCGGCTGTGGTCTCGCTGAAAAGCTATGTCAACGGTCAGCCGGGCTATGAAACGGTGGAATGCCTCGAGGACACATCCCTGTATGTCCTGAGAAGGGATGCTTTGGAGAAGCTTTTCCTGGAGGATATCAATATCGCTAACTGGGGCCGCAAGTTTGCCGAGAGTGAGTTTCTGAGTACTGAAGAGAAATTCATCCCAATGCTTTTCACCACAGCCTCGGAACGCTACAGAGACCTGCTTAAGAACCGTCCGGAGCTTCTGCAGAGAGTTTCCTTGGAATGTCTGGCATCATATCTCGGAGTAACGGCTCAGAGTCTGAGCCGCATCAGGGCCGGAATCAGATAGCGTCTTCCTCAGTGAGAGACCATCTTTAGTCCTATAATGGAGAGGATGAGGGTAGTGATGAAGAACAGACGCAGAAATGTCGCCGGTTCGTGCAAGAATATGATGCCGAGAATCACCGTACACACTGCGCCTATGCCGGTCCATATCGGATATGCCGTACCGATGGGAATGGTCTGTACCGCCTTGGCCAGAAGGGTCATGCTGGCAATAAGACACAGCAGGAATCCGGCTCCCCACAGCCACCACGCGGTGCCCGAAACCTCTTTCATCTTTCCCAAGCAGAAAGCGAATCCGGACTCGAAAAGTCCTGCAACGAAAAGAATAATCCAGTTCATATATCCGTGTATTATATTTTGCGGTGCAAAAGTACACTTTATGCCGGAAACTCCTCTTACCATTTGGTAAAATCCTTAACGGTAAGTATGCGAGCGGTGTGTTTTTACAGTCTTATGATAATCAGATAGTTGCAGACAGGCGGTGATCTTTTCGCGCTGTCACAACCAGCCGAAAAGCACGCGCCATAATCATAATACCATGTAAATCAGGGTACTACGATTTTAAAGTGCTGCAGTACTTACCGTTGACAACAGTACTGGATTGCCCGCATCAGATACAGAATACGAACAAGATAGATTTTTGTTGGATGATTTTGTGTATATGATTGATCATTAGTGTTTTTAAATCACGTTAAGATAGGTTTTTCTATTGTCTTGATAGTGAATACCGGGAGATATTCCGTAATTTTGCAAAAACGCATAATTATGAAGATTAAGATTTTTAATGCTCCGGAGGATTTAAAACTGATTAGAGGCCGGCTTTTTAATTTCAGGTTAATAGGAAACATACGTTTTGGCAGGTACAAAGAAATCTCGTACAATGACATTAAGTCGTTCATTCAGGATTTCAGGGCTTTCCGAAAACACAGCATGGAAAGACCGCCGCTGCCTGAAAGTTCTGACTTCGCTATTCTGGAAAGGCTTTGCGAGCAGTACTATGTCTATGAAAGTACGGACAGACTTAGGGACGGAATTGTACGGGAGGTGGAGGGGATAATCGGCAGACTGCGGCATGACGGGAAGGCTCTGCAGACTTTGGAAGACTGGCTGAATGCCTCGCAGGACGGGATAGTGGCAAAAGTCAGGGAGAAACATCCGGAACTTACTGAACAGGACATCAGGCTGTTTTGCTACCTCTCGGCCGGCTTTACCCCTACAATGATATCAGTCCTGCTGGGCAAAGATAAAAGCGTGGTGTACAACCGGACTTCACGCCTTAAAGCCAAGTTGAAGGAATGATTTACTGGAAATCGGAGAAATCAGCCGTGGAGTAGGCGGCCTGTGTACCGGCGGCGAGTTTATCGGAGAGAGCGGTCAGGGAGTGTCTGCGCCGGTCGTTTTCAGGCAGAGAGGCCGCCATGCTGTCAATTACGCCACGCAGCCTTATAAGCAGGTCATAATCAAAACCCTTGGTCTGCAATTCCTTGATTACCGTTTCAGCATCTGCTGAGGCTAGTAAATCTATGTCTATGTCCAGTTCGTCCTTAAGTTCTCCGCATATCTGCTGGATGGCAGAGCCGGTGTCTCCGCCGGACCGTAATCCGAGCAGGGTGCTCAGCATCCGTCCGAGCAAAATGCCGATCTGCTCAATCTGCCGTTTGATATAGTCCCGTTGTTCCATGTTTACAAGCAGTTTTTCGCTGGATCTTCATGCCCGTATTTATCGGGCGGAAGAAATTATCTATATCGTTCTGTTGCATCATTGTTGCTGTCTTCCCAGAGCTGCCGCTTACTTTTTCAACCGCTTGACTTCCTTTTCAAAACTCTCTATGAAATGGATTTCCACAGGAGAGAGCTCATACTGTATCCGTTTGCTGTATTTGTCGTATTCGGAGTCTGCCTTATGTTTCGCGATTTCTGCAGAGACTGTCCCGGCATGGGTCAGTAGCTCTTTGCCGGAAAGTGACAGGAATTCGTCAAGTTTCTGAATCCAATCCTTCATATACATCGGTTTGTGAGACTTGGCCTGGAGTTCAGCAAAATCAAGGTAAAGGCTGACGATACGGTTCAGGGTATCGAGTTCGTTGGGTGAAAGGTAGTTTTTGGCGATTCCGGCATCAGTTCGTTTCGGCAATGCACCAGTCCATGATGTCAGCCCCATAAAGTCCTTGTCGGCATTGGCTCTGCTGTAAATGACTTCCGCCGCAGTATGTCCGTGAGCGGAGAAGTGCATCTTGTTCTGGACTGTCTTGAAGAACTTCTGCGTGGCTTCTGTTCTCGGGTCATAGTCTATGCTTAGGGCATAGATTTCCAGAATCTTGCGATAGAATACCTTTTCCGAGGAGCGGATGTCCCGGATGCGTGCCAGGAGTTCGTCAAAGTAATTGCCTCCGCCGGCGCGTTTCAGAAGATCGTCGTTCATGGCAAAGCCTTTGACAAGGTACTCGCGCAGTACTTGCGTGGCCCAGATGCGGAACTGTACGCCACGGTGGGAATTGACCCTGTAGCCGACACTGATGATTACATCGAGGTTGTAGTATGCTATGTTTCGTTCTACTTTCCTGTTTCCCTCGTTTTGAACTGTTGCAAAAAATGCAACAGTTGAATCCGGATTCAGTTCCCCAGATTCAAAGACATTGCGGATATGCCTTGAAATGGTGGACTTGTTGCGCTGGAACAGTTCGGCCATCTGATCTGCGGTAAGCCATACTGTATCGCCTGAGAGGGTGACATCTATCCGGCTTTGCCCATCTTCGGTCTGATAAAGTATAATATTTCCCTGTGGTGTTCCGTCGGCCATGGCTTGCATATTTCCGTTCAATAAAATAACAAATGTAGGAAAAATTTGTTATTTGTGTTTACAGCAGTTTTTCGTAGGCCATGCGCTCCCCTGCATCGTAGCGGATGCGGCCGCAGTAGGTGAAGCCGAGGCGGGAGAAGACGCGCTGCATGTAGAAGTTGTCGTAGTTGGTGTCGACCTTGAAGCTGCGGATGCCGCGGGAGAGGGCCAGGTCGCAGACTGCCTGCATGTAGCGGACGGCCATACCCTGACGTTTCCAGCGGTCGGCCACTGCTAAGCGGTGCAGTACCACGTAGGGCTGTTCGCTCAGCCACTGACCGTCCCACAGACCTTTGTAGGCAGATTCTCCGTCGAAGACCACTGCACCGTAGGCGATGATGTCCTGTCTGGATGTCCCGCTGTCCGTACCGGTATGATCATTGAAGAAAGGAGCCGCCTCATCGTATACGTTCTGAACCGAAGTGTTCTTTTCCGGTACCAGCACGTAACCCCATCCCTTGCGCACATCGTTTTTCAGAATCGGCACGGTAGGGTAGTTCTCGTCCCACTGGTGCTTGCCCTCGCGGTACATCTGCGCCTTGGCCTGCAGGATGATCTCCCAGATGACCGGAATCTCGTCCATCGTCGCCGGCCGCAGCCTGTATCCGTTGTTTATGTGGATATCGTTCATGCCTCAGGATTACTGTCTGTATTTTGGCCTTGTCGTATTTTGCTTCTCCGTCTGCGTACAGCGACTACGGCTGCGATACACAAGCACAGGGATCCGGTAGAGTAACCCGGATCATATCCGAGGAATCCGCATACCAGGAAGGCAATTCCGGCCAGAAGGAAGACAGATAACAGTATTTTGAATAATAAGTTTTGGCTCATATTTTCACGTTGCATTTTAGTTGTAATATAAGATACTATCGTTCAGGCAATTGTCGTGTAACGAAAATGTATAGTGACGAATAGTCGAAAATGCAGGCAGCTCACAGGCATCTCTGAAGCAGGTTCCAGGAAACAGGCTTACCACTTTACATTTTAGTGAAATCATAATTTATTGTAAATCAAATCAATGCGTTGTAACGATAATGTATAGTGACATTTGGACTGGTGGCATTTGAGTGTGATGCTCTGAACTGGTAGAACGCCTGGGTCCTGTGGTCTTACTTCATTCGCGGGCTGCTTTCCTAAGGCGGATATACCGGACTGCATAGAACCCTGCCAGTATGAACTGGATTACGGCTATGATAAAAGGCGCGGAAGTGAAAACTGCCGTTCCATGATATCCGAGCAGGGCCCATATCAGGAAACCGCATCCTGTCACCGCGTAAATTACCGCATTGGTTTTGTCCGAATATTGCTTTGCCATGATATCCGTAGGATTATTTCATGAACACGAAGTAAACAGCCAGGATCAGGCAGACGAAGGCGGCGATATGGTTCCAGTGGAAGGTCTGGCCCTTGAAGACCAGAATCGTGAACAGGGAGAAGACGGTCAGGGAGACTACTTCCTGTATCACCTTGAGCTGGACGAGGTTGAAGGGGCCGCCGTTGTCCACGAAGCCTATGCGGTTGGCGGGCACCTGAAATGAATACTCGAAGAGGGCGATGCCCCACGAGAAAAGGATGACCCCGATCAGGGGCCAGTTGTCGATGAGCTTCATTTCCTGCAGCTTGAGGTGTCCGTACCATGCGAAAGTCATGAATACGTTGGACACCATCAGCAGCAGTACAGTATAGAATCCAGTCATATCGGAAACTGAATCAAAAGGAAGTTAGTCCACGAACTGAATCTTCGAGGCATCGCGGTCCTTTGCCGCAGGACTCTCGGCAGGATAGCCGAATCCGATGCAGTAGAGCAGCTCATAGCCCTCTGAGAAGCCCAGGCGCTTCAGGTACTCAGCGGCCTCGGGCGATTTCATGAACCTTACCGGTCCGCCCAGGCAGCACGAGCCGATACCCATGGACCAGGCCGAGAGGATCATGTTCTCTCCGAGCAGGCCGCAGTCGATCGGCGACATGTCGTAGGAAGGGTCGTGGGCGATGAATACCACGGTGGGCGCATTGCGGAACATGTTCTTGAACGAAGGGTCCTCAGCTGCGCGGGGATTGGCCTTGACGAAGAGCTCAGTGACTCCGTTGATGAACTCGGGGGAGTCCACCACGCGGATCTCCCAGGACTGGCGGTTCATTCCGTTGGGCGCATTGATACCGCACTCGAGAATCGTCTTCATGGTGTCGCGTCCCACAGCCACGGGCTGATACTGACGCACACTGCGGCGGGTCATAATATTCTCAATAACAATGTCTGATACACTCTTTTCGGAAGCAGTGCTCCCGGTCCCGGGACCATTCCCGCAGGAGGTCAGGGCCACGGCGCATACCAGGGCCGCGGCAGATATTTTAAAAAGTTTCATAACCGGTTTATACTTAAAATTAAACACTAAGCAAACAGTTTCTCTATCTCCCTCACGATTCTGTCCTTGTCCTCCGAAGGCGAGATGACCAGCGAGGGCTTGAGCCAGTGCACCTTGCAGTCCTTCTTGAAGTGCTGCTCGCCACCGCCTGTGATATTGAGCATTATCACGTCGTCGCGGCCCACGGCACCGGCCTTCACTGCCTGTTCCAGACCGGCCAGCGCGGCCCCCGAAGCGGAGTAGATGTCCACTCCCTCCAGCTCCTTGAACATGGCGGCGCAATGGCGTATCTCGGCGTTGGTCACGGCATACACATCTCCATGCGTGTCGCACAGACAGTCGTACACTCCTCCGGCGAGCGAATAGGGCGGGCGTCTGTTGGAGAGCACCTTGGCGTCGATCATCGCGGCCTTCTGACGGGCCTCGTCGTCATCGAATGGCAGCAGGTCCCTCTGACCGGCCTTCCATGCATCGTACATCGGCAGGAAAGGCACGTTCTGCACCGTATGCAGCTTCATCTGAGCCGTGCCGAAGCGGCCGTCCTCCAGCAGACGAAGATTGGCCTCACGGGCCGCAATGGCTCCTGTACCGCTGCCTATGGCCTGGAAGTATGCGTCGGGTATCCGGCCGATTTCCACAGTGGCCGAGAGCACGGTCGTACCCATGCCGTCGCGGCGGGCCACATTCTTGGCACCTCCCTCATCGATGAACATTCCCGAGCTGCAGGCAGCCTGCGACAGTGCGATGGCATCGAAATAGTCGCTGCCCTTGGGTGCGCAGACGAGCCTGACGCAGTCCTTGATGGGCTTCTCGAACCAGAGAGCGTCGATATTGTCCTCCGGCACGCAGAGCAGCAGGGGGATGTCATTCTCCGAGCAGACCTTTGCAAAGGCCCTGGCCGTATTTCCGGCGGAAGCCACCGTCAGTATCTGCCTGCAGTCCTTGGGCAGACGGCCGCAGACGGAATAGGCCTCGGTCTCCTTGAACGAGCAGGTCTTCATCAGCGCGCCTCTCTCGGGCCAGTAGCCGGAAAATGCAATATAAAGGTTGCCCAGACCGAGGTGACGGGCCAGTCCCTCGCTCCTGTATGTCACGGTAGTTGCTGAGTCCTGCAGCAGGCGGTGTACCGGCAGCCAGTCGGCGAAGCGATAGAATCCCCAGTCGCTGCCCTTGACATCTATCTGCTTCTTCTGATAGACCGTGCGCACCAGCGAGGGCTTCGGTGACTCGGGGTCAGCCAGCATCCAGCCGCTGTCAGGAAATATCCGTCCGGTAGCCACATTCATCAGTGAGTACACTGTAGGAGTAAAATTCTTCATGGCGTGTATATCGTTAAGTTGTTATTAATTCATATTCTGAGCCACCACCTCGGCGAAGTCGCTCACCTTCCTGGGCGAATAGGGGGAGAACGTCTTCAGGCACAGGGGACAGGCGGTGACAATCCTCTCGGGCGAGGCGTACATCAGGTTGTCTAAGGCCTTCAGGGTAATGTCCTTGCGGTCCTCATAGGACAATGTCAGGGAGCCCAGCGACCCTCCGCAGCAGATGCTCTCGTCGTGGTGCTTCTCCGCCTCCACGAGCTCTCCGGCCGCGCTCAGCACCCTCCGGGGCTGACGGTACACCTTGCAGCCGCGTCCCAGCTCGCAGGGGTCGTGGTAAACAATCTTCTCTCCCGAGTTCCTGAGGGTTATGCGTCCGAGCCGCACGAGCTCGTCGAAGTATTCGGTATAATGCACGATACGGATGCCCTTTAGGTCGTAGTTCTCGCGGAAGACCTTGTAGCAGATCGGGCAGGAGAGCAGCAGGGTAGTGGCTCCGCTCTGCCGTATCAGCTCGGTGTTGCGGCGGATCATTTCCTGCGCCCGTTCATCCCTTCCGGCCAGTATCAGGGGCCGTCCGCAGCATATACCGCCGTCGCGGTCCATGAAGCTCCAGTCCACTCCGGCATGGTCCAGGACGGCAGCTACGGCCTTGGAAATGACAGGGGTGAGCTGGGTCATGCAGCCGGCGTAGTAGAGAACTTTCTCCTGGGAGTTCTCCACGCCCTCCGGCAGGCTGTAGGAGGTAAAATAGCTGTAGTCCGCAGGGGCGGGAGCGGCCCTGAGTCCTCTCAGGCTCCGCTTGATGTTGCATGAGTCCACGCCTACGGGGCAGACGGCGACGCACTTGCCGCACATCAGGCATTTGTCCGCGCTCTCCTCGCAGCGGGTCCAGTTGCGGCGCCTGAGCAGACGGTTGAAATATACCGTGGCGAAGCGCAGGTTCTTCTTCTGGCCCATCATCGGACATGCGTCGATGCACATTCCGCAGTTGGAGCAGGAGTATATCTGGGCGATGGAGTAGCCTTTGCGGGGATGGGAGACCTTGATGCCGGCATTGCGCAGCACTATCAGGAAGGCCTCCGTGGGAATGTGCATGTACCGGGTGAAGGGCAGCAGCACGAAGAAGGTGCCGAGGAGGGTGGAGTAGGCCCACCAGGTCGGCAGGATGTGGTAGGTATTGGTCAGGAAGTTGCTGAACAGCCAGTACATCGGGCGGGTGAGAAAGCTGCCTCCGGCGATACCGGCGGTGAAGCTCTCAGCGAGGAGCCTGACGGGGAAAATGGCCCACAGGCAGTACATGGCCAGGCGGTCCGGTATCTGGTTCTTGGTGGTCCTGCGCATACCGAACATCATCGAGCGGATGCGCTTGAACATGGCCAGGAAGACTCCGCTGAGCACCACTAGCAGGAAGAAGTCCATCAGGAAGAAGAAGAACGAGCCCTTGAGGGTGTGGTCTGTCTCCATCACGAAGAACCTGAAGAACACGGGGTAGTAGAATGTCGAGAGACGGTCAGGCACGAATAGCCAGGTCTCGATATGTCCTAAGACTATCAGCATGAACCATCCGAAGGCTATGCTCGAGTGCATGTAGCCCAGAAGAGGCTTGCGCTTCCATATCTTGGTATGCAGGAGGACGTCGCAGATGATGTCCTTGAGATTTATGACCCAGAGCCTGGGATTGATCAGGGAGAGGAAGAACTTCTTTCGGTCCGCGGCCGGCAGCTGCACGATGACCCGGATAATCCCTATGACGAGATAGGTGATTATGAAGATCATGCCTATCACGAAGGGGAGGACGAAATCGTTGTATCCTGATATGAACCTGTCTTTCACTTCTTTTGGTAGATTTTAGTTACACTTAGTATCAGATGCCTGGTGTTGATGCCGCGGGGGCAGACTATCAGGCACTTGCCGCAGAGCATGCAGTGGGAGACCATCCTGAGGGCCTCACCCTCCCGGCCTCGTCCGAGCAGCAGGATCACCCTCCTCAGGTTCATGTCGCTGTGTCCGGCCGTGGGGCAGGAGGCCGCGCATGAGCCGCAGGCCATGCACTTGAGCACGTCCGGCTCCTCACGGGCAAGCTCCTCGAATTTAGTCCTGTCGAACTTGTCCAGATTGATGGCGGAGCTGGGTGATATGCCGTATCCGAAGTCTATCATTGCTCCTGGAGGTATTCGTGAATACTTGTAGCGGCGGCCCTGGCCTCTGCCATGGTCTCAGGCAGGGTCTTGGGTCCGGTGCATGCTCCGGCGTAGAACACTCCCGTGCAGTATGACGCCTGGGCGGCCGTGAGGGAGTCCTTGGGCTTGAGGAAGCCGTCCTCCATGGTGGAGAGCGCGAGGGTACGCGCGATGGGATCCACGGCCCTGTTGTGGGACATTCCGGCCATCAGCACCAGCAGATCGAGAGTGACCCTGAGCGGCTTGCCGGAGAGGGTGTCCTCGGCCTTGACGAAGAGATGCCCGTCCTTGTCCTCGGAGACCTCCGAGACGCGGCCCCGGACGAAGATTACACCGTATTTCTTCTGGGCCTCGAGATACATGTCCTCGTATCCGCGGCCGAACATTCTCAGGTCCATGTAGAAGCAGTAGACCACCGCGTCGGGGAACTGCTGCTTGATCTCGCAGGCCTGCTTTACCGCAGTGGCGCAGCAGACCTTGGAGCAGTAGCGGTTGCCCACCTTCTCGTCGCGGGAGCCCACGCAGTGCACGAAGCCTATGCGGCGGGGATTGTCGACGGCGGGTACCGGTATACCGGAGAAATAATCCTCCAGATCAGCGTTCGTGATGACCCGGTCGTAAATGCCGTAGCCGTATTCCTCCTTCTTGGATGCGTTGAAAAGGGTGAAACCGGTGGTCAGCAGCAGGGCATCGGCCAGGACTGAGAGGCCGTTGGAGAGGATGACATTGTAGCCCCTCTCGAGTTTATTGACCTGAGTCACCTCTGTAGCAGTGAACCACTTGATCCGTCCCATCGAGGCTGTCAGCTGACTCAGGACGTCCTCCGCCGGTGTGCCGTAGGGAAAGAGCCTGTCCCAGCGGCACAGATGTCCGCCTAAGCGGCTATCCCTTTCCACGAGGAATACGGTATAGCCCATTGCGTCTAAGGCGCGGGATGCCTCTATTCCGGCCGGTCCTCCGCCGATTACCACTATATTGCGCTGTTGATTGCTTATTTCCATATATGAATATTAGAAGATTCTGATATTGGCAGGGCTGGCGGGGACTCCGAGGTCCTTGCCGCCGAGGCCCTTGTATTTACGGGATTTGTCGTACTGCACGCCCATCTTGTCAAGCAGCGGCTCGACAGCCACCTGATGCATCTGCAGGCCGAGGTCCCAGGGGTCGTAGCCCATGACCAGCGCGGCCACCTCCTCGGAGGACAGCACGGGGATGCCGTAGCCGGGGGTGTCGCCGTAGGTCTTGCCGGTGGTCTCGGCGATAACGTACTGCCAGCGGTCCAGGAAGTAGTTGCAGCCCGGGCAGTTGGTGATGATCAGGTCGGGATGGAAGGGCTCCATCGACTCGAACTTCTTATAGGTGTTGGTCAGCGAGTAGCCTCTGTTGGCC
>DWYD01000086.1 GCA_019118865.1 Candidatus Coprenecus merdipullorum | reverse complement strand
CGTCACATATCTCAATCCGCTGGACCGCGATGCCCTGCGCCGTATCCTCACCGAGCCCAAGAACGCCTTAGTGCGCCAGTACGTCCACCTCTTCGAACTCGACGGAGTCAAGCTCACCATCGAACCCGCCGTCCTGGACATGATAGTGGACACCGCGCTCAAGTACAAGCTGGGCGCCCGCGGCCTCCGCTCCATCTGCGAGGCCATCATGATGGACCCGATGTACGACCTGCCCGGTAGCGGCCGCAAGACCTTTAAGATCACGGCTGACTATGCCCGCGAGCGGATTGACCGTTTCGCCGGCACTCTTCAGTAGCAAGTTAAAACGTATGAAAAAGGGATTGTCCCGTGTATTGCTTTCACTGTCCTTTGCGTTGCTGTCAGCCATGGGACTCGGAGCGCAGACTGTTGTGAGGGATACTGTTGTGGTGTATTTCAATCAGGGCAGTACGGATATCGTGCCTGAGCTGAAAGGCAACAGCGAAGCACTTGAGAGCATTGTCCTTGCAGTGAAAAGATATGCATCGGTCCCTGAATTCCATATCTACATTAAAGGATGGGCATCGCCTAACGGCTCTTCTGTTTTCAACAAGTCGCTTTCTGAAGGCCGGGCGTCATCTGTCCTTGACTATGTGAGCAAGCAGGTATCATGGACATTGCCAGGCTCCTCCTATACGCTGGATGGCAAGGGCGTGGACTGGGACGGTCTGGCTGAGAATCTGGCTGCAGGAAAAGATTTCACAGGACGGGATGATGTGCTGCGGATTATCCGTGATATACCTGTCTGGATTTCTGACGGAAAAGCTGTGACAGGAGGACGCAAGAAGGCTCTTATGGATTACCGTGGCGGCCGTACTTTTCTTTATTTGACCGAACATTATTTCCCTCAGCTTCAGAGGGCCGAGGTTGTTATGGAATATGTGCCGCAGGACGGCGGACGGTCAGTGTCTCCGGTTGAGACCGTGCCTGCGGCAGTCTCGGATGTGGCAGCCCCGGATGACTCTATTTTCATATCAGAGCGGCCCGTGCCCGAATACCTGCCCGTCTACCGTCTGGCGCTCAAGACCAATCTGCTTGCAGACGCTGCACTCATGCCGTCCCTGGAGCTGGAGTGGCTCATTACTCCTTCGTGGTCGGTCTCGGCGCAGGGTGCCGTGGCTTGGTGGAGTATCAGGCCGCAACACAGATACTATCAGATAGCGACGATATATCCGGAAGTCCGCTGGTGGTTCTCCACCAGGGAGGCATGGCACGGGCATTACCTGGGGCTGTTCGCCGGCGGATCGTGGTATGACCTGGAGAACGGCGGACGCGGATATCGGGGAGAGGGCGGCTTTGTAGGACTCAGCTACGGATACATGCTTCCGGTAGGAAAGAGGCTTTCCCTCGAGTTCGGAATCGGTGCCGGATGGCTGTTTACCGAATATGAGGAATATCTTCCTGTGCCGTATGAGGAAGGCACACACTATGTATATCAGCAGACTTCGAGGATGAGCTGCTTTGCTCCTCTCAAGCTCAAGTTGGCGCTTGTGTGGAGGTTCGGAGACTGGTCAGATAAGAACCGTAAGTAACATTAGCACATTTTTTGCAAATCTTCCAAGGAATTCCATATCTTTGTAAGTTGTACAAAAAATGTTTTTAGATGGTATCATTTAACGGATTAATGAAGAAACTGTTCGGCTCCAAGGCGGACAGGGATATGAAGGAGATCAAACCTATTCTGGACAAGGTCCTGGCGGCTTATGACCGCATCGACAAACTTTCTGATGACGGACTCAGGGCCGAGACAGACCGTATAAAAGGGGTAATTCACGATAAGATCGCAGCTGACGAGGAACGCAAGAAATCTCTTCGCGCCCAGCTCGAGGACGTCACCATAGCCGTTGAGAAAAAGGAAGCCCTTGCCACTGAGGTGGACAAGCTGACCAAGAAAATCGACGAGGAAATCGAGGCGGTGCTGAACGAGGTGCTGCCCGATGCCTTCGCAGTGATGAAGTCTACGGCCCGCAGGTTCAAGGAGAAGGAAGTAATCGAGGTTACCGCCACCGACATGGACCGCGAGTTCAGCGCCAAGCACGATTACGTCAGGATCGAGGGTGACAAGGCCTATTGGAACCACACTTGGATGGCCGGCGGCAACCCCATCACCTGGGACATGGTCCACTACGATGTGCAGCTGATCGGCGGTATTGTCCTGCATCAGGGCAAGATAGCCGAGATGGCAACCGGTGAGGGAAAGACCCTTGTGGCTACCCTTCCCGTATTCCTGAATGCTCTGGCAGGCAAGGGAGTTCATGTAGTGACAGTCAACGACTACCTCTCCAAGCGAGACTCCGAGTGGATGGGCCCGCTTTATCAGTTCCATGGCTTGAGGGTGGACTGCATCGACAAACATCAGCCCAACTCTGCCGCCCGTCGCGCCGCATACCGTGCAGACATTACTTTCGGTACCAACAACGAGTTCGGTTTTGACTACCTCCGCGACAACATGGCTATCGACCGCAATGATCTTGTGCAGCGCAAGCATCATTATGCCATAGTCGACGAGGTGGACTCAGTGCTCATAGACGATGCGCGGACACCACTCATCATATCCGGTCCTGTGCCGCGCGGGGATGACCAGCAGTTCGCTGAGTACAAACCCTACGTGGAGCACCTCTATAATGCTCAGAAACAACTTGTCACAAAACTCCTTACTGAGGCGAAGAAGCTCATCTCAGAAGGCAAGGAGACTGAGGGTGCGAAGCTCCTGCTGCGGGCCCACAAGGGACTTCCCAAGTACAATCCTCTTATCAAGTTCCTTTCGGAGCCCGGTATGAAGCAGCTTCTGCAGAAGACCGAGAATTTCTACATGCAGGACAACAACAAGCAGATGCATCTGATTACCGATGACCTGTTCTTCGTCATCGAGGAACAGACCAGGTCCGTGGAGATGACAGATAAGGGCAATGACCTTATCGCTGCCAGTGTTTCAGATGACAAGTTCTTCATACTCCCTGATATAGGCAATGAGATAGCCGAACTGGAGAAGGAAAATTTAACTCCGGAGGAGAAGCAGGAGAAGAAGACGGCTCTGCTTGCCGATTACGCCCTCAAGTCCGAGAGGGTGCATACAGTGACTCAGCTGCTGAAGGCGTATGCCATGTTTGAGCGCGATGTGGAGTACGTGGTGATGGACAACAAAATCAAGATCGTCGACGAACAGACCGGCCGTATCCTCGAAGGACGCCGCTATTCTGACGGGCTCCATCAGGCTATAGAGGCCAAGGAAAATGTCAAGGTCGAGGCTGCTACCCAGACATTCGCCACCATTACTCTGCAGAACTACTTCAGAATGTATCACAAGCTGGCCGGTATGACCGGTACGGCAGAAACAGAGGCCGGTGAGTTCTGGTCCATCTACAAACTGGATGTGGTGGTAATCCCCACCAACCGTCCTGTCATCCGCAAGGACGAGGATGATATCGTCTACAAGACAAAGAAAGAGAAATACAACGCGGTAATTGCCCGTATCGCGGAGCTTACCCAGGCCGGACGCCCGGTGCTTGTCGGTACTACGTCGGTCGAAATATCTGAGCTGCTGAGCAAGATGCTCCGTATGAGGGGTATTAAGCACAATGTCCTCAATGCCAAGCAGCATGCCCGTGAAGCCGAGATAGTGGCCCATGCGGGTGAGGCCGGTACGGTGACCATCGCCACCAATATGGCGGGCCGAGGTACCGATATCAAGCTCGGTCCCGGAGTCAAGGATGCCGGCGGTCTGGCTATTATCGGTACCGAACGTCATGACAGCCGCCGTGTGGACCGTCAGCTGCGTGGCCGTGCCGGACGACAGGGTGACCCGGGCTCCTCTGTGTTCTATGTGTCGTTCGAGGACAACCTGCTCCGTCTCTTCGGAGGAGAGCGCATGTCTGCCATGGTCGACAAGATGGGCCTCAAGGAAGGCGAACCCCTTCAGCACTCCATGCTCGCAAGCTCTATCGAGAGGGCTCAGCGCAAGGTCGAGGAGAACAACTTCGGTATCCGTAAGCGCCTTCTGGAATACGACGACGTGATGAACTCCCAGAGGGAGGTGATCTACAACAAGCGCCGCAACGCTCTTTACGGTGAGCGTATAGACGTAGATGTCAGGAATATGATAGGAGACTGCTGTGAGGTGCTTGCAGACCGTTCCGAGAGTATGGATTACGAGGATTTCAAGCTGGAGGTGATGAAGACCCTGTCGATAGATCCTGCATTTGACGCTCAGTTTTACAAAGATGCCTCACGTGACAAGATTGCGGAGGCGATCAATATTCAGCTCAGAGATGAGTATGCCAGGCGCAGTGATGCGATGGTGGCCCAGGCCTGGCCGGTCATCAAGGCCATCTACGAGCGTCAGGGCCAGCAATTCGAGAATGTGGCCGTACCTGTTGGTGACGGTACCAAGGTCATGAGGGTAATCGTAAACCTCAAGAAGGCCTATGAGACCCAGGCCCGCGAGCTTGTCCGCGCTGTGAGCAAGACTATCACACTCATTATGATAGATGATGCATGGAAGGAGCATCTGAGGGATATGGATGACCTCAAGCAGTCCGTACAGAATGCGACATACGAGCAGAAGGATCCTCTGCTTATCTATAAGTTCGAGAGCTTCAATCTTTTCAAGGGAGTCATTGAGCGTATAAGCCGCGAGGTGGTCAAGTTCCTTCTCCGCGCCAGCATTCCCATGCGGGAGAATGCTCCTCAGGACGTTCGCGAGAGTGAGCGCCGCCGTACCGATATGAGCCGTATGCACACCTCCAGGACAGACATGGTGACCAATGGAGGACAGCCCAAGAGCAACGCGCCTGTCCATGTGGAGAAGAAGGTCGGCCGCAACGATCCCTGTCCGTGCGGTTCCGGCAAGAAATACAAGAACTGTCACGGAAGACTGGAAAATAATTAATAAAAAATAAGATATGGAAAAATTTGACATAATAGTGGTAGGCTCCGGTCCAGGAGGTTACGTTGCAGCGGTCCGCGCCGCTCAGCTCGGCAAGTCCGTAGCAGTCATCGAACGTTCAGAGATAGGCGGTATCTGCCTCAACTGGGGCTGTATTCCCACCAAGGCCCTGCTCAAGAGCGCCCAGGCCTATACCTACGCACGTCATGCAGCGGAGTATGGTTTCGAGGCTTCCGATGTAAAGGCCGATATCTCCAAAATGGTAGAGCGCAGTCGAGGAGTGGCCGCCCAGATGTCCAAGGGTGTGGAGTTTCTCCTGAAGAAGAACAAGATAACCCTCATCCACGGTGATGCAGTCCTCAAAAGCGGACACACTGTAGAAGTCAATGATTTCGAGGCCGGTACCAAGACCGTCTACGAGGCAGACCATATCATTCTGGCAGTAGGTTCCCGGGCCAATTCCCTGCCGTTTGCTCCTATTGACGGCGAGCGCATCATTTCGTACCGTCAGGCCCTGGTGCCCGAGAAGCTCCCCAAGAGTCTGGCTGTCATCGGCTCCGGTGCTATCGGCAGCGAGTTCGCCTTCTTCTACCGCAGCCTTGGGGTAGAGGTATACCTTATAGAATATCTGGACCGCATTCTTCCTGTAGAGGACGATGATGTGTCGGCTCAGATCAGCCGTTCGTTCCGTAAGGCCGGCATCAAGGTGATGGTGGCCGCGCAGGTCAAGAGCGTGGATACCTCGGGTGAACTCTGCAAGCTTACGGTAGAGACCAGGAAAGGTACCGAGACAATCGAGGCCGAGACCGTGCTCTCTGCA
Source organism: Candidatus Coprenecus merdipullorum (assembly GCA_019118865.1). Lineage (GTDB taxonomy): Bacteria > Bacteroidota > Bacteroidia > Bacteroidales > UBA932 > Coprenecus > Coprenecus merdipullorum. The sequence goes on along the minus strand of DWYD01000086.1, from coordinate 5,499 downwards.
GTGGGAGTGATTCCCAATACCGATTTCCTCGGGCTCGAGGAGGTGGGAGTGGAGATGGTCCGTGGCCGCAAGATAAAGGTGGACGAATATTACCGTACCAATGTTGAGGGAGTCTACGCTATCGGAGACATTATTCCTACCCAGGCGCTGGCCCATGTGGCCTCTGCAGAGGGCATCTGCTGCGTCGAGGCTATCTGCGGTCTCAACCCCAGGCCGATTGATTACGGCAATATTCCCGGCTGCACCTACGTTACTCCTGAGGTCGCGTCTGTCGGTATGACGGAAAGGGCTGTCAAGGAAGCCGGTATAGAGTATAAGGTGGGCAAATTTTTCTTCCTTGCATCAGGCAAAGCCGCAGCGGCAGGAGAGAAAGACGGTTTCGTGAAACTTATCGTAGATGCCGCCACAGATAAAATTCTTGGAGCTCATCTGGTAGGAGCCAATGTCACGGAGATGATCTCCGGTATCGTAGCCGGCCGCAACACCGGTATGACCGCATCGGACCTGATTCACTCAGTTCACCCTCATCCTACAATGAGCGAGGCTATAATGGAGGCGGCAGAGGCATCTCACGGAGAGTGCATTCATCAGTAAACTGCAGTGGCTATGGCAAAAACAGAAATAATCCCTCAGGCGGCCGAGCTCAGCAGGATTTCCAAAGGCACCAGGGTCACAGGCGTAATGACCTCGTCGGCCGACATCCGGATTGACGGGACTTTCGAGGGTATAGTGTATACCAAGGGTAAGTTGGTGATAGGCGAGGCCGCCGGCATAAAAGGAAAGATATTTGCCCAGAGCTGTGATATATGGGGACATGTCGAAGGGGATATATTTATCGAGGATCTGGTCAATTTCAAGGCCAATTCCAACTTCAGCGGCAGTCTCAGGACTCCCCGCCTCAGCATAGAGGTCGGTGTTGTCTTCAACGGTTCATGCAGCATCATCTCGAAAGAGGAATTCTCAAAGCACCTGCGCGAGGTGTCGGAGCTGAGCAAGGAGGAAGCAGCGCAGAAGTCCGCAGCTTCCTCTGCGGCTTCCGCTTCCGGCCGCAACGCTGCTTCCAAATAAGCAGCCTCTACTCGATTGAATCCTTGATTTTGTATTCGTTCCGTGTGGCGCTGTTCCGCGAGACCAGCTCCCCGAGGAAACCGGTGAGGAAGAGCATGAAGCCCACGAGGATGGCGACGAGGGCCAGGTAGAAGAGGGGCTGGTCGGTGACGGAGCGGAACCTCAGACCCTGGACCTGGGCAGCGACCTTGTCGATGATCAGCCAGAGGGCGATGACGAAGCCGATGAGGAAGGATACGATGCCCCAGACTCCGAAGATGTGCATGGGTTTCTTGCCGAAGCCGGAGAGGAACCATATCGTCATCAGGTCGAGGAAGCCGTTGAAGAAACGGCTCATTCCGAATTTGCTCTTCCCGTATTTGCGCTTGCGGTGCACCACCACCTTCTCTCCGATGCGGGTAAACCCGGCATTCTTGGCGATGTAGGGGATGTAGCGGTGCATGTCGCCGTAGACCTCGATTTCCTTCACCACTTCGCCGCGGTAGGCCTTGAGGCCGCAGTTCATGTCGTGCAGCTTGAGGCCGGTGACCTTGCGGGCGGTAAAGTTGTAGATCTTCGATGGTATGTTCTTGGTGAGGGTGTTGTCGTGGCGGACCTTCTTCCAGCCTGAGACGAGGTCGTAGCCGTCCTCGCGGATCATGCGGTAGAGCTCGGGAATCTCGTCGGGACTGTCCTGCAGGTCGGCGTCCATGGTGATGACCACCTCGCCTGCGGCCTCGCGGAAGCCTGTCTGCAGGGCGGCTGACTTGCCGTAGTTGCGGCGGAAGCTGTAGGCACGGATATGGGGATTGACATCTGAGAGTTCTTTAATCGTGTCCCATGATCCGTCATCGCTGCCGTCGTCTATCATAAGTATCTCGTACTCGATGCCTGCAATGGGGGAGCCGGCTATCGCCCGGTCTATCCACTCTGTCAGTTCGCGGAGGGACTCGTTCTCATTGTAGAGGGAAATAACAATCGAAAGATCCATGGGCGGTTATTCTTCAGTATCGTTGTTGCTGGGCTGGGTATCCTGGTTGCTGAAAGGATTGGAGTCATTCTTCTTGGCGATGCCCGCAACTATTGCACAGACGATCAGGCCGCAGATGATGCATCCTATGAATTGGGAAAGAATCAGGATTACCGGCATCGAGCGGGACAGGGCATCATAGTCGAGCATGCCCGCTACACCCATTGACTCGTAGGTGGCGAAAATCTGGTCAAGCAGTTCGGTGAGCGATCCTGGAAGAAAAACGGTGTATGTCAGCAGCACAAAAAGGGTGCAGACCACAGCGGAAAGGGAGCAGACGGCCATACCGTATCCGTAGGATTGCCCGTAGCTGACGTAATTCCAGGCTTCGGCGTTGCGCTTCATGGCGTAGTATACGATGTAGACGGATGCGCAGAATTTTATAGCGCTCAGGATGGTGTTGAGGAAGCCGGGGAGCTCGAATAGACTTGTCACAAGGTTTATCACGACGGAGACACTTGCGAGTATCAGGCCGTATTTGGCGGCTTCGGACCAGTTAAGTTTGTAGTTCATTGTGGAAAATGTTGGATTTGACTGCAAATTTAGTAATTTTGCAGTTTGGAAAAACAACAAGGAACCGAAAATTTATCCTATTATGATAGATATCAGATTTCCTGACGGTAGTGTCAGAAGCTACGAGAAGGGCATCACCCCTTATCAGATTGCGGAGCAGATTTCTCCGCGCCTTGCAAGTGAGGTACTTGCAGCATCATTCAACGGAAAGGTAATAGACCTTGAGCTTCCCCTGAACGAGAGCGGAGAGCTCAAGCTGCACAAATGGGAGGACCAGGAGGCCAAGTCCACGTTCTGGCACTCGTCGTCCCACCTGATGGCCGAGGCTCTGGAGCTGCTCTATCCCGGCATCAAGTTCGGTATCGGTCCCTCGATCGAGAACGGATTCTACTATGACGTGGACCTGGGAGACAGGACCATCACCGACTCGGACCTCAAGAAGATCGAGGACAAGATGATAGAACTGGCCCGCCAGAAACAGCATTTCGTACGCAAGGAAGTATCCAAGGCCGAGGCCATGGACACCTATACTAAGAAAGGCGATGAGTACAAGTGCGACCTTATCGGAGGTCTCGAGGACGGTACCATCACTTTCTACACCAACGGCAGTTTCACCGACCTGTGCCGCGGACCCCATCTGAGGGACACCTCGGTCATCAAGGCCGTCAAGCTGACCTCCATCGCCGGAGCATACTGGAGGGGCGACGAGCACAACAAGATGCTCACCCGTATCTACGGCATTACCTTCCCCCAGAAGAAGCTGCTCGACGAGTACATTGCCCTGATGGAGGAGGCCAAGAAGAGGGATCACCGCAAGATAGGCAAGGAACTGGAGCTATTCACATTCTCCTCGAGAGTGGGAGCCGGCCTGCCTCTGTGGCTGCCCAAGGGCGCCGCTCTCCGCGAGCGTCTCGAGCAGTTCCTGCGCAAGGTGCAGAAGGACTACGGCTATCTGCCCGTAATCACTCCCCACATCGGCCAGAAGGAGCTCTACGTTACGTCAGGCCACTATGCCAAGTACGGTGCCGACTCCTTCCGTCCCATCACCACACCCCAGGAGGGCGAGGAGTTCCTCCTGAAGCCAATGAACTGCCCTCACCACTGCGAGATATACCGCAGCAAGCCCCATTCATACAAGGATCTGCCTATCCGCCTGGCCGAGTTCGGCACGGTGTACCGCTATGAGCAGAGCGGCGAGCTGCAGGGTCTGACCCGCGTGCGCGGCTTCACACAGGACGACGCCCACATCTACTGCCGTCCCGACCAGCTCAAGGAGGAGTTCTGCAAGGTGATTGACATCGTGCTCTATATCTTTAAGACCCTCAACTTCGACGAGTACATCGCCCAGGTATCCCTGCGCGACAAGAACGACCGCAGCAAATATATAGGCACCGACGAGAACTGGGAGAAGGCCGAGCGGGCCATCATCGAGGCCGCCGAGGAGAAGGGTCTGAAGACCATCGTAGAGTATGGTGAGGCTGCCTTCTACGGCCCCAAGCTGGACTTCATGGTCAAGGACGCCATCGGCCGCCGCTGGCAGCTGGGTACCATCCAGGTGGACTACAACCTGCCCGAGCGCTTCGAACTCGAGTACACCGGCGCCGATGACAAGAAGTACCGCCCCGTGATGATCCACCGCGCCCCCTTCGGCTCCATGGAGAGGTTCGTGGCAGTGCTCATCGAGCACACCGGCGGCAAGTTCCCTCTGTGGCTCACGCCCGAGCAGGCAGTGGTGCTGCCCATCAGCGAAAAATACAACGATTACGCAAAAAAAGTTTGCGAATTGCTTAATAATTACGATATTCGCGCCTCGATTGACGAACGCAACGAGACTATCGGTAAGAAAATCAGGGAGAACGAGCTCAAGCGCATCCCCTTCCTGCTGGTGGTCGGAGAGAAGGAGGCCGAGAACGGAACCGTCTCCGTACGCCGTCAGGGCGAGGGCGACCAGGGCTCGATGACTCCCGAGGAGTTCGCTGCGAAAGTCAACGAGGAAGTAAAAAATATGATTAACTAAAAGTTTAGGAGGACAACTTTATCGCAACACCAGTCAAAAAGCGCCCCTTTACGGGCGCTCCCAGGCCCGCCGCTCCCCAGCAGCACAACGAGGGCCGCAACAGCAATGGACAGGGCAACCGCCAGCCGGACAGCCGGAAAGACGACGGACCCAGGGTCAATGACGAGATCACAGCACCTAAGGTAAGGCTCGTGGGAGACAATATCCCGCAGCCCGGTATCTATCCATTGAGGGAAGCCCAGAGGCTGGCAGAGAGCCTCGAGCTGGATCTGGTGGAGATTTCCGCCAAGGTGGATCCCCCGGTCTGCAAGATCATAGACTACCAGAAGTACGTCTATCAGCAGAAAAAGAAGGCGAAGGAGATGAAGTCCAACGCCTCCAAGGTGGTGATAAAGGAGATCCGCTTCGGTCCGAACACCGACGAGCACGACTTCCAGTTCAAGCTCAAGCACGCCATAAACTTCCTGCAGGAAGGCTCGAAGGTCAAGGCGTATGTGTTCTTCCGGGGCCGCTCCATCCTCTTCTCCGAGCAGGGCGAGAAGCTCCTGCTGCGTTTCGCCCTCGAGCTCGAGGAGTACGGCAAGGCGGAGCAGATGCCCAAGCTGGAGGGAAAGAGGATGATAATGATGATCGCTCCTGTAAAGAAGAAATAACCGTTTTGTAACGTTTTTATAGTTTAACTAAATTTATTGTAACAATGCCCAAAATGAAGACCAACTCCGGTGCCAAAAAGCGCTTCGTGCTTACCGGAACTGGAAAAGTGAAGAGAAGACACGCTTACCACAGCCACATTCTCACCAAGAAGACGACAAAGCAGAAAAGGAACCTCAACAAGGTGGTCATTGCCGATGCATGCGACACCAGGAGGATCAAGGAAATGATTGTCGCCTAA
>DWYD01000085.1 GCA_019118865.1 Candidatus Coprenecus merdipullorum | reverse complement strand
GCCTACCGGGACATACACGGTCGCGAAGCATTGCTGGAACTGCGCAGGGACAATTGGAACAACTTCCTGGAATCCCTGGTCATCAATTCGGCCTCCGAGGAGTTCTACACGGTCATCGACGGCACCATCGTACCCCGCGTCGGACAGGTGTGGCTCGACCCTCCCTCCCACAACGGAAGGGCCCCGTTCTACAGTTCCACAAAGATCCTGGGCAATGCAAAAATCAGCACTCTCGCATTCAACGTAGGAGTCCTGCTGCTGATGTGCCTGTGTGCCGGCATCCTGCTTTTTCTGGATATTCCGGGAAGGTTCATGAGAAAACGGGGAAATTAGTTGCGATTTTTCATAGGATACATTACCTTTGCAAGGTTATATGATTTTACTTAATTAATAATATTAAACACGATGAAAAGAATCTCTATCGTATTAATGGCCGCCTCTCTGGTGCTTCTCTGCGCCTGCGGCAACAACCAGAACAAGAAGAAATCCGAGACAAAGACTGCCGAAAACATAGAAGAGCAGTACATCAAGGAAGACCTCAAAATCAAGCTCGACTCTCTTGTAAAAGAGATGGGACGCCTGTCTACCCCTGTCATGGTCGACATCCAGAATGGAGATCTGACCCTGACCGACAAAGAGAAACAGCACAAGCCCTCATATCTTCTTCCTGCATCCAAGGCGGAAGAGGCTGTTACCCTTGTTGAGAAATACAGGATTTTCACTATGCTCAGCTGCGACATGACCATCGCCAATCTCTACGGCATGCCCGTTGACGACTACAAGCAGGCTATCGCCAAGCTGCTCGTGGACATCAACAATCCTTCATTCAACGCCATTGCAGAGGCAAAGTCCCAGGAGCCTCTTGAGTCCAGAATACAGAACTTCTACGAGGAATCCGTAAAAGCCGGGACCCTCAACCTATTCTGGGAGGCAATAGCAGCCGGTACCGTAGAGCAGCTCTACATTCTCACCCAGAACATCGACAAATTCATGCCCTGCTTCGATGACAAGGCAGCTTCTGAGATTACCTACCGCTTCGTTCTGGTTCATGAATGCGTAATGTCCCTCGTTCCCTATCATCCCGAGATGCAACAGATCCATACCGTTCTGGCTCCCCTTGAGGTGATCAACGCCACCAACGTAGCCCAGCTCCGCGACCAGCTCCTCGAGCTTAAAGGCGCCATCGAGAACGCACGCGGACAGCTCATCTAACATCCGGTGACAACACATCACTCAACATAAAAGTTCCGGTGGAATCCTCCATCGGAACTTTTTTCATACGTACGTATCCAAGCTATTCCTCTCAGAAGGTGCCGATCGAAGCGTAGTTTCCCCGGCACCTTCTCGGTTTCGTTATGAGCCGACGGCAACGCAGCACTCTCACATAAAGTCTTCCACTATATGTAAAACGCACAGAAAGGGGCAAAATGCAAGGCACCGAGATTCCTGGCGAAGGAGTTTACTGGACGTAAATGACTGAGCCAGGGACCGATGGCAACGCAGCATTTTGCCCCTTTCTGTGCGTTTTACCGCATTTTGCGCCACATCCAGACGATATAGGCGATAACGAAAGGAATCGCCAGGGATACCCAGGCCATCACCTTGAGCGTGAACAGACTGGACGAGCTGTTGTAGAGGGTCAGGGAGTCCTGGATGTCCACGGTCGAGACGTAGTAGGCTGTGTCGTTGAAGCCCGCGATGAGCAGAATGGCCCATACCGCGAGCAGTGCACCCGCGCCCACGATGTAGAAGTTCTGTCTGAGGCCCTTGCCGAGGAAATGCCTTCCGAGGCCTGCCAGCACGAGGACGACTCCGAGCAGGAAGACCACGGCTATCCACCAGGTGTGCAGGATGTTGTGCAGGTACTTGAAGGACTCGGGCGAGATTACGCCTGTGGAGGGATCCACCGCACAGCCGGTCCTGAGGAAGAGCCAGAGGACGAAGGCCACGAAGGTCAGGACGAATGCGGGGGCGGTGATCATCAGCCGTCTGCGGCATTTATCCGCAAATGCGCCGACATCCGGCTTGGTCAGCAGGTATAGCAGGCCGAGGGTGCGGGCCGCGAGGAACACCACCACTCCGAGCAGGAGGTTCATCGGGTTGGCCAGGGCATCCAGGCCGTGCCAGCCGTTGGCCCACGTAGAAATGGTGGGAGAGGCGGCATCGGTGATGGAGACCTTGTCCATGGTGAAGGCGCCTCCGGTGAAGAAGGTGCCGACGGCCACTCCGAGGAGGAAGGTGCCGAGTGCTCCGTTCAGAAAGAGGAAAATCTCGAAGGTACGGGCCCCCAGGATGTTGCCGGCTGCCTTGCGGTATTCGAAGGAGAACGCCTGAATGACGAAGAGCAGCAGGATGCAGATCCACAGCCAGTAAGCTCCGCCGAAGCTGGTGGAATAGAACAGGGGGAAGGAGGCGAAGGCCGCTCCGCCGAAGGTGACGAGGGTGGTGAAGGTGATTTCCCATTTGTGCCCTGCGTATTTGACTACAAGGTCCTTCTCATCCTCCGAGGAGGCAGTGCGCAGCAGCAGGCCCTGGGCACCCTGCACGAAAAGCAGGAACACGAGGATTGCGCCGAGGAGGGCTACCAGCGCCCACCAGTAATGTTGCAGAAAATACAGTGTATCCATGATTATTCTCCTCCTTTCTTAATCTGTTTGAGCATGATGCTGATTTCCACGACGAGCATGGCGGTGAAGAGCACCGCGAAGATGATCAGGGTCGTGAGTACGTTGCCGGGCTCGACTCCCGATACGGCCGCGTTCACCGGCAGCAGATTCTGTATGGTCCAGGGCTGACGGCCGACTTCTGCTACTATCCAGCCAGACTGGGAGCAGATGTAGACCAGGGGCACGCTGATGATGCCTATCCATAGAAGCCACTTGTGCTTATCGCTGACGATGAGGCTCTTCCACTCGAAGATGATGTAGAGGACGAAGAGCAGGATGAAGAACATGCCGAGGGCCACCATGATATGAAAGGCGTAGAAGACCAGCGGGACATTGGGCACCAGGTCCTCCGGCTCCTCAATGTAGTGGTAACCGAAGTAGTCGAAGTTCTGCTCCAGGACGGCCTCTGCCTGAGACATGGCATAGGTATCGCCGGCCTCCTTGGCGGCCTGATAATCGGCCAGGGCCGTGACTGCGGCGGTTCCCATAGCCTTCTTCTCGACGAAGGAAGGCTCGATATATGTGTTGCCTTCCCGGTCAGTGAACTCGTAGCCGCCCTCGATGATGTCGTTGATGCCGGGCACGAAGCCGTCGGCCTGACGGGTGGCAAGAAACGAGAGCATGTTGGGGAAGGATATCTCGAAGAGGTAGGGGTCCTCGTCCGCACCGTCCTCTCCGACGATGTCCTTGTCCGGATTCAGGATACCTACGGCCACTAACGGAGCCTTCTCAGAGCCATCGTAGAGGCCCTCCATGGCGGCGAGCTTCATGGGCTGCACCTTGGCCACGTTGTAGGCCGAACCGTCACCGGTGCCTATCAGCACGGCGAGGGAGATGATTCCGAAGACGGAGGCCACGCGGATGGACTTGCGGGCCAGGAGTGTCTCCCGCTTCCTGAGCAGGAACCAGGAGGATACGGCGATTACGAATACCGAGGCGAGCACGTAGCCGTTGGTCACCGAGTGGAGGAACTTGTTTATGGCCACAGGGGAAGAGACTACTGCCCAGAAATCCACCATCTCGCTGCGGGCCGTATCGGGATTGAACTCCATGCCCACGGGATACTGCATCCAGGAGTTGGCGATGAGGATCCAGACGGCGGAGAGGTTCGTACCGATGGCGGTGAGCCAGGTGGATACGAGGTGGGCTTTCCTGCTCACCTTGTTCCAGCCGAAGTACATCACTGCGAAGAAGGTACTCTCCATGAAAAATGCGAAGATACCCTCGATGGCCAGCGGAGCGCCGAAGATGTCGCCCACGAACCATGAGTAGTTGCTCCAGTTGGTTCCGAACTCGAACTCGAGGATGATACCGGTCGCCACGCCCATTGCGAAGTTGACGGCGAAGAGTTTCATCCAGAATTTCGTGGTCCGCTTCCAGAACTCGTCTCCGGTCATCACGTACCGGGTCTCCATAAAGGCTATCAGAAAGCCGAGGCCGAGGGTCAGGGGCACGAACAGCCAGTGGTACATGGCCGTCAGGGCGAACTGCCACCTCGAAAGGTCTACCAGCGTTGCTAATAATGTCATTTGCTTAAGGTTTTGTTTGGTTAACGATTATTTTATAAGATTCTCAATCACCGCCTGACTCTTCTCCGCGTCCGTCTCACAGTCGGCCAGGGCCGGACGGAAGAAGAATACCCTCAGTACGGCGAACATGATGAAGAGCTTCAGGAGGACCACTATCCACAGAGTCCTCCCGAGGGACGACATGTCCCTGAAGCCTTCATAATAGAAGAGCCA
>DWYD01000084.1 GCA_019118865.1 Candidatus Coprenecus merdipullorum | reverse complement strand
CGATAAGGTTGATTCTGCCGGCGGAGGCGTAGAATGTGCCGTTGCCGCCGAAATGCTTTTCGAACTGTGAGTGAATTTTTTCTTTCATACGTCGGTGTGTATTTTAATTATTGTCGTTTTTTACGGATCTGGTCTTCAGGACTCCGTCGCGGAGGCCGTTGGCGGAAGCCTTAAGAGTGATGCGTCCGGCCTTATCCTTGCTCTGTACGATGACCGTGAGCATGCCGCCGAAGGCGCTCATCTCGGGTTCGTGGAAGAGCTCCAGGCAGGTAGGGTCGCCGTTGGCCACGGCCCTGAATTCACCGGCGCCGGAGACTTCGAAACGTACCTTGCGCGAGTCGAGCGGGCAGAGATTGCCGTCCCGGTCCACTATGCGGACGGTGACGTAGAGCAGGTCCTTGCCGTCGGCGGTGATGCTCTCCCTTGCCGGGATCAGCTCAAGGGCGTAGGGTTCAGATGCGGTGCGGACGCTCTTCTGCATTGCCTTATTGCCCTCTGAGTCGTAGGCCACTACGGTGAGCTCTCCCGGTTCATAGCGGACATCATTCCACATCAGACGGAAGCGGTGCTGGAGGGTGCTGTCGCATTTTTCCCTGAAGCCCAGGCTCCTGCCGTTGAGGAAGAGCTCGGCCCTGGGGTAGGAGGTGTAGACAAATACCGGAGTGACCTCGCCCTCGCGGCCCTCCCAGTTCCAGTGCGGGAGGATGTGGAGAGTGGCGCTGTCCCGGTTCCAGACGCTGCGGTAGAGCCAGTAGCGGTCCTTGGGGATGGAGGCCAGGTCTATGATGCCGAACATCGAGCTGTGGTTGGGCCAGGCGTCGGTGTCGTAGGGAGAGGGCTCGCCGAGGTAGTCGAAGCCGGTCCAGACGAACTGTCCCATGGTCCAGGGGTAGTCTTCGGCCAGGGCGAGGTCATCGTCGGGGACGTTGGACCAGGAGCAGTACTCGAGGTCGTAGGATGAGCTCTGGTGGTCCTCGTAGAGGGCGTCGTACTTCTTCTCCACGGGGAACTTGTACACGCCCCTGGAGCTGACTGTCGAGGAGGTCTCGCTGCCCAGGAGCACTTTCTGGGGCAGGGTCTCATATCCTTCCAGGTAGCGGTGGGCGCGGTAGTTGAATCCTGGTACGTCCAGCACGGCTCCGAACCCGTTGTGCAGCACAGCGTCAATCTGGTCCATGCCGCAGGTCACGGGACGGGTGGGGTCCTCGCGGTGGCAGATGTCCTGCAGGAAGGTGGCCACCTCATAGCCGCCGGGAGTCCACTGTGTGGGCACCTCGTTGCCGATGCTCCACATCACGACGGAGGGGTTGTTGCGGTAGTGGCGGAGCATGTTGACCATGTCGCGCTCGGCCCACTCGTCGAAGTAGCGGTGGTAGCCGTTGAGGCACTTGGCCACATCCCATTCGTCGAAGTTCTCAATCATCACCATGAAACCCATCTCGTCGCAGAGCTGTATGAGTTCGGGCGCGGGCATGTTGTGGGTGGTGCGGATGGCGTCGCAGCCCATGTCCTTGAGCATGGTCAGCTGGTGGCGCAGGGCCGAGGTGTTGACGGCGGCGCCGAGGGGACCCAGGTCATGGTGCAGGCACACACCCTGGAACTTGCGGTTCACTCCGTTGAGGTAGAATCCGATCTCGGGGCGCACCTCTATGCTGCGGATGCCGAAGGTGGTGGTGTAGGTGTCTGAAAGTGTCCGTTCTCCGTTTTTGTCCTGAATGTACACCCTCGAGCAGGCTGTGTACAGCTCGGGCGTCTCGGGGAACCAGAGACGGGGCTGCTCTACGGTGACTTTCTGATTGAGGACCGCAATACCGCCCTCCTCCGCGGCCTGCTCCGCTCCGGTGAGGCTCTCGATGGATGTGACTACCTGTCCGTTGGCGTCACGGATGTCTGTGATAAGGGCTACTGTCTGCTCAGTGGTGATGCCCTCTATCTCGGTGCGGATGTTGACGGAGGCCTCGAGCAGGGACGGATTCAGTTCTGTGGTTATGTAGGTGCCCCATACGGGGATATGGACCTTTTCGGTCTCTATCAGCCATACATTGCGGTAGAGACCGGCCCCGGGGTACCAGCGGGAGGACTGGGGCCGGTTCTCGAGGCGGACGCGGATCTCGTTGTTCTTGCCGTCAGCGGTCAGGAAGGGGGTGATGTCGCAGTGGAAGGAGTTGTAGCCGTAGGGCCAGAATATGACCTCCTCGCCGTTGACATAGACCCGGGCCTCGCTCATGGCTCCGTCGAAGAGCAGGGTCGCCTTCATGCCCGGAGTGACGTCCAGAGTCCTTCTGTACCAGCCGACTCCGACGTAGGGCAGACCTCCCGTGCGTCCGGTCTTGACCGTGGCGGTCTCCTCGCCGTTCTGTACTACTGCGACCGTCTGCAGGTCATTGTCCCTGCTGAAAGGACCGTAGATGGCCCAGTCGTGGGGAATGGAGACATCCTCCCATACTTCGGAGGAGTCGCCCTTGTGGAACTGCCAGCCCTTGTCCAGCAGTACGGTGTTTCTGGCTTCCCCGACCTGACGTGGATCCTTGGGCGCGGGACGCCTGTTGTAGAAAAGGAGGAATGCGATAATCAGGAGGGCCGTAACGGCTACCACCTGCAGGATTACTGTGAGAGTGCGTCTGTTGTCCATTGTCCTGTGATATTGTCAGATGAGTCAGTCCTTGAATGCGTCGAGGGCTCTGGTGGGCTGAAAATTCCCGTCGAAGGCCCCCTTATTGTAGGAGCTCCAGCCGAGTTCCTTGTAGATGTCCGAGGTCCAGGCCGGGTTGCACTGCGGCTCCCAGTAGAAGACGCCGGCGCAGGCTTCTCCGTCTCCGAGAGTCCTGGCTCTGGACAGCAGGTCGGTCAGGAAGGCCAGGCACTCATCCTCCTTGTTCCAGGTCATGCCGGCCTCACATATCATCACGGGTGTGCCGTACTTCTGATAGAGGGCAAGTGCGTTGCTGAGGGTAGCGTTGGTGACGCCTGTGTATTCTCCTTCCTTGTATTCGTCCTCGGTCTCGTGGGCGTAGTATTCTGGGTAGACGGACATTCCGATGATGTCCCACTTGCCGCCGTTGGCTTTGAGGCCGTCGAAGATCCAGTTGTAGAGGTCGGGACGGTCACCGTGGTCCAGATGGACGATGACCTTGGCATCGGGGAATATCTCCTTGACCGCGTTGTATCCGGCTGCGGTCATTACGGCATAGTTCGACATGCTGACGCTGGCCTTGCCGGTGTCCCAGAGCATGCCGTCGGAGGTCTCGTTGCCCACCTGGACCCATTCGGGTGTGATGCCTTCGTCCCTGAGGGCTGTGAGTATCCCGCGGGTGTGTTCCTGGATTGCCCTGCAGAGGCTCTCGAAGCTGTAGTCTGTCCAGGCTTCCGGAATATCCTGCTTGGACGGGTCTGCCCACCAGTCGCTGTAGTGGAAGTCTATCATGATTCTCATGCCCAGGCTTACCGCCACCTTGGCCTTTGCCACCACATCCTCTTCTGCGCACCAGCCTTCGGGAGGGTTGACCCAGACGCGGTAACGTACGGCATCGAAGCCCAGCTCCTTCATCAGCGCGGTGCACTCGCGTTCCTCTCCGGCAGCGTTCCGAAACTTGATGCCGTCGGCGGCCATCTCGGTGGCCCAGCTGATGTCGGCCCCTTTGGCGAAGGCGGTCGGGACGGTGGGGGCGGGTGGCTCCGGATTGCCGTTGTTGTTTTCATTGCACGAGACGGTCAGAAGAACGGCTGCCGTCATAGCTGTCAGATGTAGAAACTTCCTCATAGATGCGAATATTGTTCTGGTAAATGAAAATCATTCAAAGTTACGGACAATATTCGAGAAGTCCTACAATTACTCCCAGTTTTACAGTCCGTAGATCAGGTATCCCGCTCCTCCTGCGGCGATAATGACCCAGATAGGGTTGGCTTTTAGGAAAAACAGGGCCGCGAAGGCTCCGGCGAAGAGGGCCCAGCTCCACCAATCGATGAAATTGTAGGGGGTTATCAGGACAATAGCGGCTGCGGCGATCATCCCTATGGTCACCGGCCGCATAACTTTCAGGACAGAGGCGAAATACCGGTTGCTCCGGAATTTCTCGAAGAGGATGCAGATCCACAGCACCAGCAGGTAGGAGGGGAGGACCACTGCAAAAGTGGCTGTAATCGAGCCCAGGACGCTGACAGCGGGGCTGAAGCCCATGGCGTGGGGCACCGAGTAGCCGATGTAGGTGGCGCTGTTGATGCCGATCGGGCCGGGGGACATCTGGGAGATGGCCACGATGTCGGTGAATTCCTCGGGGGTGAGCCACTGATGGACCGTCACTACCTGGTTCTGGATCAGGGACAGCATGGCGTAGCCTCCGCCGAAGGTGAACGCACCTATAATAAAGAAAGTGATGAACAGCTCGAGGAAAATCATTGCTCTACCTCCTCTTTATTGTTGTTCCTACTGTTGATATTTCCGCTTCTGTCCTGTCGGCTGTAGGCCATGATGAGGCCTCCGGCGATGGCGGTGATGATAATCCAGATGGGGGAGATTCTCAGGAATGCGATGAGGACCGTAGCCGCCACTGCGATGCCGCCGGTGATCCAGTTGAGCCGGTTCTGGACCGCCATGCGGAAGACCGGGGCGGCAATCAGGGCGACCACTGCCGGGCGGATGCCCTTGAAGACGGCCTGGACGGTGGGGTCGTTCTGGAAAGTGGTGAAGACTGCGGCGACCAGCAGTATTATTATAAAGGGAGGCATCACGCTGCCGAGGGTGGCGACAATGCTGCCTTTTATCCCGGCGAGCCGGTGTCCTACGAAAATTGACACGTTTACGGCTATCAGTCCGGGGGCAGACTGGGCAATGGAGATGATATCGAGGAAATCCTCGGGGGCAATCCACTTGTTTTTATGGACTACCTCCCTCTCTATCAGCGGAATCATGGCTACGCCGCCACCTATGGTGAAGGCTCCGATCTTGGCGAAGATGACGAATAGTTTCCAATACATGACGCAAAGATTGAAAAATTTTTTCAAAAAAAATGCAAAAAAATTTGGTGGTTAAAAAATAGTCCGTATATTTGCAGCCCGTTTGAGAAAAACGGATACCAAATGAAAGTTCTTTGATAGCATTGTACGAGTGAAAAAGGTAGAGGTTTATTAATATTAATAATCTCGTCAATAAACCGGTCAGGACAAGCTTAGATATATAGAACATATACAATGAAGGGTTTGATCCTGGCTCAGGATGAACGCTAGCGGCAGGCTTAACACATGCAAGTCGAGGGGCAGCGCGTGAGTAGCAATACTTATGGCGGCGACCGGCGCAAGGGTGCGTAACGCGTGAGCAACCTGCCCGCATCAGGGGGAAAACCGGCGGAAACGGCGGCTAATCCCGCATGGTCACCGGAGGGGGCAT
>DWYD01000083.1 GCA_019118865.1 Candidatus Coprenecus merdipullorum | reverse complement strand
TCCACATCGGAGTCGTTCTCGAGGTACTCGATGGCCAGCCAGCGGGTGGAGTAGTGGGTGCGGATATCGTCGTTCTTCTGAATCAGCAGTTTGATGCGGTCGATGCTGCTTTCGAGCTCCTGCCCGTGGTTGATGTGGATGTGGCGGGACAAGGCCGGGTCGTTGTGCTCGTATATCTGGATGACGGTGTCGAACAGCCTGTCGATGCCCTGCCCGCTGCGGCTGACGGTGGGAACCACCGGCATACCGAGCAGATGTCCGAGGGTGACGGTGTCGAGCCTGTCCCCGCGGGCCTCCAGCTCGTCGTACATGTTCATGGCCATGACCACGCGGAGGTTCATGTCGATGATCTGGGCCGTCAGGTAGAGGTTGCGCTCGAGGTTGGATGCGTCCACCACGTTGATGACCACGTCGGGGAAATTGTCGATCAGGTTCTTGCGGACGTACAGCTCCTCGGGGCTGTAGGCTGAGAGGGAGTAGGTGCCCGGCAGGTCGACAAGGACAAAATGATAGCCCTTGTATTCGAAGCGCCCCTCCTTGGCATCGACGGTCACTCCGCTGTAGTTGCCGACCCTCTCGTGGGAGCCGGAGGCAATGTTGAACAGGGAGGTCTTGCCGCAGTTGGGATTGCCTACGAGGGCGACCCGTACGGTATGACGGCGCTCCTCCGCGAGCTGCCGCATCCTCCGGTCGAGGTCCTCCGCATCGGAGCAGTCCGGTTCGCGGCTGCTCAGTCCGGGGGTGCCGGCAGAATTCCGGGATGCCTCCGGCTCCGTTACATTGTCCTGAGCTGCCAGAGCCTTGGCCTCGCTCTCGCTGATGACCTCTATCTCGCGGGCCTCGTCCCTGCGGAGCGATATCTTGTATCCTATGATCTCGTATTCTATGGGGTCCCTGAGAGGGGCGTTGAGCACCACCCTGACCTCCTTTCCCTTGATGAATCCCCTCTCGGTGATTCTCTTGCGGAAGGAGCCGTGTCCGCTCACTTTGACGATAATACCTCTTTCACCTGTTTTCAGATCCGAAAGTTTCATGCTGCAAATGGTCTCTAAATCCGGGCAAAAATACCACTCTTTCCTGACAGAGACAATACCAACTGTTAGGTATTTTCACCCCGCTGCGGACAAAAAAGAAGGGAGGCCGGCGAATCACTCCGCAGCCTCCCCGTGAAAAACAGGTATGACAGCTTCGAAAAGCAGTTTATCTGGTCCAGCCTGCCATCCAGTCATTGTCGGCGGAGATGGCTCCGGCGAAGGCGGCAGACTCGAAGAATGAGTCGATGGTCTTGGCGTCCAGGTCTCCGGCAATCGTTCCGAAGAAGTTGTCGGTCAGGCTGAAGGTGTAGTTCACCTGGTTGTGGTTGGCCTCGGCGAGGAACATGTCCTGAGTGTAGAGGATATTGTCGCTGTCGCTGGATACTCCGTTGGAAAGATATACGTGCTTGAGTACGGAGGTACCGTCGGCAAGAGCCTCCTCAGTGTGGGCGGTCTCTGTAGTCAGGGCGCGGGGCTTGCCGGTTACGATGGCGTTGTAGAGCTCGACCTCGGTGCCGGCGCGGAGACGGATACCGCGTTTGTTCTCATCGGAGTTGTTGCCCACGAGGGTTACGTTTGCGAGAACAGGGTGGGAGATAGGTGCGGCCACGTTGTCGTTGTCGTTGTTGTCGCACTCCATGAGGGCGTCGCACTCAGCGGAGATCTGATGGGCTACCATGAACTGGCCCTTTCCGCTCCATCCCTCTGTCCAGTCGAAGGAGTCGTCGGTGTTGTCGGTGGATACGAGGTATTTCACATTCACTGTGCCGCCGAACCACTCGAATCCGTCGTCAGAGCCGCCGTAGGCCTGGAGATGGTCCACTGTGGTGCCGTCGCCCACGCCGTAGAAGGTGAAGCCGTTGGCCTCTTTCTCCTCGGAGAAGGCATATCCGCCGTACTCTACGCGGACGTACTGGAGAGTACCGGAGTTGTCGTGAGCGTCGTTTCCGCCGTAGGAGGCGTCACCGATCTCGGATTTGGCACCAGTACCGGCGTTGATGGGAGCCTTGCCGCAGATGTGGAGGCCGCCCCATGCACCGGCTTCCTTACGGGTGGAGGTCATCACGATGGGAGCGCTTGCAGTACCGCGGGCGTCAATCATTGCGCCCTGCTCTATGAGGATGTAGTCTACCTGGTCGTCATCCTGGGCGATGATGGTCACGCCGGGCTCTATGGTCAGGGTGGCACCGGCCTTTACGTGCAGGCCTCCGGTGAGAGTGTAGGTGTTTCCGGCTTCGAGGGTCCTGTCCTCGGTGATGTCGCCGATGAGGTCTACCTCGGGATCAATAACTTCAGGGTTCTTCTTTTCGCAGGATACAGCCACCATAGCTGCTCCGAGGGCGAGAATGAAAAGTTTTTTGTTCATTTTTAAAAGATTTAGAAATGTTTATAAATTTTAATTTTTTTAAAAATCAAGTTTGACGCCCAGTCCTATGCCTCTGCCGAGCCTGTAGCTCTCGGTCAGCATCTCTGTGCCGAGGTCGGGTACGTTCTGGGTGAAGCGGTATTCGGAGTCGAGCAGGTTGGTCAGGGAGAGGTCTATACTCCAGAGCTTGTTGATGCGGTATGTGATGTTGGCATCGAGGGAGTGGATGGGGGCCTGCATGATGTTGCCGAGTCCGTAGATACCTACTGCCTGGATGCGGGGACCCTGGACGTTGTAGAGCAGGGAGACGGACAGGGATGATTCCTCGCCGAACTCGGGGGCGTAGGTGATGAAGGCGTTGCCGAGGTAGGGAGAGGCACCCTGGAGGGCCCTGCGGCTGTCGGTGTAGATACCGCCGTTGGCCAGGAGGGTTACGTCGGTGTACATCAGGGAGATGTTGCCGCCTACGGTGAAGTACTTGAAAGGCTGGGTGCGGAATTCGGCCTCGAGACCGGCGGCCATACCCTGCTCGGCGTTCCTGAAGGTGTGTACGATGGCTCCGCCGGAGGTCTCCTGCACGCGCTCGATGGGATCTTTCAGGATCTTGTAGTAGACACCTACCGAGAACATGTGCTTGTTGTTGGTGGTGAAGTACTCGTACTTGAGGTCGAAGTTGTAGTTGTAGCCGTTGGTCAGCTGGTCATTACCGCGGAGCTCGGCGCTTCCGTAGGACTCCTTGTAGAGGAAGGGGGCCATCTCGATGAACGAGGGACGGGTCACTGTGATGGAGGAGGCGAAGCGGAGGGTGTGCCTGTTGTTGAGGGTGTACTTGATGTTGAGGGCGGGGAAGAAGTCGCCTTTGTTGAGGCGTGAGATGCTCTCGCGGGATGCATCGTTCCAGTAGCGTACCCACTGCTGTGAGTATTCGTAACGGACTCCAAGGCCGAGGAGAAGGTTCTCGAGAGGATAGTACTCTACTTCGGCGAATCCGGCCAGGATACGGTGCCCGGCGTAGTAGTTGTTCTTGGGCTGGGCGTCCCTGTCGATGGTGATGAGGCCGTCGGCTATGCTCTGGGAGTTGAGGAAGGAGGAGGGGGTGTAGATGTCGCTGATGACGGGATTGATATCGGTCAGATTGTAGTAGAACCTCATTGAATTGTAGTCGCGGACCTTATCCTTGTATGCGGCTCCGAAAATCAGGCGGCTCTGCTCGCCGAAGTGGAAGGTGGGCTTGATCTCGCCTACGATTTCCTGCTCTGAGAGCTCTCCGAAGTAGCGCATGGTCTCCTGACGGTTGAGCTTGAAGAGGGACAGGCTGCCGTCCTCGCCCTTGCGGTACATTACCTGGCGGCGGTCAGGCTCGTTGCTGTCGGTCATGCCGTAGGACACTTTCCAGTCCATATTCCAGCTGGGATGCAGGGTGTGGGTACCTCCGAGCTGAGTGTTCCACAGAGAGTAGGAATGTGCTATGGAGTTGCTTCCCAGGAGCATGTTGTCCTCAGCGTCGTATCCGTCACGGAGCTTGTAGTCCTCCATGGCGTTCTTTGCGTAGAGGGTGGTCAGTCTGATTTTGTCGCCGTTCTGGAAGAGATAGTTGAGGCTCAGGAGTCCGGTCACATCGAGACTGTGCTCGTAGGCATTGTAGGTGAACTCGTCCATGTGCTGGCCCTGGGTGTTGATATTGGTGATGTAGGCGTCGTAGATGTTCTGGTTACCGGAGGATATGGAGGCGGAGGCCAGGAGGCTGAGCTCGTCCCCGTTACTGAGGCCGAAGGTGCGTCCTCCGGATACCGAGCCGGAGATGTCGGGCAGGGCCATCGACTTGCGGATGTCGAAGGTGGTTCCGAACGGATCGTTGGTCCTGATGTACTCGCGGAAGTCGGGCAGGCTCATGTCCCTTACGCTCTTGGGAAGATTGTTGTCCTTCAGCAGCCAACCCTTGCGGTCGGGACGGTAGGTGTCGGTGAATGTGGTTCCGATGACGCCGCCCAGGCCGAAGGCCACTGATACGAAGCTTTCTCCCACGCTCTCCTTGGTGGCGATGTCGATGTGCGCCCCGGAGTAGTCGGCGAAGCTCGTGGCGGTGTAGACTTTGGTTACGGTGATGTTCTGGAGTACGGAGCTGGAGAAGATGTCCAGGGGAATGAGCTTGTTGTCGGGGTTCGGCGAGGCTACCGGCAGTCCGTTGAGTGTAGTCAGGCTGTAGCGGTCGCCGAGTCCGCGGACGAAGAGCTGCCCGGAGTTGTTGAACGATACTCCGCTCATGGTCTCGACGGCTTCAGCTACGTTTGACAGGCCTTTGATGGAAATTTCGGCAGCGCCCATATTTTCTACTGCCCGGGCCGATATTTTTCGGTCGTTCATGAGAACTCCGATAGATTCAGGATTCTTGCGGGCGACTACAACAGCTTCTTCCAGAGTCTCGGACTGGAATACCATATTCAGATCCAAAGTCATAACTTCGTCTTTGTCCAGCTTGATGACATCTGTGAACAGGTCGCTGTAGCTGATGAAGTAGAGGCCCAGGACACCCTCGGTACCTTCTGGTATCTGGAGGATGTAGCTCCCGTCGGCCTCTGTCTGCGTTCCGATTGCGCCCGCATTCGGATCGTCCACGATCCTTTCGAACATAATCATCACGCCTGCAAGCGGTTCTCCTGTCTGACTGTCGCGGACCACGCCTTTGACGGTCTGTGCCAATGCCGCCGCACTGTTGAACAACATGAAAGTAGAGATAATGAAAACTGCTTTAAGAAAAAACTTGTTCATATGGTTTCCTGTTTTACGGCCGCAAAAGTATTTCCCCGTTATTTCAGGCATGATACACCGTTGTGAAAATAGTGTTACTCAGATTTCGGAAGTGTTTCAGAAGTTTCAATAATGTTACGGAGGTTTCGATAATATGTTTTATCTTAGAAGGTTGAAAATTTAAATTATTCCAGTCATGAGCATTAGAACTAGAGTTATGTGTTTCCCGGTGATTTCCCGTCTGTCTGTTGTCATTCTGGCCTTCATCTGTGCCTGTCTGCCTGATGTTAACGCGCAGAATTCTTTGAAACACAATATTATACCAAGGCCTACCTCAATTTATTTCACTTCAGGAACATGCACCCTTTCTTTGGCTGAAGATCCGGATGCCTTCTGCGAACGGATACTTCCGTCCGGCTCTCCTTCCGGGGCCTACAGCCTGAGAGTGACCCCGGACTCCGTACTGATAGAGGCGGAAGACAGTGCCGGAATCTTCTATGCCCGTCAGACCTTGGAGTTTTTGAGAAATCCTTCAGACGGTACCCTGCCTTGCGTAGAGATAGAGGATATTCCCCGTTTTCAATGGAGAGGTTATATGCAGGATGTTTCCAGGCATTTTTTCAGTACAGAATATCTCAGACGGCAGATAGACGCCATGGCCCGTCTGAAACTCAATGTCCTGCACCTCCATCTGACCGATGCCGCCGGCTGGAGGGTGGAGATAGACCGCTATCCCCTGCTGACCTCCTTTGCTGCCTGGAGAGAGGGTGCGCTGTGGAAGGACTGGTGGTTCGGAGAGCGGAAGTACCTGCCGGAGGGGACGCCAGGGGCATATGGGGGATATTATACAAAGGAGGAACTGCGGGAGCTGGTGGAATATGCGGCCGAGCGCTACATCACCATTGTCCCCGAGATAGAGATGCCCTCGCACTCGGAGGAGGTGCTGACCGCCTATCCGGAGCTTTCGTGTACGGGAGAGCCCTACCGGCACTCCGATTTCTGCATAGGCAAGGAGGAAACTTTTGAGTTTGTTGAAAATGTACTAACGGAGATAATGGAGATCTTCCCCTCGCAGTACATCCATATCGGAGGAGACGAGGCGTCCAAAAAGGCCTGGGCGGAATGTCCGCTGTGCCAGGCCCGCATGAAGGCGGAAGGCTTGGCGGATGTGGACGAATTGCAGAGTTACATGATCAGACGGATAGGTCGTTTCCTCGAGGCTCACGGACGGACGCTGGTCGGCTGGGATGAGATACTTCAGGGCGGGGCGGATTCGGCAGCAGTGGTCATGGCGTGGAGGAGCGTGGAGGAGGGAGAACGGGCCGCCTCGGGAGGCAACCGGACGGTCATGACCCCCGGAGCGTATTGCTATTTCGACACTTATCAGGACGACCCCTCTATGCTGCCGACTGCTATGGGAGGATATCTGCCGCTGTCTAAAGTCTACTCCTTCGAGCCGGTGCCTTCCGGACTCCCGTCCGCGGATGCCGCGAATATCATAGGTGTGCAGGCCAATCTCTGGTGCGAATATGTCCCCACGGAGCCGCATGCCGAGTTGATGATCTATCCCCGGCTCTATGCCCTCGCGGAGGTGGCCTGGAGTCCCGCGTCCGGCCGGGACTATGAGGATTTCCACCGGCGGGCGCTGGCGCTGTGTGCTCAGATGGAGGCCGAGGGGTACAATGTCTTCGACCTGGCCCGCGAGGTGGGGGACCGTCCCGCCGCTCAGTCTCCGGTGGAACATCTGGCCCGCGGCTGTGAGGTCATCTACAATGCACCTTATAATCCCACGTATGCCGCAGGAGGGGATACGGCTCTTACGGACGGACTGCACGGGGGCTGGACCTACGGGGACGGTCGCTGGCAGGGCTTCATCTCCAGGGGGCGGCTCGACGTGACCGTGGACCTTGGTCGGGTGCAGGATGTGAGCTCGGTGGAGCTGGACTTCATGCAGGTCTGCGGTCCGGAGGTCTTCCTGCCCGCGGAGGTGGTGATTTCCGCCTCTTCGGATGGGGTTAGTTTTGTAGAACTGCGGCGCATTACCCGCGAGGTGGTACGCGATGACCGCGTCACCTTCGTTACTGACGGCTGGTATGCGGATGCCGGTGCAGACGGCGATGTCTCCCCCGTTTCCTCTGAATCCACTGCTGCATCCGGTATCCACGACGTATCCGGTGCCTCTGTCGGAGCTTCTGCCGGTGCCTCTGTCTCCGCCCGCTACGTCCGCGTTCAGGCCCGCTCCGGTCAGTTCGGCGGATGGGTCTTCACCGACGAGATAGTTGTCCACTGATGCGGGCTGCATTTCCTAGGCTCCTTCCATTCTCTACAGGACCGTCTCTGTTTGCAGTGCGCAGAAAATCCGCTTCCGACGCATCAGGACCATACTGGTCTATGTAGGTATGAACGTTTCTATCGGTCTAGACGTCTCCATCGGCACGGCTGCCACCACATGACTGTCACTATGCATTTTAGTTGTATTTCAAATGCTTGATTTCCTGGACTTTCCATAAATCGAGAAATGTAAGAAGGGGTCAAATCCTGCCCGAAATGCTGTATTTTGGCTCTTCTAACATTTTCTGAAAATGCTAATAGCTGGAAAATGTGTGGTTTAGTGCATGACTAAAATGTATAGTGACAATAAGGTGCTTAGGAGCTGAAGGCCTTGATGTCATGTCGTGTCTTGAATGCCTTGCCAGATGTGGTGTCGCGCTAGGGAGATGCCTAGTGTTGCCGGGCGTGATGTCAGCGGAGATGTCATGGGTAAAGCCGGCAATGATGCTGGTGGTGCTGCGAGTGTGGAGATGCTATGGATGTCGTGTGTGCGGGCTGCAGGCGAAATCAGAATCTGACCGGCAATCTGAGGCAGCGGCGTATCTGGGCATCAGGTGCTCCGAAGTGTTGAGTGACAGATGCGAGAACTTGGTATTTTTGTCGGTTGTCCAGGCATGTATATGATGTAATGCCCATTTCTGGCAGAATAACCTGGTCGATGTGTCTGCATATCTCGAGGTCTGTGACGCGGGGTTGGAATGAACCGCGCTCATAAGCTTTCATCTCATCGAGGTATCTGGCAAATCCGGGCTCGGCGGACTGCAGTGTGATTGGCCTCTCCTCCGGACACTTTTTCTTCTGCTCTTTCTCCCAATCTTCAGTATTCCAGCGGTTCATGCTGTTCAGAAAACTCCTCTCGGTCCTGTAAAGATGCTCTGTCCATCCTGCGTTGACAAAGTATTTAAGGGGAATGCGGCCATGATTGTCCACGGGGTATCTCTCGTTTTTCGTACCTTTTCTGATCAGAAGCACATTTCCGCAGTCCTGGCAGTAGTCCGTATTGTCATCTTGGAAGTATGCGCCGATGGAGGAATGCATGTATCTGAAGGCGGTCTCGCAGATACCGTGGTGTATCGGATTTCTCAGAATGTAGTTGAGCAGCATTCTCTGTCTGAGGTAGCCGTTGACTTGTTCGCAGTAGGTGCCGTCCTCGAACAGGGATCCGGATCTGCCGTATTTGCTGTTGAAGTAGCGGGTGTAGGCCAGTTTTATCCTCTTGATGCTCTTTCGCGGGTCTGTGCTTACCATGGCTGTGTGCGCATGGGTGGACATGACGGAGTATCCGGGAAGAATGTCCTTGGAGTTGATTATTGCCAGTGCAATGCAGTTCTCGAGAGCTGTGTAGTCCTGATCATTCCTGCAGATGACTTCATTCTCTCTGGAATGTAGGACAATGTGGTAAAGTTTATCGCTCGCCTCTATCATACGCTTCTAGTATTTTTTACAAAGTAAGGTGAAAGGGTTGAGAAAAGCAAGAACAAATTATCAAATTGTCACTTTACATTTTAGTTGAAATGAATGTGGTTGATATTTAGGAATTTGAGAAAATGAGAAAATGTTAGAAGGGGAAAAATTCGGGTTAAATGGGCTATTTGGGGGTGTTCTAACATTTTGAAATGTTGGCAAAAGGCTGATAGACAGGGATGTACAATGTGACGAAAATGTATAGTGACGATAGGAGGGACGCGGATGTGGCGGTCTCGGGAATTGCGGCGAGGTGTTGCGCTGGTCCATCGGTATGTCGGGACGTTGGAACTGTGCCGGGACGTTGAGTGCTGTGCCGGTCCGTCGGTGTGCCGGGATGCGGAGTACAGTGCCGGTCTGTCAGTGTGTCGGGACGCGGAGGGCCCGCATGGCGTTGAGGACGGCAAGGACGGTGACGCCGACGTCGGCGAAGACGGCGAGCCACAGGGTGCCGAGGCCGAAGGCGGCGAGGAGGAGGATGGCGGCCTTGATGCCGATGGCCAGCCAGACGTTCTGACGGGCGATGCGGAGGGTGCGGCGGGAGATGGAGACGGCCGTTGCAATCTTGGTGGGACGGTCATCCATCAGCAATACGTCGGCGGCCTCTATGGCGGCATCGCTGCCGAGTCCTCCCATAGCGATGCCCACGTCGGCGCGTTTGAGCACCGGGGCGTCGTTGATGCCGTCCCCGACGAATGCGAGGCTGGTCCCGCGGGGCTTGGCGGCCAGCAGTTCTTCCAGGCACCGGACCTTGTCGGTGGGCAGCAGGCCGGCGCGGTAGGAGCCGATTCCGAGCCTGGAGGCCACGTCGCGGGCCGTTTCATACCGGTCGCCGGTCAGCATGACGGTGTTTTTGACCCCGAGCCGGCGGAGGGCCGCTATTGCCTCCGCACTGTCCTCCTTCACCTTGTCATTGATGACGATGTGCCCGGCGTATTGTCCATCCACCGCTACGTGGATGATGGTGCCGGTGCGGTGACAGTCGTGCCATGCCGCTCCGACAGCCTCCATCATCCTGGCGTTGCCCACGCAGACCGTGCGGCCTTCCACATTGGCCCTGATGCCCTGACCGGCGATTTCCTCCACGTCCGTGACTGAACAGCCGTCGGTCGCCTCGTTGGGGAATGCCGCCCTGAGGGCCTCGCCTATCGGATGGGTGGAGAAATGCTCTACGTGGGCGGCTATATGCAGGAGCTCGTGCTCCGTGATGGCTGCGGGGGCTGCTGATCCGGGCTTTGCGGCTGCTTCCGGGTGCACGGCCTCCACTGCGAACTCTCCGCGGGTGAGGGTGCCGGTCTTGTCGAATACCACGGTTCCGACATTTGCCAGGGAGTCCATGAAACTGCTGCCCTTGATGAGGATGCCTCTGCGGGAGGCGCCGCCCAGACCGCCGAAGAAGGTGAGGGGGACGCTGATTACCAGGGCGCAGGGGCAGGATACCACCAGGAAAATGAGGGCGCGGTGGAGCCAGGTGGCGAAGGTGGCTGAGAAGCCGGAGAAGCCGTTTCCGGACAGCAGCGGCGGTACTAGTGCCAGCAGGAGGGCGGCGGAGACCACTATAGGGGTGTAGATGCGGGCGAAGCGGGTGATGAAGGATTCGCTGCGGGACTTGCGGGAGTCGGCATTTTCCACGAGGCGGATGATCTTCGAGACGGTGCTCTCGCCGAAGGTCTTCGTGGTCCTGATGCGGAGGACGCCCGAGAGGTTGATGCAGCCGGAGGCCACTTCGTCACCTTTTTCGACATCCCGGGGCAGGCTCTCGCCGGTGAGGGCCACGGTGTTGAGGGAGGAGGAGCCTTCGATGACGGTGCCGTCGAGGGGTATTTTCCCGCCGGGTCTGACAACGATGATTTCTCCTATGTTCACTTCTTCGGGGGAGACGGTCCGGGTCTGCCCGCCGCGCTCCACCTCGGCTGTGTCCGGGCGGATTTCCATCAGGTGGGAGATGCTGTCGCGGCTGCGGCCCTCGGCGTAACTCTCGAACAGTTCTCCTACTGCGAAGAACAGCATGACGAAGACCGCTTCCGGGAATTCGGTCTCCGCTCCGGGCAGGAAACCGATGCAGAGGGCACCGATGGTGGCCAGGGACATGAGGAAGTGCTCGTTGAAGATGTTTCCGCGGGCAATGCCTTCGGCCGCTTCTTTCAGGGTGCCGGTGCCGATGAGCAGGTAGGGGACGAGGTAGACCAGGAGCAGCTGCCAGGTCTGCAGGGCGCAGTATCTCTCGATGAGGACGGCTGCGGCGAGCAGGACGGTGGTGACGGCGATGAAGGTTATCTGCCGCTTTGTGCTGCTGTGGGCGTGGCGGTGCTCGTGCTTGTGCTTGTGTTCGTGGTTGTTGTGCCCTTCTGTGTCCTCATGAGTGTGACAGCTGTGACTGCCGTGAGCCTTGCCGTCGGATTTCTGCGGTTTTTCACTTTGTATCGGCTGTGCCTGCAGCTCATTTTCCTGAGGTATCGCACGCTGTTGCTGTTCTCTCATAAACTTCCATTTTGTTTATGGTGCGAAATTACAGATGCAGGGATGCAACTAAGTTTCAGAGGGCGGGACGGATGTCAGTTTGCAACCGGGTTGCATGGTGGGGAATGGTCGTGGCAGTTGCGTCTGTGCGCTTAGACCAGCGGCTTGCGTTTGGAACACTCGGGGCAGAGACCCTTGACGGTGTAGTTGATGGTCTCGATACGATAGCCTTCCGGCAGGGCGACTACGGGTATCTTGACGTCCTCGATGCAGAATGTCCGGCGGCACTCCTCGCAGTAGAAATGGATGTGGCGGTTCTCGACCCGGCAGACAGTGGATTCGCAGCGGCATATCTCGTATTTTGTGGATCCGCTGCCGTCCTCGAACGAATGAATAGCATGATGTTCGAGCAGAACGTTGAGGGTGTGGAATATCGTGGACTTGTCCATTGTCTCCAGCTCCGTCTCCAGCTCGGTCATGGATACGGGATGGGTGAGCTCCGAGAGTTTCTGGAGCACGAGGATGCGTGCCGCGGTCGGGTTGATGCCGTGGTCCTGCAGCTGCTGTTCGATAGTTGTTCCGTCTGTCATATCCGTAAGTTTTCGGATGCGAAGATGGAAAAAAGTGCGGAGAAATGAAAGATAAATCGTCGAAAGCTGTTGTGCCTGCCTCTGATTGGCCTAATCGCGGGTATGCCGTAGGAGTGCAGGGCGTAAGTAGCCGTAACGGGCGTTAAGTGAGTGGGCGCCGTGGCAGTGTTCGCGGTTGTATCCGTGCTTGTGTTCGTGGTTGTTGAGCCAATGCCTGTGTGTCTGTTTCTGGGCTGTTAATTGTAACTTTGTGATTATCGGCGTCTTGGCTGGTTTCTTCGGATAACAGACTGGAAGCAGTGCCTTGTCATGTCAGCTTGCTCATCCGGCCTATAGTATGCCTTG
>DWYD01000082.1 GCA_019118865.1 Candidatus Coprenecus merdipullorum | reverse complement strand
AATGGAGAAAGTAGGCGCCACCGCTTACCTTGTGAACACCGGCTGGAACGGTACCGGCAAGCGTATCTCCATCAAGGATACACGCGCCATCATCGACCGCATCCTCGACGGCAGCATGGACAAGGCTGAGACCACAACCATCCCTTACTTCAACCTTGCCATCCCTACCAAGCTCGATCAGGTGGACACCAACATCCTCGATCCCCGCAACACCTACGCTACTCCTGAGGAGTGGGAGGTTAAGGCCAAGGATCTCGCCGGACGCTTCGTGAAGAACTTCGAGAAGTTCACCGGCAATGAGGCTGGAAAGGCACTCGTAG
Organism: Candidatus Coprenecus merdipullorum; assembly: GCA_019118865.1. Lineage (GTDB taxonomy): Bacteria > Bacteroidota > Bacteroidia > Bacteroidales > UBA932 > Coprenecus > Coprenecus merdipullorum. The sequence continues at coordinate 14,202 of DWYD01000082.1, read as the reverse complement.
CCGCCGGTCCCAAGCTCTAAGATGTGTCAGAACTGACAATACAAAAGAGGGATGACTTCCACAGGTCATTCCTCTTTCTTTTTATCCTGTCTAACGGCCACTGAAAATGAATAGACGGCACATAGCTGAATAAGAAAGCCCTGACACCCTAAGACATAGTCAAATGGTTCGTGGAAGCGGCAGATTTTAAAGGAAGGACACTTTCTTCATGGTGAGTCTGTAACCGGGCGACTTGCGTATAATGCAGTCAGACAGCTCCATACACGAAACATAGGGCAACAGACTCGATTGCAGACAGGGTGTACTTTCAACGAATTTACCTCGGCGTGCATTCTCTTTTCCAACAGCTTGAAAATCAGCAGCCTGAAAATACAGCTGCACATTTGCCCCCTCCCAAAACTGGGCAAATGTGCAGTTCTTTTTGCAACTATCTGATTTACAGGCCGTTTTTTCATACGGTGCACACCGAGGTAAATTCGTTAAAAGAACAGAACACGACCATGTTCCATCCATTTCCCGCCAGATCCCAGATCCAAGAGGTCGCACAGACTTTCACCGCAGACTTTCCCGAAGGTACTTTGCGGATAATTGTAATTTCTTTTATACCTTTAACATTTTAAGTCAAAATAAAAAAATGAAACGCGCAATGCATATCGTACTCTATGTTCTGGCTGCGGTGGCAGCGGCATTCCTGATCTTCCTTCTGACAGCGGTCATCACCGACTACCGTCCCGCTGAAAAGGAGGTGTTGCAGGACTTGTCCGGAATTTCAGGAACCAGTTGCGAAGAACGTCCTGAAAATCCGGCTCTGCATAATTCCGATGGATCCGGCATAATCGGAACTACGGCAGGAGTACTCCCCGACTCCCTCTCCATCCTCTGCTGGAACATCGGCTACGGAGGCCTCGGGGACGACATGGACTTCTTCTACGACGGCGGCACGCAGGTGCGCACGTCCAGGGAGCGGACTAAGGCCAATATCGACGGCATCATCGCGGAGATACGACGCCACAGCCCCGACATCGTCCTCCTCCAGGAGGTGGACGAATGCTCGAGGCGGACCTACCGCATCAATGAGGTAGAAATGCTGCGCAGGGCCTTCCCAGACTATCACATTTTCCTAGGGTACAATTACAAATCCTTCCTAGTCCCCATCCCCCTGAAGGCGCCGATGGGACGGGTCGCCAGCGGAGTGGTCCTGATGTCCCGCATTGCCCCGGAAGAGGTGGTCAGGTGGCAGTATCCCTCCCGCTTCCCCTGGCCCGTCAACATGTTCAACCTCAAGCGCTGCCTGCTCACGGCCACCTTCCGCCTCGCTGACGGCAGCTGCATAGTCATCGGGAACACCCACAACACCGCCTACGACACCGGCGGCATGCGCACCGCCGAGACCCGCTGGCTGGGTGAAATGACCGCCCGTCTCGCCTCAGAGGGCACCCCCTTCATCATCGGAGGCGACTGGAACCAGTTTCCGCCCGACTACACTCCCTCAGCGGCCGAGACCGGTGACCCGCATTTTACCACCGTCGCCCTCGACACTGCCCTTCTCCAGGGCACCGGCCGCATCGCCTGGGATCCCTCGGCCAGGACCCTGCGCCACCTCAATGTCCCCTACGGCCCGGAATCCGTCCTCACCGTCACCGATTATTTCTACATCTCCCATGACGTCCGGACAGACAGCGTCCGTACCATTGACCTGAGCTACAGATACTCCGACCACCAGCCTGTCCTACTGAAAGCGACATTGCCACCACAGTAACAAAAACCGCCTTCACTAAAAAAGCGGCTTTAAAAGGCCGAACATCAGCAAGGCCACCAGAAGAGTAACGATGATATTGAAGCCCTGCGCTATAAGAAAAGCGTAAAGAGGACGGCGGTTCTCCTTACTGAAGATATCCCGGAAACGTGTCTCCAGTCCGATACAAACAAACGCGATACTGAACAATGTGTTCTGGAAACCTTTGGTAACCGTTCCGACAGTCACGGCCGTAACCTCGTCCATACAAAAACTGAAAACGACGGAGGCCAGGATGAAACCAACCACAAACTTCGGAAAGCGCTCCCATATAACCTTTACCGTAACTTTCTCCTGCTGACCTGACGGAGCGCCCCGGTAGGACCAGAGAAGGGAGATGATGAATGCAGCGACTCCGAGCAGGACATTCTGCGAGGACTTGACTATGACAGCGGTCTTGGCAGCGGTCTCCCCTATCAGAGTTCCGGAGGCAGCAACAGCCCCTGTGGTGTCGATTGTACCGCCGAGCCATGCTCCAGCCACTTCCTCATTGAGTCCCATAATTTCTGAGAGCCATGGCAACAGGTACATCATCGGAATCGCAATGATCAGAACCAGAGATATGACATAGGAAAGCTTCTTGTTGTCCCCCTTGATAACCCCGCATGTGGCAATAGCAGCCGACACTCCGCAGATAGATACCGCTGAAGAGAGCATTGTTCCCATCTCCGGATCTATCTTCATTCTACGGCAGAGCCAGAATGCGAAATACCACACTGTAAAGACCACAATGAGCGACTGCGCCAGCCCGTAAGCTCCCGACTCGAGAACCTCCTTGAAAAGAATGGTGGAACCCAAGCAGATGATACCTATCTTGATATAAAACTCACTTTGTACCGCTGCCTTCATCCACTGCGGTACACCGACTGTATTGCTGATGAGAAGCCCCAGAATAACTGAGAAGAATACCGGTTCCAGACCGAATTCCTTGAAAAGAGGGACAGCGGCCAGCAGCTGAGCGCCCAATGTCAGGATGAATATAATCAACAGGGATACAAATATTCCCCTGAGAGGACGGCGGAGAGCCGCGGATGCAGCATATGTCAGGATTAGGATGAATACGAACATGTACAGGGCGGACAACCAGCTGTCAGCAGAATCCATGGACTTGGGCATCTGGGGCATCCATGAAGGGAAAATGACCGCCAGGGTGAGAATGACGGCCCCTGCGCACACAATAATCCAGTCTTCCGAAGTAAATTGTTTAAGCCATTGTTTCATATAGGTGTCTTATTTAAACGGCACTATATCAATGACACAAGAAAATGCTGCAGGACATATGCGGCGATGCCGGCAAAATAGCCGAGCAGGGCGAGCAGGCTCACGTGCTTGAAATACCAGATGATATTGATATTCTCAAGGCCCATAGCCACGACACCTGCGGAGGAGCCGATGATGATGATGCTTCCTCCGGTACCTGCGCAGTATGCGAGCATGTGCCAGAATGTTCCGTCCACGAGGAAGTTGGAGAGATAAGCAGGATCAGCGGCAGCCGCCATGGCCGCAGCATCGGGGACGGGAAACATTCCCATGCTTGCCGCTACCAGAGCAGAGTTGTCGACCACTGAGGAAAGCAGGCCGATGATAGTACTTATTGCGTAGGCATTGTGCACACCTTCATTCAAGCCTTCCGCCATAGTGCTGAGCACGCCTGCCGTTCCAAGAGCCGACACGGACATAAGGATACCCAGAAGAAAAAGCACTGTAGGCATATCAAGCTGCTTGATGATCTTCGAGACTCTGTTCTTCAGGGACTCGGCCACTTCTTTCTTCTTCTTGTACATCAAGTCGGTATAAATCCACATTATCGCCAGGGCGAACATCACGCCCACATAAGGGGGCAGCCCCACTACACTCTTGAATACAGGGACCAGAATCAGCAGCAGCACACCCAGAATCAGAATAGTCCGGCTCTCGCGTCCTGAGATGAAGGCAGGCCTGAACGCTGCATTCTCCTCTGTCTGCTGCTCCTCGATCACTCCCTTGAGGAACCTGGCGGCGATGGCGACCGGAATATACAGGCAGATGAGACAGGGTACGATAAGGGACTTCATCAGATCAAGCGAGGTCACATTGCCCTTCATCCACAGCAGGATAGTAGATACGTCTCCGATAGGCGACCAAGCACCGCCGCAGTTGGCTGCGATAACGATGATCGAGGCGAAGAGCCAGCGTTCCTTATAGTTGGTGATCATTCTCCGCAGAAGCATCACCATGACGATAGTCGTGGTCATGTTGTCCAGTACGGATGACATCAGGAAAGTAATGGTAGCCAGCAGCCACAGCAGACGGGTCTTCTTCCGGGTAGTGATATGCTTGGTGATGACCTCGAAGCCGCCGTGGGTATCGATGATGTCCACGATAGTCATGGCACCGATAAGGAAGACCAGTATCTCACAAGTGCTGCCTAAGGCACCCAGCAGGTCCGAGGATATCCTGGCATGGTCCAGGGACGGATCGATGGATGTCGAGAAGAGGCTGAGAAGGCTCCACATCAGGCAGCAGAGGAGGAGCGCAACGGATGATTTATTGATGTTGATCCTGTTCTCCATGGCTATCAGGACATATGCCAGGACAAAGACCACAACCAATATAATTGCAAGATTCATATCGTTTTTAACTTTTTAGTTTTACACCTATAACTATTTTGTTATGTAATTATTCTACTGCGGAACGTCCGATTTTTGCAAAAAACGCGCCATAGCTTCAGCCACCACATAACTGCTTCCCCCTATGAACACCAGGTCGGAACTGCCCGCCTCCCTCATTGCCATATCCACTGCCTTCTCCACGCTCTCTACCGCAACGGAATCCACAGCACCTGCATCCGCCTTGCCCCTCTCCCTGCGGGAAGCATCCACCAGTTCCCTCAGCTTACCGGCCGGCATGGCCCTGCTGCCCTGAGCCTGAGTGAAGATGTACTTAGCCTCGAGAGGCAGAAGTCCGCGGACTGCCTCCACGTCCTTGTCCCCGGCCATACCGTACACCATTATTATATGTCTGCCGGCGGCCTCAGCCTCCAACTGCCGCATGGTCTCCGACAGCGCCTGGACATTGTGCCCTATGTCGCATATCACCTCCGGAGCCGTGCCAAGCCTCTCCCACCTGCCCCGGAGACCGCTGACTGCCGCTGCATGCTCCAGAGCGTAGAGCACAGCCTCAGTGGAAGCGGCATCCCATGCTCCCAGTACATGAAGAGCGGTCATCACAGTCCGGATATTCCGCACCTGACAGGAAGAGCGCAGGTCCGCCCGGGAAGCAATGTATTGCGGATCCGGGTATTCTCCGCACAGCTCACCGGAGCGGTACAGCCTGGCTCCGAGCGAAGAAGCTGTCTCAGCGGCCACAGCCTCCGCCTCAAGGGGCAGCTCTCCGATAACCACCGGTACTCCGGGCTTTATGATTCCGGCCTTCTCGCGGGCGATTTTTTCTATTGTATCTCCAAGGATATCCTTGTGGTCCAGACCGATGGAGGTGATGATGCTGAGCTCCGGCACGATGATATTGGTCGAGTCCAGCCTTCCTCCCAACCCCGTCTCGATAACGGCAATATCCACCCTTTCGCGGGCAAAAAAGTCGAAGGCCATGGCTGTGGTAATCTCGAAGAACGAGGGCCTGCGCTCCTCGATAAAGCTCCTGCAGCGGGACATGAAATCCACCACGTCCTCCTGCCCTATCTCCCTGTAGTGACGTCCGTCGGGCCCCTTCCCGGAGCAGACGACCCGTATTCTTTCCCTGAAATCCACCAGATGCGGCGATGTGTACAGTCCCACCCTGCTTCCAGGATACCTGAAAGCCAGGGCAGAAGCCAGCATGTGGGCCACGGAGCCCTTGCCGTTGGTACCGGCTATGTGTATGGTCCGCAGTGACTTGTGGGGATCTCCGAGGAAGCGGGCGAAATCAGTCATGTTCTCCAGGCCGGGGTGATATCCCGAAACCCCTACCCGCTGAAACGAGGGGGCTATGCTGTAGAGCATCCGGACACATTCCCGGTACCTGTTCTGTAGACTTGGGTCGGTCATCGGTAATTTTTAAAAATTTTGAGCGCAAAAATGGGAAATATTCTCAAGAATTAGCAAAATAATCTCTATTTTTGAACCCCAAATTCTAGAATATCATGGTATACTTTTTCCGCTCCCCCGAGGGGCAAATCATAGCAGTCGATTCTCAGACAGCATTTTCTGCTGAAACAGCGGACACCCTTACATGGCTTTTCTCCGGCGCGGAGCTCCTTCAGGACACCACGGTCACCGGCACATTCATCGGCCCCAGGCGCGAGATGATTACGCCCTGGAGCACCGCGGCAGTGGAAATCACTCAGAACATGAACATTACCGGCATCGCCAGGATCGAGGAGTTCTTCCCCGTGCCCGAGGGCCGCTACGCCTCCGACTCCGAGATACCCCACGACAAGATGCTCCAGAGGATATACCACGGACTGGACGGCGACATCTTCGTCATCGACCGTCAGCCCGAGCCTATCCGCCACATCACTGATTTCGAAGCATATAACAAGGAAGAGGGCCTGGCTCTCTCCGAGGACGAGATCCAGTACCTCAAGGACCTCTCCGCCAAGCTCGGCAGACCTCTGACCGACAGCGAGGTATTCGGCTTCTCCCAGGTCAATTCGGAACACTGCCGCCACAAGATATTCAACGGCACCTTCGTCATCGACGGAGTGGAGATGGAAAGTTCCCTCTTCAAGCTGATAAAGAAGACCTCTGCGGTCAATCCCGGCCGCATCGTCTCCGCATACAAGGACAACTGCGCCTTCATCGAGGGCCCCAAGCTCAGGCTCTTCCACCCAGCTGCGGCCGCCAAGCCCAGCTTCTTCAAGGAAGAGGAGGTCAAGACCGTCATCTCGCTGAAGGCCGAGACCCACAACTTCCCCACCACCGTAGAGCCGTTCAACGGAGCGGCCACCGGCAGCGGAGGAGAGATACGCGACCGTATCGGAGGCGGCAAGGGTTCCTTCCCCATCGCCGGCACCGCCGTCTACATGACCTCCTACCCCCGCATCGACAGCGGCCGCGAATGGGAGGCCCGTCCTCCCCGCAAGTGGCTGTATCAGACCCCCGCGGAGATTCTCATCAAGGCCTCCAACGGAGCTTCCGACTTCGGCAACAAGTTCGGCCAGCCCCTCATCTGCGGTTCCCTACAGACCCTCGAGCACACCGAACAGGATCCCGACGGTTCCGAGCGCAAGTACGGCTATGACAAGGTCGTGATGCTCGCCGGAGGAGTGGGCTACGCCAAGAAGGCCGACGCCGCCAAGGACCGCCCCTCGAAGGGAGACGACATCATCCTCATGGGAGGCGACAACTACCGCATCGGCATGGGCGGAGGAGCAGTATCCTCCGTCGCCACAGGAGAATATGACAATTCGATTGAGCTGAACGCCATACAGAGGGCCAACCCCGAAATGCAGAAGAGGGTCTACAACGCCATCCGCGCGGTGGCCGAGAAGGACCACAACTCCATCATCTCGATACACGACCACGGCGCCGGCGGACACCTGAACTGCCTCTCGGAGCTGGTCGAGGAGGTCGGCGGCGACATCGACATCTCCAGGCTGCCCGTAGGCGACCCCACCCTCTCGGACAAGGAAATCATCGGCAATGAGAGCCAGGAGCGCATGGGGCTGGTGATGAAGAAAAGCGACACGGCCGAGCTGCGCAGGATAGCCGAAAGGGAAAGGGCACCGTTGTACGTCATAGGCGAGGTCAGCGGCAGGGGCTATTTCACCCTCCGCGACAGCAAGACCGGAAATGCCCCCATCGACCTGGAGCTCAGCGACATGTTCGGTTCCACCCCCAAGACCGTGATGCACGGTTCCTCTCCCAAAGGAGGCGCCGACGGTCACGGAGGCTTCGCCCCGCTCAGGCAGACTCCCGCCGGAATGTCTCCGGAAGCCCTCACCGAGGCCATCCGCAAGGTGCTGATGCTCGAGTCAGTGGCCTGCAAGGACTGGCTGACCAACAAGGTGGACCGCTCCGTCACCGGACTCATAGCCTGCCAGCAGTGCTGCGGTGAGCTTCAGCTGCCGCTCAATGACTTGGGAGTCACTGCCATCGGTTACGACGACCCCGAAGGCATAGCCGTATCCATCGGACATGCTCCCGCAGCCGCCATGATCGACCCGGCCGCAGGTTCCCGCCTGGCCATAGCCGAGGCCCTGACCAACATCATCTGGACCCCCATCCGCGACAATATCTACGGCATCTCCCTCAGCGCCAACTGGATGTGGCCCTGCCGCAACGAAGGCGAGGACGCCCGTCTCTACCGCGCCGTCAAGGGAGCCAGCGACTTCGCCATCGCCATAGGCGTCAACATCCCCACCGGCAAGGACTCCATGTCCATGACCCAGAAATATCCCGACGGAGAGAAAGTCCTCTCGCCCGGAACCCTGATTATCTCCGCCACCGGCCAGAGCAAGGACGTGGCCGCCACCCTGCATCCCGTCATGTCCTGCGAGGAGGAGACCACCCTGCTCTACATTCCGTTCGTACACATAGATAAAGGTGATGCCTGCTTCCCCTTAGGAGGCTCCGCCTACGCCTCCACCATCGGACAGGTAGGCGCCAAGGCTCCCGACATCACTGACCCCGAATATTTCAAGACCTGCTTCACCCGCCTCCAGGACGCCATGTTCAACTCCATGAGCAACCCCGTCCTGGCCGGACACGACATCTCCGCCGGAGGTCTTATAACCACCCTCCTGGAGATGTGCTTCTCCAACACGGAGGGAGGCGCCGACATCGACCTCAGCGCCCTGGAATCCTCCGACATCCTCCTTTCCGAGGTGCCGGGAGTCGTACTCCAGGTGAAGAATGCCGGCATGGATGAATTCCTCCGCAACCTCGGCCCCGTCAAGGCCTGGACCATCGGCCGTCCCGTACAGAAGGGACGTACCCTGAAAGTGACCTACGGTTCCGACAGCCGGACATTGTCCCTGGACATCGACGCCATGCGCGAAAGCTGGTACCGCACCTCATGGCTGCTGGACAGCCTCCAGACACCCAAGGAACTTGCCGACGAGCGCTATGCCAACTACGGCCGGCAGCCCCTGGAATTTGCCTTCCCCAAGCACTTCGACGGACACTACACCGCTCCCGCCGAGCGCCGCATCAAGGCCGCCATCATCCGTGAGACCGGCTCCAACGGCGACCGCGAGATGGCATGGGCCCTGTACATGGCCGGATTTGCCGTCAAGGATGTGCACGTGACCGACCTCGTATCGGGACGCGAGACCCTCGAGGACGTGCAGATGATAGTCTTCGTGGGCGGTTTCTCCAACGCCGACACCCTCGGCTCTGCCAAGGGATGGGCTGCCGCCCTGCTCTACAACGAGAAGGCCCGCACCGCCATCGAGCGCTTCTACGCCCGCAAGGACACCCTCAGCCTCGGAATCTGCAACGGCTGCCAGCTGATGGCCGAGATGGGCCTGATCACTCCCGAGCACAAGGAACTCTCGCCCAAGATGAAGCACAACACCTCGCACAAATTCGAATCCTCCTTCGTCAGCGTGCACATCGAGAACTCGCCTTCCATCCTCCTGTCCTCCCTGCAAGGCTCTAAGCTCGGCATCTGGGTGGCTCACGGAGAGGGCCGTTTCTCCTTCCCCAGACCTCTGGAGGAATACAACATCGCCCTGAGATACAACTACGACGCATATCCCGGAAACCCCAACGGCTCCCCCGCCGCAGTGGCCGGAGTATGCTCCCCTGACGGCCGCCACCTGGCCATGATGCCCCACCCCGAGCGTTGCCTCAGACCCTGGAACTGGGCGCATTATCCAGACAGAAAGGGTGATGAGGTTACCCCCTGGCTCGAAATGTTCATAAACGGCAGAATATGGCTCGAAAGACTATAAAACAGATGGAAAACCGGTTCCGCATGCAGGACAGCCGCCCTCCCCGCCCTCCGAAACTCTTCGTGTTGGACACCAATGTGATCCTCCACGACAGCAGGTGCATCTTCAACTTCCAGGACAATGACATCTACATCCCGGTGAGTGTCATCGAGGAGCTGGACAAGTTCAAGAAAGGAGACGACAACCTCGGGTTCAACGCCAGGGCCTTCGTACGCGCCCTGGACAAAATATCGGACAACACCCTCTTCGACCGGGGCATCAGCCTCGGAAAGGACCGCGGCCACATCAAGATAGAGATGGGTCACGGCTATACAGGCCAGATACGCGACTCGCTCATCGACGACATCCCCGACCACCGTATCATAGCCACTGCCATCTGGCTCAGGGACAACAACCCCGACCGCAAGGTAATCCTGGTGACCAAGGACCTGAACATGAGGCTCAAGGCCAAGGCTCTAGGTCTCATGGCCCAGGACTATCTCTCCGACAAGGTGCAGGAGGAACGGGTCGTCAAAACCGAGAAGGAGGTGCTCACGGTCCGCAATATGAAGGATGATTTCATCCGGAAGATAAATGAATCGCCGGAAGGAGTGCCCTTCGCCCAGGTCGGCATCCGCCGCAGGCCGGCACCCAACCAGTACTACAAGATATACGACAGTTCCAAAAGCCTTACTCTGGCCCGTTACGATGACCGTGACAAGACCATTGTAAGAGTCAGGCCTCAGACCGCCTACGGGATCACTCCCCGCAACGACGAGCAGACCTTAGCCATGGACGCTGTCATGAATCCGGACATCAAGCTGATAGCCCTCACAGGCAGGGCCGGTACCGGGAAGACCCTCATAGCCCTGGCCGGAGCCCTTGCGCAATCCGGCAACTACGAGCAGATACTCCTCTCCCGCCCCGTCATCCCGCTCAAGAACCAGGAACTCGGTTTCCTGCCCGGCTCGGTGAACGACAAGATAGGCCCTTACATGCTGCCCCTGTTCGACAACCTGGCCGTCATCAAGAGCTGCTTCTCGTCCACCAGCAAGGAAGTCGTCAAGATCGAGGACATGCTCCGGCGCGAGAAACTGATAATCAACCCTCTGGCCTATATCCGCGGCCGCAGCCTCGGCAACGTCTTCTTCATCGTAGACGAGTCCCAGAACCTCACTCCGCACGAGGTCAAGACCATCATCACCCGTGCCGGAGAGGGCACCAAGATAGTATTCACCGGAGACATCTACCAGATAGACCAGCCCTATCTGGACTTCTACTCCAACGGCCTCACCCACCTTTGCGACAAGTTCTTCGGCCAGAGCGTCTTCGCCCACATCAATATGGTGCGGGGCGAGCGCAGCCAGCTCTCCGAGCTTGCCGGCAAGCTGCTTTAATATCGAATGTTCTATGAGACAGATAATAAACCATTTCACTGACGATGACCTCTATAAGTTCACGATGTGCTGTGCGGTGATAGACAATTTTCCCCGAGCCAGGGTAAAATATTCGTTCACAGACCGAGACAACACCGTCTACCCTGCCGGATTCGCAGATGAGCTGTCACGGCAGATTGCCGCTCTGGAAGACGTAACCATAACACAGGAGGAAATCGACTTCATGCGGCGCAGGTGCAGCTATATCCCCGGATGGTTTTACAACTACCTGAAAGGATACCGTTTCGACAGTCAGTGGGTTCAGGTGCGGCAGGACATATCGGGCCATCTTCATATAGACATAGAAGGCAGCTGGGCAGACACAATCCTGCTGGAAGTAAAGATTTTGGCCATAATATCCGAGCTCTACTACATCTTCACGGGTGAATGCCGCAAATTCGACTACACCGCATACTACGACAAAACTTACCGCAAGGCAGAACGGCTGCTGGAAGCCGGCTGCGTATACAGCGACTTCGGCACCAGGCGCAGAGCCTCTTTCGAGGCCGAGGACACTGTGGTAAGGGCTATGAAGGACTGCGCCGGAAGCTGCAGCAGGCCCGGACGCTTTGTGGGCACAAGCAATGTGTATCTGGCTATGAAATACGATCTGATACCGGTAGGGACGATGGCCCATGAATTTATCTGCGCCATAGGCGGCATGTACGGTCCCCAGATGGCCAATCACATCGCCATGGACTGCTGGCGCAACACTTTCCGCGGTGCTCTCGGCACATTCCTCTATGACAGTTTCGGATGGGATATCTTCAGCCTCAACTTTTCGGAAGACTTCGCAAACCTGTTCAAGGGTCTTAGAGTAGACAGCGGAGACAATCGGGAACAGCTCATGCGCATCGTAGACAAATACAGGTCCCTCGGCATCGATCCGCGTACCAAACAGGTGATATTCAGCAATGCTCTAGATGTGGACCACGCCCTTGAAATCCAAAGCTATGCAGTAGACTATTGCCAGCCGTCATTCGGTATCGGCACCCACTTCACCAACGACTTCGACGGTGTACGCCCAATGAATATAGTCATTAAGCTAATCGCCGCCAAGATTACCGAATCCTGGTCTTTCTACAACGACACCTGCAAGCTCAGCGAGGATACAGGCAAGCACACCGGCCGTCCGGAAGTCGTAGAACGGTTTATGCAGGCCCTTAATTTCAGCCAACAATAAACACTAGAATTCAAGCGAGAACACCTCGGAGCGCGGTAGACATACCAGCTGCAGGTCTGAGGGCACCGAGAGTCCCATGGATGTGAGAGTCTGCAAAGTGGAGGCATAGGCCAGGGCGGGTGTATTGTTGTCCTTGCTGAGATGGCAGAGGAAAATGCCGCGCAGGCCGGGATGCCATAGACGGCGGACGGCAGAGGCACAGGCCTGGTTGCTGAGGTGCCCGCACTCGCTGACGATACGGGCCTTGAGGTCGGGAGGATAGCTGCCGCCCATGAGCATGTCCAGATCGTAGTTGGACTCTATGATCAGATAATCCGCCCCGGCGCACATATCGTACGCGTACTCAGGGACTTTCCCGAGGTCAGTCATGAACACGAAACTGGTCCCGAAGAAGTCCAGCCGGTACCCGAGCGTCTGGGTGGCGTCGTGCGGAACCTCGAAAGCCAGGCACCTTACGCCCCGCATCTCCGTCTCGAACCCGGGCCGGAGCACCCTGCGCGACCCGCCTATCTCCGGTCCGACAGCCTTGTGCCGCGAAAGGGCATCATGCAGCCGCGCCGTAGCGTACACCGGCACCGAAAGCCGCTGAGCCACGGAAGCCAGTCCGCGGATATGGTCCACATGATCGTGAGTGACGAAAATCATCTCCACCGACGCTATGTCCACACCCGCCCCGGCAAGTCTGGACTTGACAGTCCTGAAACCCACTCCGGCATCCACTATCAGAGCCGTGCGCTCATCCCCTATGTAATAACAGTTACCGTTGCTCCCGCTGGAGATACTCAGAAATCTTGCCATAAAGGTCTTCTTTGGAACTGAAGAGCAACGAATGCAGACCCGCTGCCCGACCGGCCTCCACATTGGCCGGAGAATCATCTATGTACAGTGTCTCTTCGGGGACTATTCCTGAATCCGCGATCATCTTCCGGAAGATGGCCGGATCCGGCTTTGCCACCCGCATCTGATAGGAAAGATACAGCCGCTCGAATATCTCCTTGACATCGTAGCCGCGGGCCCTGAAGAGCTTGCGGCAGTAGTTCATGCCGATAGGATTGGTATTGCTGAGCAACAGCAGCCGATAGTCCTTCCTGAAGCGCAGGAGCGCATCTATCCTGTCCTGAGGTATGCCGCAGAGAAAACAGTTCAGCGAGTAGTCGATCTGCTCGTCCGTCACCACCCTCGGCTGACCGTCCGCCGTAGTCATGACAGCCCGCGAGCGTATGATGTCGCGGAACTGCGGAGCCGTTATCCTGCCGGTCTCGAATTTCTCAAAATAGCCCACCTGACGGTAGGAACGCAGCACATCGCCGAAGTCCTTATAGCCTACCACTTCGTTGAACGCCCTTATACAGGCAACGCGGTTGAGGGGCACTATCACCCCGCCCAGATCAAAAACTAAATTCTTTATCATACTGTCTTCTCATCAAGTTTAAGGAAAGTAAAATCATACGGAGGCCGGAATATCCCCCTTTCGGTGACTATACCGGCTATCAGGCCGGCAGGAGTCACATCAAAAGCCGGATTGTAGACCTTCACCCCTTCAGGGGCAATCCTCCTGGAAAAATACAGGTCCGTCACCTCGTCCCCCTGCCTCTGCTCCACCGGAATATCGGCTCCGGAGGCAGCCTCAGGGTCAATGGAGGATGTCGGTCCCAATATATAAAAAGGTATGCCGTAGTACCGGGCCAGGATGGCCAGGGCACTTGTTCCTATCTTGTTGGCCGTGTCCCCGTTGCAGGCCACCCGGTCACATCCGGTAAAGACCAGGTCCACCCGGCCGGAGGCCATCAGGGAAGAGGCCATGCTGTCGCATTCCAGGGTCACGTCCACCCCGGCTTTCTGCAGTTCGAAGGCGGTGATCCTAGCTCCCTGCATCAGCGGACGGGTCTCGTCGGCATAGACTCTCGGCGTCAGTCCCCGGCTGTGTGCCAAGTAG
>DWYD01000081.1 GCA_019118865.1 Candidatus Coprenecus merdipullorum | reverse complement strand
TACGGCAGCCCTCTCCTCGCCCCCATCACCCATGCCTACATCAAGATGCTCGGTCCCGACGGACTGCGCAAGGCTACCGAGATGGCCATAGTGAACGCCAACTATCTCGCATCCCGCCTGTCCAAGGAGTTCAACATCTACTACACCGGAGTCACCGGACGTGTGGCCCACGAGTGCATCGTAGACCTGCAGAACTTCAAGGCTGACTACGGAGTGGACGCCACCGACATAGCCAAGCGTCTGATGGACTACGGATTCCATGCTCCTACCCTCTCCTTCCCCGTACACGAGACCCTGATGGTGGAGCCCACCGAGAGCGAGTCCCTCGAGGAGCTCGACCGCTTCGTGGACGCCATGATCAGCATCAAGAGAGAGTGCGAGGCCATCAAGGAAGGCAAGGCCGACAAGAACGACAACGTCGTGAAGATGGCGCCCCACACCGCCGAGGAGGTATGCTCCGACTCCTGGAGCCATCCCTACTCCCGCGAGGAGGCCGCCTATCCCCTCGAGTGGATCCGCGACAACAAGTTCTGGCCCGCATGCGCCCGCGTGGACAACGGCTACGGTGACCGCAACCTCGTTCCTGTGGTGAAGTAACGGACACACCTGAGATTTACCTGATGAGGCTGTGGCTGGAATACGTTTCGGACACAGCCTCATTTTCAATTTACTCAAACACATCTTATTCTTATTCCTATTCCTATGAATGACATCCTTCTATCCGGACTCCTCAACCTCTTCGCCCTCTTCGGCGCAGTGAACCGGACCGACAAGAGCCGGTCCCTGCAGATGCTCTCCAACTACCTGACCAAGCACTTCGGCGTCAGGATGCTGGACGACTACCTGCCGCTCTACTCCGACCTGAGGGACTTCTACGACATATCGCCGGAGCTGGACAAGGATGCCATCATAGAAGGCATCTGCAGCAACATCAAGCACAGGATATCCCGCGAGGACCAGACCCTGATGCTGCTGCGTCTGATGGAATTCTGCGATCCCACTCCCGGCTCGCAGAAAGGAGAGAGCATCTCGGAGGAGAACCTGCAGATATTCCGCAAGGTGGCTGAGCTCTTTGAAGTGGACGGGGACATCTTCGAGGACTTCGTATGCTACGTGTCCGGAGAGACGAACGCACGGGTGCTCACCCTCACCCGCGAGGGACTGAACGGCGAGCTGCGGCTGATCCGCCTGGAGAGATACAACAAGATACTCTTCTGCTACAACGGTCCGGACACCGTGCTGATGAACGACATCCCCGTCCTTCCCGGGACCTTCCTCGTATGGCAGCAGAGCGGCGTACTCAAGAGCCGGCACATGGCCCCGCTCTACTACAGCAACATCTCGGCCCTCTATGACACCGGCAGCCGCCGACAGGAAATAATCCTCTCAGGAAGGGACATCAACTTCCGCTTCCCCGGGAGCGACAACGGAATGCACGGCCTCACCTTCGACCTCCGCAGCGGGCAGCTCGTAGCCGTCATGGGCGGCAGCGGCACCGGCAAGTCCACCCTGCTGTCCCTGCTCAACGGCACCCTCCGCCCCGACAGCGGTTCGGTTACCCTCAACGGCTATGACGTCGCCGACCCCAGGGTCAAGGACCTGATCGGCTTCGTACCGCAGGACGACCTGCTGATAGAGGAGCTGACTGTCTACGAGAACCTGATGTTCACCGCCCGCCTCTGCTTCGCGGACCTGAGCATGGAGGAGATATCCGCCAGGGTGGACTCCATCCTCCGGGACCTCGGCCTCGAGAGCACCAAGCACCTTAAAGTCGGCTCGCCCATCCACAAATACATCTCCGGAGGCCAGCGCAAGCGGCTCAACATAGCCCTGGAGCTCATCCGCGAGCCAGCCGTCCTCTTCCTCGACGAGCCCACATCCGGACTGTCCTCCTCCGACTCCGAGAAGGTAATCAACCTGCTCAAGGAACAGACCTATAAAGGACGGCTGATAGTGGTAAATATCCACCAGCCCTCCTCCGACATATTCAAGCTCTTCGACCGGCTGTGGCTCCTGGATAGAGGCGGCTATCCGGTCTACGACGGCAACCCCATCGAGGCCGTCACCTACTTCAAGCGAGCGGCCAACTACGCCGACGCCGAAGTCAGCACCTGCTCCCTCTGCGGCAATGTCAATCCCGAGATCATCCTCAATATAATAGACGAGAAAGCCCTCGACGACAGCGGCCGGATCACCGACAAGCGTAAAGTTCCGCCCCAGGAATGGCACAGGATGTACCTCGAGCGGGCGGACAGCAGCGCCCCTGTGGAGCAGAGGGACATTCCGGAGACTGAGCAGAAACGTCCGTCGAAGCTGCGGCAGCTGCTGATTTTCCTGCAGAGGAACCTGCGGACCAAGCTTCCCGACACCCAGTACCTGCTCATCACCCTGGCCGAGACCCCGCTGCTCGCCCTGATAGTAGCCCTGCTGACCCGGTACGCCCCGGAGACAGGCTATACGGTGATGGACAACAAGAATTTCGTATCCTACATCTTCATGGCCGTCATCGTGGCCATCTTCGCCGGGATGAGCGTCAGCGCCGAGGAGATATTCAAGGACAGGGCCCTGCTCAAGCGCGAGAAGTTCCTGCGGCTGTCCCGCTCCTCCTACCTCTGGTCCAAGATATTGTACCTGGGAGGAGTATCCCTGCTCCAGACCCTGCTCTTCATCCTGGTCGGAAACACTGTCATGGGCGTAAGCTTCGGCTTCTGGTTCTGGTGGCTTATTCTCTTCCTCTCGGCCGTGCTGGCCAACCTCACCGGCCTCATCCTATCCCAGTCCCTCAGCTCGATAGTCTCGATATACATCACCATACCCCTGCTGCTCATACCCCAGATACTGCTCTGCGGCCTGGTGGTCAAGTTCGAGGACCTCACACCCCGTTCCACCACCGGCAACGTACCCGTCATAGGCGACGTGATACCCTCCCGGTGGGCCTTCGAGGCACTGGCCGTCAGCTCCTTTGCCTACAATGACTTTGAGCGGGACATCTTCGAGGACGACAAGGTCAAGTACCAGACCCAGTACTACCGCACCGCATATATCGGCGAGCTGGAGTCCAGGCTGGAGACCGCAGACAGCACGGACCTGGAAATCGTCCGCCGGGGGATGCCGGAACTCTGGGAGCGGTTCGATATCAGACCGTACGAAGGCCGGCTGGAAGACATCCGCTACGGGACATTCGACACGACTATGCGGGCCGGAATTCAGGAATGGCTTACCTACGCCGAAGATAC
>DWYD01000080.1 GCA_019118865.1 Candidatus Coprenecus merdipullorum | reverse complement strand
CTGAAAGTGGGTGACACCGTTCTCTACGGAAAGTATTCCGGAACCGAGATTACCGTTGACGGCAAGGTCTATCTGATGATGCGTCAGTCGGACGTGCTGGCAGTTCTTTAATTCTGTGTAGTGTTTAACTTTTAAAAAATCAAAATCATGGCAAAAGAAATCAAATTCAATATGGAAGCCCGCAGCCTGATGAAGGAAGGCGTGGACGCTCTTGCAAACGCAGTGAAGGTAACCCTCGGTCCTAAGGGACGCAACGTGGTTATCGACAAGAAATTCGGTGCTCCTCAGGTTACCAAGGACGGTGTTACCGTAGCCAAGGAAGTGGAGCTCGAGGACCGTTTCCAGAACATGGGTGCCCAGATGGTAAGGGAAGTGGCATCCAAGACCAACGACCAGGCCGGTGACGGTACCACCACCGCTACTGTCCTCGCACAGGAAATCATCAGCGTAGGTCTGAAGAACGTGACCGCAGGCGCCAACCCCATGGATCTGAAGCGCGGTATCGACAAGGCAGTTGAAGCTGTCGTTGCCGACCTGAAGAAGCAGACCCAGGAAGTGGGTGAGGATATGGCAAAGGTAGAGCAGATCGCCACCACATCCGCCAACAACGATGCTTTCATCGGCAAGCTCATCGCAGAGGCAATGGGCAAGGTGAAGAAAGAGGGTGTCGTGACAGTCGAGGAAGCCAAGGGCACTCAGACCGAAGTGAAGGTCGTTGAGGGCATGCAGTTCGACAGAGGCTACATCTCTCCTTACTTCATGACCAACCCTGACAAGATGGAGGCCGTTCTCGAGAACCCCAAGATCCTGATCACCGACAAGAAGATCTCCTCCATGAAGGACCTTCTCCCCATCCTCGAGCCCATCGCACGTAACAGCGAGTCCCTCCTTATCATAGCTGAGGACGTAGACGGCGAGGCTCTGACTACTCTGGTAGTCAACAGACTCCGCGGAACGTTGAAGGTCGCTGCCGTGAAGGCTCCCGGATTCGGTGACCGCCGCAAGGAGATGCTTCAGGATATCGCCACACTGACAGGTGCCCAGGTAATCTCCGAGGAGAGAGGCTTCACCCTTGAGAACACCACCCCCGACATGCTCGGCAAGGCCGACAAGGTGACCATCGACAAGGAGAACACCACTATCGTCAACGGCAAGGGTGACAAGGACGCTATCGCTGACCGCGTAGCCCAGATCCGCAAGCAGATCGAGAAGACCACTTCCGACTACGACCGCGAGAAACTCCAGGAGAGACTGGCCAAACTGGCCGGCGGTGTGGCTGTCCTCTATGTGGGCGCTGCATCCGAGGTCGAGATGAAGGAGAAGAAAGACAGGGTAGAGGACGCTCTGAACGCTACACGCGCTGCAGTTGAGGAGGGTATCATCCCCGGCGGCGGTGTCGCTTTCATCCGCGCTATCGAGGCTCTGAAGGGCCTGAAGGGTGAGAACGAGGACGAGCAGACCGGTATCAACATCGTGGCCAAGGCCATCGAGGCTCCTCTGCGCACCATCGCCGAGAACGCAGGTGTCGAGGGCAGCGTAGTAGCTCAGAAAGTCCGCGAGGGCAAGGGCGACTTCGGTTACAATGCCCGCGCCGACCGCTACGAGAACCTGCTCGCAGCCGGTGTCATCGACCCGACCAAGGTTACCCGCGTGGCTCTGCAGAACGCCGCATCCGTAGCCGGCATGTTCCTCACCACCGAGTGCGTGCTCGCCGACAAGCCGGAACCCGCTCCCGCAGCTCCCGCCATGAACCCCGGAATGGGCGGCATGATGTAATCAGCTGACGGCACTCCCATATTTTGAGACAAGGCTGCCGCAATCGTCTTCACTGATGGTTGCGGCAGTTTTTTATCGGCGGAACAGCGACATGTATCCGGAATCCATCCGCAACTCGGCGGAAAGTGTGAAATTTTGGCAGATTCCGCTGAGTTGCGGCAGTTTTTTTATCGGCGGAGGCGGAAGAATACGACGGTGCTGATGATGACGATGAGGCCAAGGAGGATGAAGCCGAGGGGGTTGGCGCGGCTGGAGGTGGCCTCAATGGTCAGGTCGCCGGCGAGGAGGCGGAAACCGTCCACTTTCCAGACGGGGGTACCTTCATCCATGAGTTCCGTGTTGGCGGAAGTCAGGCGGCCGGGCATCTGGATCTGATACAGCATCGCATAGCAGAAAGGAGCTGCCAGTTTCTCCTCAAGGGCGGATATCTCCTCTTCCCAAGCCGCGGCGTGAACTGCGGCCGCATCAGTGTAGACCGGATTGCCGCTCAGCCGGCTCATCTGTGCGGCTATGGAAGTAAGGCGTCTGCTGCCGGCATCATCTGCCTCTCCGAAAGAGAATGAGAAGATGTCCTCGTAAAAGTCATAGTGCTTTTCCATCCACTGCATCAGCTCCGTTTTCAGGCTGTCCGTCAGCTCCTCTCCTGCAGTGGAGCAGATAATGCGGTAAAGATACTCCCGGTAGCAGATATTTACCCATTCGGTGTACTTGTCATAGAGGTCTGCCAGGCAGGCATATGTCTCCACTCCGTTCATTCCGGGCGAGCCGGTGCCGTTGCGGTACCATCTTTCTATCTCTGCGCTGCTCATGAGGCTGTCCGGCCGGACGGGCATCCAGAAGTCTATGCCCGGAAAGGTGCAGGTATAGCTGTAGGTGCTGAAGAACAGTCCCCATTTCTTATCCCAGTGCTCGGCGGCCTTGACATAGGGCAGACCGGCGTATTCCTCCGATGCCGGGGTGTCCCGGTATGAGGTGTCGGAAAGCCGGAATGTCCGGCTGGCGTAGAAATTCATGGTGGCGGAGTCGTCCAGGAACCACCATGCCCTCGGTTCTGCCATCCTACCGGTCTGCCACTGCTCTCCCGGCTCGAAGAGGAACGGATGGGAGGACAGGTCGCCGGCCAGGCATGCGGAGTCGGCTTCGGCATAGACGGTCCGGGTCATGCTGCCGTCGGGGTGGATTTCGGGTATGACAGTATAATAGGTTACACAGGAAGGGAGCATGGCAATGGCTGCGGATGCTGCCAGAACTTTAATGTAGGTTTTCATGCATCTGTAGATTTGCGGCCCGGTCTTTCAGTCCGGCGAAGGACTGTCTGTGGGCCTTGGTTTTACGATAATGTTCGAGATGTGCCTGCGGCCCGCGGATATGGGCTGGCGTGCTGACAGGAAGGCTGCTTATCTCAGTGCGGACTGTCGTATCGGCCTGCACGAGGACTGTCGACAGGGTCAATACCAGCGCGGCTGCAGCGGCAATGCCAGTAACGGCAGCAGCTAGGCGTATGCGGCCGGAGCGGAGCGGGGCCGGTCCTGCAGGAATGTCCTGCGGCATGGTTCCGGTGCGTTCCGCTATCCGCGCGGATACCTCCTCCGGATGAGGCATCTGCGGCCGGGTGCGGCGCATATCTTCTATGAATTGTCTGTATCTGTCCATAACTGATGTATTTTCCTGTTTAAAATTCCTTTTCGAGAGTCCTCCGGACCTTCTGCCGGGCAAGATAGAGGTTGCTCTTGAGCTGTACCGGGCTCCAGCCGGTGGCTTTGCGGATCTCCTCGAAGGGCAGCCGCTCTATCTCGTGGAGGATGAAGACGGTCCGCTGCATCGGGGAGAGTGTCCGGGTTACCCGCAGGAGCTGGGCCTCGAGTTCCCGGGCGATGCTGCCGCTCTCGGGATCCGCCGCCCGCTCCTGAGCATTGGACCAGGCTGCATCCGCCTCGAACTTCCTGTGCGCGGAGCGTTTCCGCAGGATGTCGCAGCACAGGCGGGCGGCGATGGTCCCGAGCCAGGTGGCGGGGCTGTAGCGCCGGTCGTAGCCCGGGAGGGTCTTCCATGCCCGGATGAATGTCTCCTGCACCGCGTCCTCCGCCTCGTCCGGGTCGCCGAGCATCCGCAGGGCCACACGCCATACCATCTGCCGGTATTGCTCCACGATGGCGGCGAAAGCCCGGTGGTCTCCGGCCGCTGCGGCCTGTATATTGTCCTGAATGCTCATTTTCTTTACGGGTCTTTTGCCAAATATACGCAGTAACGGGACAAAAGTCAAGGAGGCTTGCATATAATTTGCATGCAGAAATTCAACCTTTTTTTGATTAAATTTCCAAAATTCAGTTACTATGTTCAAGTTTTCAAGAAAAGGTATCTCGGTGTCCACAGTGCTGGACAGACGCAGAGTAAAAGTCAACGGTAAATATCCTGTAAAAATAGAAGTCGTCTGGAACAGGAAACAGAAATATTTTCCAACCGGTGTCGATATGACGGAAGATCAATGGAATAAGGCCAGCGCTGGACATAAACATACGGAAGAGCTGGAAGCCGTGGAAGAATACTACAGCCACGTGAGGAATGAAGTCGCAGAAATGCTCAGCAAAGACTGTTTCTCCTTCCCGACACTGGAACTCCGTATGGGCAGGCCGCACCGCTTCAACGTCAACAAGGCCATGCGTTCCATGATAGAGGAGTGCCGGAAGGAAGGACGCACCAACTCATATTTCAGATACCGGTCCACTCTCCTAAATCTGGAGAAATATGCCGGCGGCTCCATCGCATTCACCTCCATTACCCCGGAGTGGCTTAAACGGTGCGAGGAATTCTGGATGCAGGACGGCAAATCGGCGACCACCGTCAGCATTTACATGAAAACCATGAAAAGCGTGATGAACAAGGCTGTGGAGGAAGGCTACCTTAGCAGCTCGGCGTATCCGTTCGGCAGAGGGGGCTATACAATTCCTAAGAGTTCCGTCAGAAAACTGGCCCTGTCCAAGAATCAGATTAAACAGCTGATAGACTACCGCGGTCCGGAAATGCTGGAGATGTACCGTGATCTATGGGTATTCTCATATCTGTGCAACGGCATAAACTTCAGGGATATGCTCTTTCTGAGATATTCCGACATCGTAGATGGTGAAATATGCTTCGTCCGTTCCAAGACCCGGTATGCCTACGGCGGACAAAAAATCATCAAGGCAGTCCTGGTACCCAAAATGGCGGAAATCATCAGCAGATGGGGGAATGAACGGACCAGTCCCGATACACTTATTTTCAAATTTGCAAAAGGCTCGGAGGACGAATACGGTGCCACCATGCTTGTCCGCAGAGTGGTCTGCAAATGCAATACCGCCCTGAAACAGATAGCCATGGAACTGGGCATACCCGCATTCACGACCTATTCCGCGCGTCATTCGTTTGCAACGATAATGCAGCGGAACGGTGCGGGGATTCCCTTTATCTCCGAATGCCTCGGCCACTCAAGCCTGGCTATGACTGAAACTTACCTAGCAGGCTTCGGCAAGGAGGAAAGGCTGCGCAATGCACCGCTGCTGACCGACTTCGACTGATGCAGATATGCAAACTGCATGCATGAGACCGGAGATACGCAGTTCTGCATATCTCCAGGACTAATTTATGTTGTGCCTATGTGTAACAAACCAAATGCAGTTATGAAAAAACATTTTTTCAATGTGATTGCGGCACTCCCGCTGGTGTGCGGAGTGTTCGCATTTTCGGGCTGTACTGATTTCGAGAACGACATCAACGAGATCAACAATCGACTTGACAAGCTCGAGACCGGGACCATTGCCAGCCTGGAAGAACAGATTGCTACCCTGACCGCATCTCTCGATGAAGCCCACGGCCTTATCGACGTGCTGCAGGGCAATGTAAAGGATCTGCAGGATGCCGACGAGAGCATGAAGCAGCAGATTGACGTTCTCAACGGAGAGATCGAGACTGTAAAGGGTCAGATTGCGGACCTCAACAGCCAGATCTCAACCCTCGAGGACGAGCTGAACAAGAAGATTGACGAGGCCGTCAAAGAACTTGAGGCAGCCGATCTTGCCAACAGCCAGAGGATCAGTGACCTCGAAAGTTCTCTTGAGGATCTCCAGAAAGAGCTTGCAGCCGCCAAGGAAGAGCTCAACGGTGTTATCGCTGAACTCAAAGAGGCAATTGCCGCAGGTGACGATGCCAACAAGGCACTGATTGACGAACTCACAAAGAAGCTCAACGACCTTACCCAGACCGTTTCAGACCTCAGTGAGCAGGTGAAAGACAACTATGACAAGCTTCTCGCCGAGATAGAGAAGGCAGTTACAGAGCTTGAAGCTGCAGATGCGGCTGCCGCACAGAGGATTGACGGCATTCTGGAAGACATCGAGGGGATCAATGGTGAACTTACTTCCCTGAAAGAGGATCTTGCCGAGCAGACACAGAAGCTTGCCGACCTCATTGAGACAGTGGCAGGCCTTGAGGAGGCGGTTGATATTCTTGAAGGTCTGACAGCCAACCTTCCCGAGCTCGAGGATCTTGTCGACTCCATAGAGAACAACTACCTGTCGAAGGAAGAGGCCCAGAACACCTATGCAACCCTTGAGCAGGTAGAAAAACTTCTTGAGCAAAT
Organism: Candidatus Coprenecus merdipullorum; assembly: GCA_019118865.1. Lineage (GTDB taxonomy): Bacteria > Bacteroidota > Bacteroidia > Bacteroidales > UBA932 > Coprenecus > Coprenecus merdipullorum. Next base: position 4,146 of record DWYD01000080.1, on the reverse strand, counting down.
CGGTGAAATCGACGGCAGGCTTGATATGCTCGAGGGCCTCAACATCGGTGAAAGGCTTACAGACCTTGAGGCCAACTACAAGGATCTGAATGACGTTGTCATTCCCGGCCTTAAGGACGATATCCTTGCAGCCCAGAACGCAGCCGACGAGGCACAGAAGGCAGCCGATGCTGCAATGGACTTCGCAAAGGACGTCCTCGGACAGCTCGAGACCCTCAGGAACGCCCTCGGAATCTATGCCGAGGCAGGCGTCCTTGAAGCCAAGATGGAGGCACTCGAGAAGATGGACAGCACCCTTGCCGCCAAGACGGAAGAGCTTGCCGGCTTCATTCTGGACCTTGAGGAGTCCGTCGCCGGTATTGAAGAGACACTGTCTACCGTAACCAATCAGATAACCGAACTGACCAACAGCATCGCGGATCTCCGCAAGGAGGTTTTTGAAGCCATCGACGAGATCAAGGAAGCAATGGTGACCAAGGATGAATTCGGCAAATTCTTCAATGATGAGCTTACCAAGGCCCTCGCTGAAGGCGGCCCCATCAACGAGGCCATTACAAACGCCATCAAGAAGGCAAGCGACGAGCTGCAGGGCAACATCGACAGCATCAATAAGAGAATCGACGAGGAGATCATGCCTCTGATCAAAGACCTTACCCAGGACTTGGAAGATCTCACCGACGACACGAACAAGATTGTGGGCGACCTTGCCGACAACATCCAGAGCCTCGTGTTCGTTCCTGAGTACAAGGACGATAACTTGGCTACCGCTTACTTCTCATACGTTGGTATGCCTCAACAGAATGAGACCGTCTATGACTACGGTCTGTATGATGGCCAGAAGCAGAGGGTGTTCGCAACGTTCCAGGTAACGCCCCAGAATATTGCAGAATCCATTACAGTAGACAATGCCGCTCTTCAGGTAATGCCTGTGAAGACCCGCAATTTCGCTGACGGTGAAATAGAATATATCAAAGGCGATGATCTGATTATAACCCACGGACCGGACGGCCGCATTTACGTTGACGCACTTGTTTCCGCCGAGTACCAGGACAACTTCGCAATTGCCCTCTACGTGGCTGACGATAACATAATAAGCGAGGGCAACTTCGCAGACATAGATGCCGGGGAATATGTGACCAGCGACTATGCACGTGTTGCACTGGACGTAAATCTGTCCAACCTGACCGACAGATACGTTCTCTACAACCCTGAGACAGATGAGGAATACCCTAAAGATCCACACCTGGTAAATGGACTGAATGAAATCCAGAAGCCTTGGACCGACGCTCCCGGTACCGTCGCCTTCTATGAGGGATATGAGCTCTATCTCAACCTTGGAACAGATGCGAAGCCGGACTATAGGACCCTTGCAGAAGTCGAGGAGGAATTCCGACTTGACGCTGGCGCCCTTACTCCACTTTACAATGCTGCATCCGTTGCCACACCTGAGACAGGAGCCATAACATACGTCCCGGATGTGGAGAAAGGCTACGGATTCATCGTGTCCATGCCTGAGACTAATGAAGAGGCTGTGAAGTTCGTAGGTGCAACACTTGTTCAGAGAAACTTCTTCGAAAAGAACGGTGTGAATGTAATTGAGAACACCACTTCCTACGAGATCATCAACAAGAGGTATACCATCAACCTTGCAACTCCCGCAACGATTGACTGGACTTACGCCCTTGCCCAGAGGTATGAAATCATCACAGGCGGCACTTACTTTGAGAATCCTTACACATGGCGTGAGATAGCTATCGATGCAGTCGACGGAGCCCTCGGCGAAGACGGTTACAAGAACATCGAGGAGATTCTTGCAAATCCTGGCGTAGTAGTGACCATAGAGGGAACACGTACCGTAGAAGGAGAGGATCCCGAGGAACTTGCAGGACTGAGCACCGCAGACGAGTATGAACTGGAAGCTAACGGCAGACTTAAAGACCCTCTCAATAATAGAATAGACTTTGCCATCGATGCACGTGCCTTCATAGTTGCCCAGGTAGCCGAGGTCACCATTGACAACTACCACTTCACAAAGGGCAAGGAGACCACATACAACTTCTCCAAGGTTTACACGGACGATGTCAAGCATGTGGAGGTAGTGTTCAACTTCGAGTACACCCTCGGTGCAGCTCCTGAAGATAACAACGGTCTTGAGTATATCGACCTCGGAAACAGGAACATCAAGCTCCAGAGCGATGGCGGAATATTCATTGACCTCGGAAACGAGCCCTACGAGAAGGCCTACAACGGTGACGAGTACTTCGGAGACCTTGAAACATTTATCGGCTCTTTGAGTGTCAAAATCCCAGGATCTATGTGGCATTATGATAAAAAGGGCTACAAGGTGATCAGTGCAACCGATAAGAAAGATGTATCGGAATTCACATATCTTGGAATTATTCCTGGGCAGGATAGGTACGCAGAAGGCCACAAGGATCCTTACATCAGAGTTTCGACAAATGACATTGAGAAATTCGGCGACAGCTTCGAGTTCACCACTACCGTCAGCACATGGTACGGAGTGAACTACACCTTCAAGGCTACCGGAACAGTGACACTGCCCGATTACTCCCTCGTATACAATCCCGCACTTGTAAGTGCTGACGGAACAGCCTACATCGGAGGCCAGATCAATCCCACTACAGGTAAATATTCATTCCCTACAGTCAACCTTTCCGACTACGTCTATGTCAACGGTATCGATGCCAGTGTTACTGACAGAGTCCTTGTCCGTTTCGAGCCCGTGACCAAGGAGAATGCACTTACAGGCTATGTGAATGTTCCTGCAATCAACGAAAACGGTCTCAGCATTAACTATAACAACGGTGACATAGTGCCGGACAACAATTTCGATTGGGGTCTTTACACCGCCCGCGATTATGAAGTCAATGCCATCCTCTATGTTGTTGTAGGTACCGGTACAGGTGCTAGTACAGTCCGCGTAGACTTCGAGCCTCTGCCCATCAAGCTCACTACACCTGATCCCATCAAGCTCTCCTTTGATGTAGAGGATGAGTCAGTAGTCAACGGCTTCGACAGGAAGTATGACGGAATCACCGACTTCAGGATCAAGGCATGGCAGTATGTCGACATCATGGCCCTCCTCCGCGGCGACCAGGATCCTGTCAACATCGCAGAGGTTGAAAAAGACGGCGAGCGCGACCATGAGTATTGGGATCTCGGCGGAGGTACAGGCCTTAACGACTCATACCACATGAAGGCTTACGATGCCGTACTGTCCTTCAAGGACTGCAAGGTCAACGTAGGCAGTGCAGACGGCGAGACCTACCGCGGCGGAAACTGGACCTTCATTGACGGAATCTTCACCCTCGACAAGGAGAACGGCAAGCTTCAGAAGGACCTCGTGGTTACCGTTACTGCCGTAATCGACTACCAGCTCGACTACAATGGAGTTGTAGCCACGGATAAGGCCAACGGCGGCAACGACAAGGAAGTCACCCTTGTATTTACCATCAATGCCGAGATGTAAAAATCATTAGTACTATACTATGATATTAATGGGAGGGTGGTCGGAAGGAAGGCCACCCTCCTTTATTTAAAAACTAAAGAAAAGAGACTTATGAAAAAGACGTTAAAAAACATTGCAGCGGTGATACTGGCGGCATCCCTTGCGCTGCCTTGCCTGTCGGCCCAGGAGGCCGGACGCGCTGCCAACGATGAATTCACCGGCCACTGGTTCATCGGAGTCAAGGGCGGGATCGGCCACACCGTCGGAGAGACCTCCTTCGGGCGTCTGATCTCCCCCGCGGCGTCAATCGACTTCGGCTACCAGTTCACCCCGGTGTGGGGTCTCCGCGCCGGCCTCAGCGGCTGGCAGGCCAAAGGTGCAGCGGTGACAGCCATCACGGAAGTGTACAGGTTCAACTACCTACAGGGCAACGTTGACGTTATGGTTGACCTGTGCGGGATAGCCGGCTACAAGAGGAGCCGTGCGGTGAACCCTTACCTGTTTGCGGGAATCGGCGTGAACGGTGCGTTCAACAACGGAGAGGCTCAGGCCCTGAGCCCGAAGCTTCCCGAGGACAACCTTCTGTGGGACGGCAGCAGGGTATTTCCCGTGGGCCGCTTCGGCGTGGGGATGGGCGTGCGCCTGACAGACGCAGTCCACTTCAACATCGAGCTGAA
>DWYD01000079.1 GCA_019118865.1 Candidatus Coprenecus merdipullorum | reverse complement strand
ACTTTCCTCCCATCCCCGCCTCCGAGATCCGCGGCATCGCATGGCCCGCCGGGGCAAGGGAATGTGGGTCAAGGAATTCGACACCTGCACTGACGAGGACGGCAGCACCTATTACCTCATGGCCGGCCACTTCGAGAACCACGAGAAGGACAGTTCCCTGGGCGACCACATGAAGGTCAAGGACGGCTATATCTCCGTGGTGCCCCACCGCATCGACACCACCGACTACCAGGAGATGGAGCGCATGCGCAAAGTCTGGGAACAATGGAATACTACATCATAGCCGGAGAAGCCTCGGGCGACCTGCACGGGTCCAATCTCATGCGCGGCCTGCTCGCCCACGACCCATCCTGCGACATCCGCTCCTGGGGCGGGGACAGGATGGCCGCCGTCGGAGGCACCTTAGTCCGCGACTACAGGGACAATGCCGTAATGGGCCTGGTCGAGGTCATAGGCCGCCTCGGCAGCATCCTGCGCAACCTGCGCTTCTGCAAGCAGGACATCCTCGGGTGGAAGCCCGACGCCGTCATCCTGATCGACTACCCCGGCTTCAACCTCAAGATAGCCCGCTTCGCCCATGAGCACGGCTTCAAGGTATTCTACTACATCCCGCCGAAAGTATGGGCCCGGGGCGAGGGCAGGATAAAGCTGCTCAAGAAATACGTAGACCGCACCTTCATCATCTTCCCCTTCGAGGTACCGTACTTCGAGGCCAAGGGCGTGAGCACCGTCTACAACGGCAACCCTCTGGTGGACAATATCGCCGCCACCCCCTCCGTCCATATAACCCGGGAAGAATTCCTCCGCTCCCACTCCCTGACCGACGACGGCCGGGAGCTCATAGCCCTACTCGCCGGCAGCCGTAAAATGGAGGTGGACTTCCTCCTGCCCCGCCTGATCAGGACAGCCGCCATCCTGAAGGAGAGGACCGGCAGCCGCTTCCGCTTCCTGCTGGCCGCAGCTCCCTCCATCGACCGCTCCTACTACGACAGATACCTCCACGGCAATCCCGACATCGACATCATCTACGGCGACACCTACGGAGTCCTCAGCCACTCCGCCGCAGCCGCCATCTCCTCCGGCACAGCCAGCCTCGAGGCCGCCGTCATCGGCACCCCTCAGGTGGTCTGCTACGGCATGAACCCCATAACCTACGCCATAGCCCGCATGGTCGTCAGGCTCGACACCATATCCCTGGCCAACATGATTCTCGGCCGGCACATCTTCCGCGAGCTGCTCCAAGGCGACTGCACTCCGGAACACATCGCCGGTGAGCTGCTGCGCATGACCGATGACACCGCCTACCGCAGCCGTATGCTCTCCGACTACGACGACATGAGGGCCATGCTCGGAGAGAAGGACTCCGCCCGGCGCACGGCAGCCGACATAGAACGTCTCATCAAGGAAAAATAACTGAGTACAATGGAACTGTTCAAATACCAGGCAGCCGGCAACGACTTCATCCTCCTCCGCTCCCTCGACCGCAGGGCGGAACTTCCGGAGCAGGAGATCATCCGCCTCTGCGACCGCCGCTACGGCATCGGAGCCGACGGCCTCATCATCCTCGAAAGCAGCCCAGTCCACGACTTCTCCATGCGGTTCTACAACAACGACGGTTCCTCCGGCATGATGTGCGGCAACGGCGGCCGCTGCATCGTAGACCTGGCCCGCCGCTCCGGCATCCCCGCCTCCGGGGAGGACGGCAGCTGGATATTCGAAGCCCCGGACGGTCTGCACCGCGGCAAGGTCCTCTCCTCTGAGGGACAATGCAGCCGGATACTACTGGGAATGAACGATATCACCGCAGTGGAGGAAATCCGTCTCCCGCAGCAGGAAGGCCAGGAGCCGGTGGCATGGAAGATGAACACCGGCACGGACCATTTAGTGATTTTCAAGGACAATATCGAAGGTCTCGACGTCTACGGCGAGGGCCGCAGGTGGAGATACGCCCCGCAGTTCGCTCCCAAGGGGACAAATGTCAATTTCGTGCAGGCCTCCGGGCCGGGAGAGCCGCTGCGCATCCGCACCTACGAGCGGGGCGTGGAGTACGAGACCCTCTCCTGCGGCACTGGCGTCATCGCCGCCGCAGCCGCCGCATGGCTCCGCGGCGACCACAGCGGAAAATACACGCTCCGGTCAACCTCAGACACCTTCACGGTGTCGTTCAGCTGCCGGAGCGGAATATTCTCAAACGTCGAATTAACCGGTCCAACGGAACTGGTCTTTCAGGCAACCTTATAACCGTCCGTTTATCAGAGTTGGTGAAATGCAAGGCGTCGAGGCGAAGGGCGAAGGAGTTTACTTGACGTAAATGACTGAGCCGTGAGCCGAAGACAACGCAGCAGTTCGCCAGCTATGATAAACGGACCCCTCGGGGGCCAAAGATTTTAGTGCCGACGCGAACCATATTGCTGCCCATCTCGACAGCGATATGATAGTCGTGAGTCATCCCGAACGACTTCAGGTCGAACTGCCCGAGGAAAGGATATCCCAGAGCCTTGATACGGTCGAACACTGAATTCAGATGAGCGAACTCCCTGCGGATGAGCGCCTCGTCCTCCGTGAGGGAGGCCATGCCCATGACCCCGCGGATGCGGACCTGAGAAGGATATCCCTCATTGTCCCCGGACTGACGGGCCTTCTCTATCCCTGCAAGGAAGTCCATGACCTCCTCATCGGAGAAGCCCTGCTTGCTCTCCTCGGAAGCGATGTGCATCTCGAGGAGGACGTCGATGCTGAAACCGTTCTGCCGGCACCAGCGCTCTATCTCGAAGAAAAGCTTGGGGGTGTCCACCGAATGGATCAGCTTCACGTAAGGCACGGTCATCTTGATCTTGTTGCTCTGCAGATGACCGATGAAATGCCACTCTATGTCCTTGGGCAGGGAGAGGGCCTTCTCCTTGAGTTCCTGGGGACGGCTCTCGCCGAAGGCCCTCTGGCCCGCTTCGTAGGCCTCGAGAATCTCCTCCCCCGACTTGAATTTGGACACTGCCACGAGCTCGACCCCGGAGGGCAGTTCCTGCCGCAGCGACAGGATATCCTCAGTAATGTGTCCCATAGTGCGATATATTTTAACTAACGTCTTCTCTGCTGCTTCTGCTGCTCGCGGATAGCCTCCTGCTGTGCCTTCTGGATGGCTTCGAGACGCTGCTGGAACTTGGATTTGGGCTTGGCGGCTCCCTTTACGGAAGCGGCGCGCACCCTGGCCATGATCTTCTCCTCGTCCACGAAGAAACGGCGGATGATCCAGGTCTGGAGCATCATGATGAGGTTCGAGAGCAGATAGTAGTATGTCAGACCGCTGGAAAGGTTGTTGCAGATGAACAGCATGAAGATGGGCATGAAGTAGAGGGTCATGTTGCGCATGCTCTTCATCTGGGGATTGTTGTCCACATTGCTGCCCTGGGTCATCCTGGCCGAGAAGTACATACTCAGGGCGCAGAGGATGGCGAAGAGACTGACGTGGTCACCGTACAGCGGTATGTTGAATCCGAAATCGAGAATCGAGTCATAGGTACTCAGGTCGTCCGCCCACAGGAAACCCTTCTGACGGAGCTCGAACGAGGCCGGGAAGAAACGGAACATCGCGAAGAGCACAGGGAACTGGAGCAGCATGGGGAGGCAGCCTCCGAACATGCTCACACCGGCCTTACGGTACAGGTCCATGGTCTCCTGCTGTTTCTTCAGAGCGTCCTCCTGACGGGGATACTTGGCGTTGATCTTGTCCAGCTCAGGCCTGAGCACGTTCATCTTGGCCGAGGACATGTAGGACTTGAGGGTCAGGGGCGAGATGACCAGCTTGATGAGGAGGGTCAGCAGCAGGATGATGATAC
>DWYD01000078.1 GCA_019118865.1 Candidatus Coprenecus merdipullorum | reverse complement strand
CTGAAAGCCGAGCATGTCGGCGATCTGTTTAATGCTCGCATCCGGCTCGAACAGGGCGTTCTTGGCCTTTTCGACGATTTTCAGATGTATGTGTTCCCGGGCGGTCCTACCGGTCTCGGCCTTCACCAAGTCCCCGAAATAGTTGGGTGACAGGCATATCTTATCGGCAAAATACTTCACGGTAGGCAGTCCGTACTGCTCGGCCATGCCGGAATCCCAGTAATCATCCAGCAGCCGCTCGAAACGCACAAGCACATCGTTGTTCAGCTCCTCACGGGTGATGAACTGCCGCTCGTAGAAACGCATGCAGTAATTGAGCAGCACCTCGATGTTGGAGATAATCAGGGGCTTGGAGAACTTGTCTATCGGATGGCTCAATTCGTGGGCGATTTTGCTCATGTAGTCCTGTATGGTCACGCGCTCATCCACGGACAGATGCAGAGCCTCATTGGACGCATACGAAAAGAAGGTGTATTGCCTTATCTTCTGGGCCAACGGTGTACGGTGCAGGAAATCCGGATGGAACAGCAGCGCGTCGGCTTCCGGCACGGGACCGTCCTCGATGCGGTGAACGGCAATGGTCTGCCCCGGTGCAAAGCAGACCACCGTCTCATCGTCGTAATCGTACTTCGTCTTTCCATAATTGATGGTGCATCCCACGGTCTTTTTCAGGAAGAGGGCATAAAACCCGAAGGTCATCCGGTGGGCATCCGGCTGGCTCTCCGAACCGTCGAAATGCACGACGCTGACCAGCGGATGCTGCGTGTGGAATCCGAAAAACCGGTTGTACTGCTCTATCGTGTCTGCTTTTATGATTTCCATATACTTGACCATTTGCGTTCCGTTGCAAAAGTACACTTTTCTACGAAAGTCTTGATGAGGAAAGGCGTGAAAACGTACTTGCGGTATCTCTTTCAGTAATACGTATAATTTAAATCCCTGGCGCAGTTCATACCGGCAAAATCCTTATCTTTGTCTCGGATAAAATGATGTTTATGGAGAATCGAGGGGAAATTATTCTGTATCAGCCTGATGATGAAATTCGGATGGAGGTACGCTTGGAAGAGGATACGGTGTGGCTGACTCAGGCGCAGATGGCTGAATTGTTTCAGACAACTAAGCAGAATGTCAGTTTGCATACAAACAATATTTTTAAAGAAAAAGAACTGCTCATGAGTGCAGTTGTCAAGGATTCCTTGACAACTGCCGCTGATGGTAAGCATTACCGGGTCAAGTATTATAATCTTGATGTAATTATCTCGGTTGGTTATAGAGTCAAGTCCATAAGAGGAACTCAATTCCGTCAATGGGCAAATAAAGTGCTGAAGGAATACCTTCTGAAAGGCTACTCTGTAAGCCAGCGTCTTAACCGCCTGGAGCAGCGCATGTCTCATGCCGAAGAGAAAATCGACTTCTTTGTCCGCACCTCATTGCCTCCGGTGGAAGGCATCTTCTATGAAGGTCAGATTTTCGAAGCATATAAGTTCGCCACGGACTTGATCCGTTCAGCCAGGACTTCCATTCTGCTGATAGATAATTACGTAGATGAGTCAGTACTGCTTATGCTCAGCAAGCGGAACGAGGGTGTCAGGGCCGACATCTACACGCATAGGATAAGCGGGCAGTTCCGCCTGGATCTGGAGCGCCACAACAGCCAGTACCCTCCGGTAGAAGTACATGTCTACAAGAAAAGCCACGATCGATTCCTGATTATCGATGGCAGCGAAGTCTACCACATAGGTGCCTCGTTGAAAGACCTCGGCCGGAAAATGTTCGCATTCTCAAAACTTGACATCCCGGCTTCGACTATTATCGGACTATCGCATATCCGCCTAAAGTAGCCAGTATTCCGCAGATTACGCTGCCGATAACGTACAGCAGGAACATCTGGATATTCCCGCTCTGGAGCATTGTCACAGCCTCGTTGGAGAAGGTCGAAAATGTCGTGAAGCCACCGCACAGGCCGGTCGTGAGTAGCAGGCACATGGCGGAAGGAGTCTCGGAGTATTTGGAGAACAGGCCGTAGAGCAGGCCGATAAGCAGGCAGCCGGCGATATTGACTATGAAAGTGGCCGTCGGGAAGCCGCTCCCGCGGGGCGGAAGAGCCAGCGATACGAGATACCGCAGTATGCCGCCTGCACAGCTGCCTAATCCGACGAGAAGAATGGACTTGATCATAGCAGTACGGCTTTCTGGAGACGGTCGAGGAACATTGCGGCGTGCGCTCCGTCCATCTGGGTGTGGTGGAACTGGAATGAGACGGTCAGGGTCTTGCGGAAGAAATGCCGCCTGTACCGGCCCCATATCAGGAAAGGGTTGTTGAAGATACCGCTGTACATGCCGACGGCCCCGTCTATGTCGTACCGGGCGAGGGCTGAGGTGCCTATGACCATGCTGTCGGTGATGTCGTGGTTCCTGCATCCCTCCGCCACCTCCGCCGTCAGCCGCAGATAGTCCCGGTTGAACGCCGCCATGTCTTCCGACCAAGGAATGTCGCAGGAGCTGACCTCGCCCCGGCTGTCCGCAACAATAGTGTTCACGGCGATGGAGTCATACTGCATCAGCTTCCGTCCGACCGGCAGCATAT
>DWYD01000077.1 GCA_019118865.1 Candidatus Coprenecus merdipullorum | reverse complement strand
CACCTTCGGAAGGTGAGACGAAAACGCGGCAAAATTGCACACCTTCGGAAGGTGGAACGGGCACAATGTAGGGAGAAACGCGGCTACAGCAGGCTCTCGTGGGGGGTCCGCTTCTGCACACCTTCGGAAGGTGAGGCGAAAATGCGGAAAAACTGCACACCTTCGGAAGGTGGGACGGTTAACGAATGTTAATTTCTGCGGATGTCTGGAAACCCTGTGTATATTTGCAGTGCGATACCACGTACACAAACCATAGGACCATGCAGAGCAGACGCACATTCATCCTCATAGGGACAGCCGTCGGAGCGGCCCTCGTCGCAGCCATCACTCTTACGATGGTGTGGCTCGTGGACTCGTACCGCGACCGGCAGCGGGAATTCGAGGGCAGGATAAACTCCGCCTTAGATGAGGCCGTCGCCGCCGAGAGGGAGGCCCGCACGACAGAGGGGAGGAGCCTCATCCTGCTCGAGACCGACACCACGGACGGAATCGACATTCTCAAGGACGTAATCGAGAACATACCGTCCGAGGACATTGCCTCCGTCAAGGTCTACAAAAGCGGGACAACCTACACCGACGCCATCCGCCGTATCATGACCACCGTCCCCGACTCCGACAGCCTGAGCGGCTTCCACACCTCCAACTTCCTGCTGACTTTCTACGCCATGCTGCGCTACAAGGACATATCCTACCCCTGCTCGGTCACAGTCGGAACCGAAGCTAAGGATACGACAGGACTGAACATATCGATGGACTCCCTGAAGCGCTTCCTCGACGGATTCGGCCCGGACGTGAAAATCACCGGTTCGTTCACCGTCACCCCTGACAGGGACTCCGTATCCAGGACATTGTACTCCGACAGCACGGTCATAGACAGGCCGGTGACATTTACCCGCACGATACTCATCGGTGACTCCACGCCCCGGATAGTCTGCACCGTGCAGATGACCGACCCCTCCCGGGACTTCCTACGGGAAATGGCAGGCCTCATCGCCGGCATCCTCGCCATCACCGCCATCCTCTGCTTCAGCTACATCTACCTGCTTCACACCGTATTCCGCCAGAAGACCCTAAGCGAGATGCGCCGCGACCTGACCCACAACATCACCCACGAGCTCAAGACCCCGATAGCCACCGCGTCAGCAGCCAGCGAGGCCCTGCTCGACTATTCCGCCGAGGAGGACCCCGAACGCCGCCGACGCTACCTGGAGATTATCCGCGACCAGCTCGGAGCACTCTCCGCAATGGTCGGCCGCATCCTCGACATCTCCCTCCAGGAGCGGGACGACCTGGCATTGAACCCCGCCCCCTGCGACCTTAGGACAATGCTCCACCGCCTCTGCACCGAGCTGACCGTCAGCACCGCCGGCCGCGCCCGCATCAACGAGGACTACCCCGAAGATCCCGCGCCCGCCATCACCGCCGACGCCTTCCACCTCTCCGCCGCCATCTCCAACATCCTGGACAATGCGGTCAAATATTCCGCCGCATCCCCCGAAATCACCGTCCGCCTCCGGAGAGCAGCCGCCGACGGCAGCATCCGCATCGAGGTGCAGGACAACGGCATCGGCATCCCCGCCTCCCAGCGCCGCCGCATCTTCGAGAAATACTACCGCATCCCCACCGGCGACGTACAGAACGTCAGGGGCTTCGGCATCGGCCTCTACTACACCCGTCTCGTGGTGGAAAAGCACGGCGGGGCCATCAGCGTCAGCTCCGCTCCGGGCGGCGGCTCGATATTCACCCTCACCCTCAAAGGCATTCAGGACAATGGAAAACGCGGATAACAGAATACGGCTGCTCCTCGTCGAGGACGAGCGGACCCTGGCGGGCATCATCGCCGACACCCTTTCGGAGAAGGGCTTCGAGGTGCGCTGCGCCTACAATGGTGCGGACGGACTGCGGGCTGCGGCGGACTTCAGGCCGGAGGTCGTGGTCACCGACATAATGATGCCCACGATGGACGGATTCACCTTCGTCAAGCGACTGAGGCAGGAGGGAATATGCGGAGAGAACGTCCCGGTGCTCTTCCTCTCGGCCCGCTCCGGAGCGGAGGACGTGGTCCGCGGTTTCGAGCTCGGGGCCCAGGACTACATCCGCAAGCCCTTCGCCATGAGCGAGCTGATAGTGCGCATCCATGCCCTGCTCGGTCGGCAGAGGGCCAGGGCGGCAGCGGCGCAGAGCCCCACCCCCATTGTCCTGGGACAGTACACCTTCGATCCTTCCACCGCCGTCCTGAGCATGAGCGACGGCAGCAGCACTGTCCTGCCCGCCCGGGAGGCGGAACTCCTCGCCCTGCTCGCATCCCGTCCCGGAGAGACCGTCCCCAACACCCTCATCCTCAAGCAGCTCTGGGGCGATGACGACTATTTTTCCACCCGCAGCCTCAACGTCCATATCACCCGTCTGCGCAAGCGCCTGGCCGCCGACCCCGCCGTTTCCATCATCAGCCACCGCGGCGTAGGATACTGCCTCAGGGTCTCAGACTGACACCGACAGCCGAATCACGGGAATTGCTACAGCTGTGGAACAGAGACGGAGGAGCAATGCAGCTCAGTAGGTCTGTTGAATGGATGCAGCGGAAAAGACCATCCGCTGAAAAACAACTCACCGCAAGCAAGCCAATCCTGAATACACAGACTTGCAATCTTGGCACCTTTTCGCAACATGTCAGCAAAGTGCCGCCACCGCCCTACGCACAGTCTCCTCGTCGCTGTGGACTACCGCCTCCTCCTGCGCAATGCCGGAGAGCACGCGCATACCAGACTTGTGCCGTTTGGTGGCCGACAGATGCACCTCGCTGACTCCGGTCTGAAGCACGAGGTCGCGTATATTGGTCGGATTGACACCAGATCCAGGCATGATTATAAGCGGTTTGCGGGAACTTCCGGTATTGTTTGCCATCATGGCCTGCATGCGGGCAATCGTCTCACGGCCCTCCCAGGCAGTCGGACACCCGCCGGAAGTCAGCACGCGGTCGTAGCCCAACGAGGCAACATTCTCAAGAGCGTCGTAAATACCGTCAGCACAGTCGATTGCTCTATGGAACGTCGTCGACAGTCCATGTCTGCGAGCCTCCTTCAGCCACTCGGCAGCTGCCGCCCGGTCCACTTTCGCATCCGCCGTCAGCGCACCTACCACGACACCCTGTACACCGGCCTGCGCACACAGCGCGATATCGCGTGTCACTGTCTCCACCTCGTAGGACGAATACAGAAAATCTCCGGACCTCGGGCGAATCAGCACATTGACAGCAATAGTCAGCGCAGCCCGCACTCCTTGAATCAGTCCGTAGGAAGGGGTCACTCCTCCGGCATCCAGTTCGGAACACAGTTCGATTCTCGCGGCCCCGCCTCTCTGCGCGGCTATGGCGCTCTCGTACGACGGAGCGCAGATTTCTATGGTGTAATTGCTGTACATATTCATTTTATGTTTAGTGGTTAGTAGTTTGTCGCTACAAATTTACTCGATTTTTTCTGTCTTCCGTCGGAAGGAGAGCTGAAAACGCGGGAAAACGGCAGGATAGAAAAAGCATCGCAGCCGTACCGGATGAGCGGCGGGCTGCGATGCATGATGTAGGAGTGCTATGAAATATTGTGAGTGGAGTCAGAAGACTTTGAAGCCCATGGCCTTGCGGACGAGGGCAAGGGTGGCCGAGGCGGAAGCGCGGGCCTTGTCGCGGCCTTCCGAGACTACGCGGTGGAGGTAGGCGTCATCGTTGTAGATGGCGTCTATACGCTCGCGGATAGGCAGGGTCACCTTGCAGATGTCGGCTGCAAGCTGCTTCTTGAGGTCTCCGTAACGGATGGAGCAGTCGTTCCACTTCTCTCGGAAGTACTCGACTGTCGAGGGCTCGGACACTAAGGCCAGGAGGGTGAAGAGGTTGTCGATGCACTCGGGCATGGGGCTGTTAGGCTCTACGGGACCGCTGTCTGTCAGGGCCTTCATGACCTTCTTGGTGATGGTCTTCTCGTCGTCGTAGAGGTAGACACCGTTACCCTGGCTCTTGCCCATCTTGCCGCTGCCGTCGAGGCCGGGCACCTTGATGAGCTCGCCTCCAAAGTTGAAGCCGCGGGGCTCCTTGAAGACCTCCTCTCCGTACATATTGTTGAAACGGCGGGCCAGCACCCTGGCGTACTCTAAATGCTGCTCCTGGTCCTTACCCACGGGCACGTAGTCCGCACGGTGGATCAGGATGTCGGCGGCCATCAGCACGGGGTAGGTCAGCAGACCGGCGCTGATATTGATGCCCTCGTCGTTGTGGTCATCCTCGGCGACGTCCTCTAGACGGACGTTGCGGGCCTTGGCCTTGGCCAGACGCACCTTGTCCTTGAAGGTGGTGGTACGCTCGAGCTCGCCCTTGTAGGATATCATGTTCAACAGCACGTACAGCTCGCTCACCTCCGGAACATCGCTCTGCACGAATATCGTGACCTTCTCGGGATCGAGACCCGATGCCAGGTACTCGGCCAGGATGGTCTTCACGTTGGCGTGGAAGTCATCCGGATGGGGATGGGTGGTCAGCGAATGCAGGTCCGCTATGAAATAGAAGCAGTTGTAGTCGTCCTGTATCTTTACGAAGTTGCGCAGCGCTCCGAAGTAGTTGCCGAGGTGAAGGTGGCCGGTGGAGCGGATACCGCTTAATACTGTCTGCATATTGTAGTGTATGTTTCTGTCTAAATGTTAAACTCAGTCTTCCAGGTTCTTCATAGTCTCACGGATCTTGCCCTCGATTTCCTCGCAGAGCTCCGGATTGTCCATCAGCAGCTTCTTGACCGCCTCGCGTCCCTGAGCTAGCTTGGACTCGCCGTAACTGAACCAGGAGCCGCTCTTCTTGATGATGTCGAACTCCACTCCGAGGTCCACGATCTCGCCTATCCTTGAGATACCCTCACCGAAGACGATGTCGAACTCGGCCTTGCGGAACGGAGGGGCCATCTTGTTCTTGACGATCTTGACGCGGGTACGGTTGCCGGTGGGATCCTCCCCGTCCTTAAGCTGGGTGACCTTGCGCACGTCGATGCGGACGGAGGCGTAGAACTTCAGGGCGTTACCGCCGGTTGTGGTCTCGGGGTTGCCGAACATCACGCCTATCTTCTCGCGCAGCTGGTTGATGAAGATGCAGCAGGTGTTGGTCTTCGAGATGTTGGCTGTGAGTTTCCTCAGGGCCTGGCTCATCAGCCTGGCCTGCAGTCCCATCTTCTGGTCTCCCATCTCGCCCTCGATCTCCGCCTTGGGTGTCAGGGCTGCGACAGAGTCCACTACTATAATATCAATAGCCCCGCTGCGGATCAGGTCGTCGGCTATCTCGAGGGCCTGCTCGCCGTTGTCGGGCTGGGATATGAGGAGGGTGTCCACGTCCACTCCGAGATTCTTCGCGTAGGTGCGGTCAAAGGCGTGCTCCGCGTCGATAATGGCCGCAAAGCCGCCGGCCTTCTGGGCCTCCGCTATGGCGTGTATGGCGAGGGTGGTCTTACCGCTGGACTCGGGGCCGAATATCTCGATCACCCTACCGCGGGGATAGCCTCCTATCCCGAGAGCGTGGTCCAGTGCAATGGAGCCGGAGGGAATCACCGACACGTCCCCTTCAGGACGGTCTCCGAGCTTCATGATGGCACCCTTGCCGAAATCCTTTTCAATCTTGTCCATCGTTGCCTGCAGGGCCTTGAGCTTCGCTGCATTAGCCGCGGCAACATCAATCTGTTCGAGTTCTTTTGCCATACTTTTTCAATTAATCCGGATGCAAATATAAGCGAAATTTCAAACCATAGCAATGTAAAAACGGCTATAAACGTTTATAGTCGTTTATAACCGTTTAGACATGCTTACGGAGCACCCGCCAATTCAAAGATTAGCCTCGAGCCATGCGGTAATGGCCGCCGTATCGTCAAACTTGTCTATGATCTTTCCTTCACTGTCTATCAGGAAAATGCCTCCGCCGGCGGTGGAAAGGCCGTAGAGATTCCAGATGCCCTCGGCGCCGTCCAGGTCATAGAGCTGAATCCACGGATAGCCGTCCTTCTCTACAGCTGCACGCATATCGTCCAGAGAGTCATATTCCCGGGCCACTCCGACCACGGCCATTCCGCGGTCCCGGTATTTCTCATAGAGGGGAATAAGTTCCCGCGAATGCTTCCGGCACGAGCCGCACCAGGAGGCCCAGCAGTCCAGAACGGTCACGGCATTGCCCTTGAGCAGCTCCGACAGGCGGTAGCGCTGTCCGTCCAGCGAAGGGGCGCTGAAATCCGGGGCGGGCTTTCCCGGAGCGATTCTCTCCAGATCCGACAGAAGAGCATCAGTCGCCAAAGTCAGATCATTGTCCGGGTACAACCTGCGGTACTCCTCGAACTGCCCGAGATAAAATGCGTCCAGAGTATCACACTGTCCCATCTTCATAAACTGCACCTGCATGCTTATCTCGGAAGCGACTGCGGACAGCCCGGCCAATGTCCTGTGGGACATCAGTCTGTCCCTCTCCCACTCATCATAGTCGGATTGAGCATTGAGACTGTCCCACACAGCCCCTGCTCTGTCAAACATGGCCTGGACAGCCAGGTAATCCTCCGAGCCTTCCTCCGGCCAGTCGTCCTCGCCGTAACGGGCCAGAATCCATTTGTCTATCTCATAATACATGCTGTCGGCGAGGTCATAACCTTCAGTAGATTTATTCCTGTACAGATACAGTTCCTCATTGTCCCTGCTGCCGTTGACATCGACTGTCAGTTCCCCGAACTTACTGCCGAAAGTGAAATGAAGCGGCACTCTGTCAGAAAAGAAATTGAAAAACTGGAACTGACCGTCCATCATATCCTCCTCGAACATCAGTTCATACTGCCTGACCATAGAGTCCTGGAATGACATATTGAAAGTGCCTCCGTCAAGGAGTGCAGACGCCACCGGATCATCGAAACGGAAATCCGCCCCTTTATGAAACACCAGCACCCGCGAGCTGTCCGGGAAGAGATCCACGCCCTCACCGGAAAGCCGGACATCATAAACTTTTGAATTGTCACATGAAATTATCGACATGGATACAGCCGCGCAAATCAGCGCGTTGGTAATTGTTGTTCTTTTCATAGCAAAACGTTTTCGAAAGTTCAAATATATGTAAAAAATCCCCACTTCCGGCATCATGACACGGTAAGTGGGGAGACGTCGTCTTTTTTACGATTTCCGGCTACTGGCTGTCCTTGGTCATCTCGGCGGCGAGGGCGGCGATGTCCTGAAACGTCAGACTGTCTGCCATAAACTGGATGACTGTAAACTCCTCACCCTCTGTATTGGCTTGCATCAACAACTCATTGATATACTTACCATCTGCTGACTTGTAATAGAATGTAAGTTCATCTCCGCTGTCCTTAACCCGCATCATTTCCACATATTTTCCGTCTACACTCAGGTCTTTCTGCATTGCAGCAGCAGTAACGGCATCCTCAGTACTCAATAAATAAAGGCCCTTCAGATTTTTAAGAAGTTTAGATGCACGTACCATATTGTCGTCCTTAACATCAAACGGTTCATGACCATCGACAATCACTCTTCCGACAAACTCTTCTCCATGGATATCGCCAAGCATAGACACCAAATCGAGCATCTCCGAAGAAACATAGATACTGGAGACTTTAGGGTTGTTTTCATACTTCTGATACAGAGTCTTTACCGGATTTTTATCCGACTTCTCCGGTACAGTCTCCGACGGCAGTTGGGCCAGCAAGGGGAATGCAGCCAAAACCATACATACTGAAATTACAACTAACTTTTTCATAACTTTTATTTTATATCATTAATTAATATCATCATACTTCTCCAAGACCCTGTCTACTGGCTCAATAGCCCTGTTGACTATGTCTTCTGTATGTCTCAAACCACGATTAAAATTAGTTCCTAAAATTTCCAAAGCTTTCATCACCTCCGTATAGGCCTGCTGAGGATCATCGAATGTATCCTGCGGTTCATAGCTGTCCACAGGCACAATCAGGGCCACGGCGGCAATGGCAGCAGCGGCGGCAACCGACGAAATGGAGGCCACGAGCCTCATCCTCCCGCGGCGGCGACCGAGCTCCCGGTCCACCGTCCGCCCGATCATCCGGGAGAGGTCCTCTGGAACGGGGATGTCCTCATCGGCTGCCCTCATCTGCGAGAGCCCTTTGCGGAGGATTTCCTCCGGTTCGGATGTTTTTAAATTCCTGCCCATTTTTTTAAATTTTACCTGTTTATAAATTTCGCTATTTTTTCTTTCAACATCTTTCTGCCGCGGGAGAGCGTGACCCGGATATTGCCCTGACTCATGCCCGTAAGGGCCTCTATCTCGTCCATCTCCATCTGCTCGAGGTCCCTCAGGACCACCACCTCCCGCAGTTTCCGGGGCAATGCGGCCAGAGCCCTCCGCACCATTGCCGCCTCCTCCCGGCCCTCGACCGGGGCATCCGCCGCCTCGACCGCCGGACCTCCCCTCACCTCCGTCACGTCCGCCGCCATCCGGAGGACATTGCGCCCGCCCCGCCGCAGGATGTCCGCACAGATATTCTGCATCATCCGCACGCAGTAGCCCTGGGGATTGGCACTCCGAAGGGCCCGGTCGCCCTCGCGGCAGAGCTTCACGTAGAGCTCCTGCACTGCGTCCCGGGCGTCCTCCTCCGCTCCGAGCATGCGGTAGGCGATGCGGTAGAGCATGGGACCGAGGGGGAGAAAGGCGGATTTGAATTCTTCGGCGTTCACGGGCTGGGTTTTAGGCTGAATACACTCTGCGAAGGGGCTCTTCTATTCTATGGATGAGGCTATGTACTTGGCGGCCTCCTCCTCTGTTATTTTCCCCTCGATCTGGATAATAGCCGGGTCGTCTCCCGCAGAGATCACCACCATCTCAGTGATGAGATCCCCTTCCTTGCGCACCAGCACCCTGGCGTCATCCCCGTCATCGTGCACCTCAGTCAGAAGCACATAGCCGCCCAGCTCACATTTTTCCACATCATCGGCAAACTGCGCCAGCACCTTCTCGCTGCAGCCGCTCAGGTCGGCCACCCGCACCGCGTTGATATGCGAGAGGGTCTTCAACGCTATATCGGTCTCGTCGTCAGAAAGTTCGGTCTCCTCCTGCCCGAAGGCCACCACGAGCTTGGCGAGATTGATCCAGAACTGGCCCACCGAGACGGACTCGGCACCAGGCTTGTCAGCATAGCGCTCGTACAGACTTTCGACATTCTGCGCCCCTGCGGGCAGTACAGCCGCCGACAGAAGCAGCAGGCTGAGGAAGATGGGTGTAAAAACTCGTTTCATAACTTTTCTCTGTTTTTAAATGTTTCTGAACTTATGACGCCGGAATGCGGAAAAATGTTACAAAAATTTCAAGGGGCGGCGGCAATTTTTCTTCAGAATTCTCGGGAACATAATCAGGAACAGGACGGTACAGCATATCGCGGCGGTGGCGTCGGATATGGCCTCGGCGGCGAAAACGCCCATCACGCCCATCAGGCGGGGAAGAGTCAGGGCCAGCGGGACGAGGAGGATAATCTTGCGCAGCAGGGCAATGAATATCGACAGGCGGGCCTGGCCGAGGGCGACGAACATGTTCTGGAAGGCCCGCTGCAGGCCGAAGATGGTCATGCCGGCCAGGAAGAGGGGCATGACGCTGGAGACGGTGGCGATGAGCTCGGGGTCGTCGCTGAATATCGAGGCTACGGTCGAGGGGCAGAGGATCATCAGCAGGATGACCAGGAGGTTGAAGGAGAACATGGTGATGAGCACCACCCGGAGGCAGGAGCGGACTCTGGAGGCATCGCCCCGGCCGTAGTTGTAGCTGGCTATGGGGATGAAGCCCTGGGCAAAACCGGAGAGGGGCACGCTGACGAGCATCATGGCGCTCTGCATGATGGCTAAGGCGCTGACGTAGATGTCCCCGTAGTGCTTGAGAGTGCCGTTGAGCACGAAGCCGACGATGCTCTCGGTGCTGGCCATCACGAAGGGCGAGACACCCAGGGCTAAGGTGGCTCCGATGACCTTCCAGTCCACCCGCATGGCCTTCAGTTCGATATGCAGGGAGGCCCGGCGTCTGGAGCACAGGAAGGACAGGACCCACGCCGCGCTGCACGCCTGGGAGATGACCGTGGCTATGGCGGCTCCCTTCACGCCCATGCCGAGCAGGAAGATGAATACCGGATCTAAGGCAATGTTCATCACCGCCCCGAGGATGACCGAGGTCATGGCTATTCCGGGCCGTCCCTGGGTATATATGAAGGTGTTCAGTCCGAGGGAGAGCTGTACGAAGACCGTACCGAGCAGATATACCGAGAGATAGTCGCAGGCATAGCCTATCGTCGCGTCCGAAGCGCCTACGGCGTAGAGTATCGGCTCCATGAAGATGTAGACCGGCAGGGCACAGAAGACCGCGAATACTATGAGCAGGACCACCCCGTTGCCGAGATAGCGGCCGGCTAAGGCCCTGTCCCCGCGTCCTAAGGCAATGGAGGCCAGCGGAGCCGCACCGCCGTTGACTATCGAGGCGAAGGCCGAGATCAGGATAATGACCGAGCCGGTAACCCCGATACCTGCCAGGGCCTCGGTCCCGATGCCGTAGATGTGGCCGATGTAGATACGGTCCACGAGATTGTAGAGCAGGTTGACCAGCTGGGCCACCACTGCCGGGACGGCCATCCGGAAGACCAGAGGGGTCATGGGCGCGGTGCCCAGGCGCTCTTCGTATTGTAAATTATTTGTCACGTTCTGGTTATAACTTCTTAAATTCGGCCTTATCCTGCCTTAATACGACAACGGGTCGGGCGAGATTAATTAATGGCTGAACTGTCGGGACGGACTTATCGCCTGGCCTTTGACGAAAGTATCCTGCTCAAATGCACCGGAGTAACCCCGATGAAGCTGGCAATCTGCTTGCCCAGTGCATTGCTGAAAATTTCCGGAGACTCATCGTACAGCTCCTGCAAACGATGCCTGGAATCCTTGGTAATGAAATTAGCCGCTTTCTTCTCAAAACGCACCAGAGCAGACTTGAGCACCCCGATGTACCATCTGCATATTTTTACATCGCTCATAGCCAGACTCATCAGCTTCCGGTCATCTATAACAGCGACCAGACCGCCCCTCTGCATACAGCAGCAGTATTCGGAAGCTTCCCCATGTGCAAGTGTCGCCAGTGAGCACAGAACATAAGAACTCGTCTGAAGATACAGATACCTACTGTCTCCCGTATCCGTAAAACAGTATCCTACGCCAAAGCCTGAGAGGATAAAATAGATATTGTAATTCATTTCTCCTTGAGATATCAGAACTGTACCGTCCGTCACTTCACGGAATTCCATGAATTCTGAAATCTGTTCCGTAGATTCCCGGGGAAATTTCATGATTCTACAGAAGTCAGCCATACATTCCGCTGAATTAACATTTGTTAACGACCCTTTCATCACTGCAGGTTTAATTTTGCTCGCGTTTTTAAATTTTAAATTAAATCAAATTTTCATTACAATGAACCACAAATCACTATTTTTTGCAATCATCTCTGCGGCACTCCTTACCACCGCATGCGACAAGAACAAAGGAGGAGAAGTTCCCGAACCCATTCCGGTAATGGATATTGACGTACAGGTCAATGTCCTGACGGACTTCACAGCCGGTGTCACCCTTATCCCGGAATCCGCGGACAATGAGTATTTTGCCTGCATCCTTCCAGAAGAGGAATACTACGCCGATTCGGCAGCTGCCGCAGCCAGAATCCTGGAAATGTCCGCCGCTCCCGAATACTCTGAGTTCCGCTTTACCGGCAATGCCGATGTCATCTTCACCGACCTTGAGGCCGCGGCAGACTATGTTATATGTACGGCAGTCTACGGCGATGAGACGCGGCTGTCTTCCATTGCACCTATTATGACAGAGGAGGCTATGGAAAGGTTCGAAATATCCAATACAGCACACATTTTGGACTGGGGGCAAGAATTTGAGAAGACCAATGCCGCCTTCACATTCCGCCTGGGCAGTGCAACGCTTAATCCAGGTGAGAACTGGGACTACTTCTCTGATGGAGAACTAATAAACATCTGGGCCGTGAGAAAACTGGAAAGCCTTGACCAGGTCCCAGAGGATATTTCCATATTCTGTGGCATTTACAAATCTTCTACTGGAGATGATGATACACCGGGAGCTATTGTTACAGAAGGACATTCCAATTATTATACATACAGTCCCGATGGTGAAACTGAAGGAGGAATGTATCTGACTTCAGCCGAAATACAGATGAATGAAAGCAGTAATGGATATGAAGTCACTGCCCGGTTCTCAGTTGACGGTAAAGAATATTCATGCTACTATAAAGGCGAAATCACAATGTACGGTGGAACAGGTTACTATGGAATATACGGATATGAGCCCTCGCTCAAGGAGGACATCACCGACCTTGATTATCCTCTGATGAAATATGCGTATTACTGTGGAGAAGTCAACGGCATGTCCAAATACTCCCTTGCCTGCGTAAATAATCCTGACGGCAGCTCTTTCGGAGGCTATAACAAACACTGCATAAAAATGGAATTCTATGTTCCTACACAGGCTGACCCCTATTCCGGCATTCCCGCAGGGGAATACCCAGTATCAGCTGAAGAAGATGTGAATACCACCATAGCCGGAGACTACAGATGGTACAATGCAACAAGTATCGATTTGCTCGGAAGCTATTATTATCTGCTCGATGAGGAAACTTTTGAGCAGACGCAAGGTTTCTTCACGTCAGGAAAGATAACTGTAGAGAGGAACGGTGACGAGCATATATTCATTATCGATGCCGAGACTTGGGACGGATACAAAATCACCGGCACCAGCGCACAAGAATCTCTTGTTATCACTGATGAACCCGAATGGTAAAGTCACCGAACCATTATTTCACCTAAAAATATATTGCCAAGGCTGTGTCCAATTCGGGCGCAGCCTTTATTTTGTTACCAAACCAGCGCACTATGCTTATAATTTCTTATCTTCGCGGCCTAAAATCCTACGATATGTTTCTGAAATACCTGAAAGAATACGCAATCATGACCCTCGGACTGGCCGTCTTCGTCTTCGGCTGGACCGCATTCCTCAACCCCCACGAGATCACCGGAGGCGGCATCGCCGGTCTGGCCTCCGTAATCCACTACGGCATCGACAGCATCCCCGTCTCCTACGCCAAGTTCGCGATAGACATCCTGCTCCTCGTCGCCGGCTTCATCATCCTCGGTAAGGGATTCGGTATCAAGACCATCTACTGCGTGGCCATGAGTTTCGTGCTATTCCAGTTCATGCCCATGATTCCGGGTCTTACAAGCCTGTCCGCCGGCATCACCGACAACCTGATCAACGCCCTCATCGGCGGTGCCATGAGCGGTATCGGCATCGCCATCATCATCACCCAGGGCGGCAGCACAGGCGGCACAGATATCATCGCGCTCTCCATCAACAAATACAAGAACATCTCTCCGGGACGTATATACCTCGTATGCGATTCTCTTATAGTGATGTCGATCCTGCTGGTCAACGACAAGACCCTGGCCGACGTAGTATACGGATTCGTGGAGATCATAGCCTTCTCCTACGCCGTGGACATGTTCCTGACCGGCTCGCAGCAGTCCGTACAGACCCTCATACTCTCGGAGCACAACGACGAGATAGCGGCCAGGCTCCAGACCCTGAGCATCGAGGGCAACCGCTCGGTAAAGTCCGTACAGTGGTCCACCGAAGGCAGCCGCAAGATGCTCATGGTCGTCAGCCGCAAAGGCTACTCCGGCGAGATCGTCAGGACCGCCCGCGCCATCGACCCCGACGTCATCCTCATGAC
>DWYD01000076.1 GCA_019118865.1 Candidatus Coprenecus merdipullorum | reverse complement strand
TCCTTCACGCAGGAGGTCGCGGCCAGCAACATGGCTGCCGCCAGAAGGAATGTCCTGTATATGCTGTATTTTCTCATCGTCTTGTCCTCCTTCCTTTAGAATAACTTCCACACTAAAGTAACTCCGGCGTTGATCGGGCCGATCCAGTGCTTAGTCTCATGGCCGCTGCGCACCCGCACTCCGTCTATCACATCGTATCTCTCCGTATCGGCGTTCAGGTAGCCTAATCCGAGGGTGAAGTCAAGTGCCAGTGCCTTGTTCAGCCGCAGCTGGTAGCCTCCGGTGATGCCGCCGCTCAGAAGGTCGCCCTGCCTGCCCGTGCCGGAGAACTTGTAGTTGAACTGTCCGGCCTTGAACATTGCGCCCACATACCATCGCCTTGTATCGCCCAGATACCAGCGCACCTCCGGAGCCACTTCCCAGAGGGCATAGCGGCGGGCGTTGCCATTCCATGTCCATGAGGTCCACGAGCCATGGGCCAGCACGCCCACAGCCGGGCTGATGCGCCACTCGATGCCGAGGTCGGGAGTAAGGGTGGCCCAGCGCAGCAGATTGGCCCGCAGGGCAAAGGTGTAGCTGTCGGAAGATGCAGTTTCCGCTGCGGCCGGTCTTTCAGTCCCGGTTATGCCGGCATTGTCCGCTGCCGCGAGGCTGTCGGTATTCCAGTCCCAGCCGTAGTATTTCGCCAGCCACGGCAGGTCAAAGGCCGCTATATTGGCCGAGCACGGGCACTGGAGTGTATCGGTCGGCTCCTGTGCCGCCACAGGACGTACTGCAAGCAGGAAAAGGGCTGTCAGGAGAATCAGCCGTCCCGGTAAAAGAATGCTCTCGCTCATCTGCTCCATGTATTACAGGTTTTCGTTGTAAAAGAGCAAATGTACTCAGAGGACTGCAGGAGGCAATGATTCTCAGCGGGCCGGAACTCCACGAAAGTCACCGTGTATCTCCGCAGAAATCACGTCTAATGCGTAATAGATTGAGTATCAATATTTTTAATGGGGGGGGTAATTTGCATACCCCTTCTGTAGTCGGACGGCTTCATACCGTACTTTTTCTGGAACTGGCTGTAGAAGGCACCGTTGGACATTCCAGCTTCCTTAGCGATGGCATCGAGCGTCCACTGCGGCTGCTCCCGCATCAGACGGACGGCATGGTCGAGACGGCAGTCTTGGATGTACTGCGTGAAGCTGCATCCGGCGAATTCCCGGAAGAGCGGGGCAAACTTGTTGGCTGGGATATGGAATTCCTTCATCAGCTCCTTTTTGTTGAAGTCGGCGCGGAGGTAGAGCCTGTTCCGGAGGATCTCATGGTGCATCCGCTCGAACAGGGCGCGGTCACCGTTCGTCAGCGTCCGGACCGTTGGGGTGTCATCTCCGTCCCCGGGATGGCCGGGCTCTTCTTCCGGAGTGCCCTCTTCTGCTTGCAGATGCTGCAATTCCCCGCGAAGCCGGAGATTTTCCTCCTGCAGCCCGAAAAGTTCGTCCTTGCGGGCCATGAGCTCGTCGATGGTTTTCACCATTGCTTCATTTTTCCGTCTGACGATACTGCCGGCCTTCAGGATGTTCCGGATATACAGAATGAGCAGTGCCAGGACAGGCACCATGAGGGCCAGGATGATGTGCAGCCGCCGGAGCGATTCTTCCTGACGCGCTATTTCCCGGTCCTTTTCATTGGACCTGTAGATCTCCGCCAGTTCCAGCGCGTCCTCCTGCCTCTCGCGCTGCCGGAGGGTGTCGGTCAGAGCCATCATCCCGGACTGTACCCGCGATGCCTGCTTCCAGTCGCCCTTGCCCTGCCAGGCTTCCAGCTCCATCTGCAGATGCGAGCCGATGTAGTCCCAATTGACCGTGTCGGTGGTCTCCTGCAGCAGCTGTTTCTCCCGGCGGATATAGTGAAGGGCCTCGTCGTAGCGTCCGGCCATCAGGAGGCAGGGGATGCGAAGGTATTCGCCGTCGGGGGTGGAAGTGTAGGGATTGGCCTCCACGCGGCGGCACAGGCTGTCTCCTTCGGCATTATCCCCGAGGGTATAGGCAATGCAGCAGTAGCATACGTCCATCTCCGCCCGGCGCATGTCAGCGATGCCGTCCGGTGCATCTTCACTGAGTTCCAAGCCGTGCAGGGCTTCTTCCATACGGGGGCGCATGGCAAGGGCCTCGTCGTAGCGGTCCTTCTCCCACAGCAGATTGAGCTTCATGCCCAGGGCGTAGAACAGCTCGTCCCAGGTACGGTAACAGGGGTCGCGTCTGGCTTCTCCGTCTAAGATGCCGACGGCAAGGTCGATGTGGCGGAAAGCCTCGTCGTACTGCTCCATTTCCAGCAGGTTGAGTCCCCAGGTGACATGCAGGGAGGCCTCTGCGGTCCTGTCGCCGGTCTGCTGCGCCAGCTCCAGGCCTTCGGTGCAATATCTCACGCTGCCGGCATAATCACCGTTGTAGTGACATTCCTCAGCCATAGTTGTCACAAGCGACAGGAACTTTTCGGGATGGTTCCGGGCCTCGGGGTCGTTGTATGCCTTGAGTGCATGGGTGTAGGCGGTCCTGTAGTGCGACAGTCCGTTGTGATAGAC
>DWYD01000075.1 GCA_019118865.1 Candidatus Coprenecus merdipullorum | reverse complement strand
CGGTCGAAGTCTTCCCGGAAAGCCGGTCCCGGCTCTTTGGCATGGATGAGGCGTATCTCCACGCCTTTACGTATCAGGCCGGCCAGGACAGCCAGAAGAGGTACTGCCTGTTTCCCACGGGCTACATACAGGTCCTTGATGTCGGCCGTACCTATCCATAACTGACGCTTGACAAGCGGTATGCGCTGGATGACCTCGGTATAGTGAGCGTCATCGGCGATATATTTCGTAAACTGCTCCATGTCTTCCATAACTTATCCAAAATACAGTTTTTCAATAAAGGCAGCCGAAGAGCCATAGCGGGATTCTATTGCCGTTGCCGATTTCTATGTCATCGATGGCCAGATAACTGTCGGGCAGACCGGCTATCTGATCGAATGTTTTTTGCGGACCGCCTACCTCGAAGATGTATCTGCCGTCGGCTAAAAAGTCACCCTGTTTAGGTATAAGCAGATTGGTTACGGCTCCGGCTTGATTGGCAAAGAAGGTCTCCCTCTGCGTTCCCTTGGATACCCTGCTTCCTAAGGCATTCATCAGGTTGGTGTTGTCCAGGTATATTTTCTTCGGACCGGTAAGGTGCTTGTAATCTTTGGGCTTATCAGTCAGCAGCCATAGCAGGGCGGCTCTGTCCAGCCAGTAAAGCATCTTCAGGGTCTGGTCTCGGGTGGACTCAAGGCTGGCTGCCAGTTTGTTGATGTTCGGCTCCAGAGGGACATTCTCTGCAACCACCATAAGCAGTTTCTTTATCTTCTGCCTGGTGGAGTAGGTAATCGTTTCCTCCACGGCGGGGATATCGCTGTCGATGACCAGTTGGGCAACCTCTCCAATACGCATCAGGTAGTCTCTTCCAGCCTCTTTGTAATAGGGATAGTATCCTTCATTGAGATATTGTTCAAAGTGTTTGAGTACTTTTATTCCGGCAGAAGTGACATCCATTGCGTAGCAGATATGATTCTTGAGCATCTCTTCGAGCGTCATGGACGGTAAGGAGATAATCCCCTCGTATTCCATATATTCTCTAAACGAAAGGCCATGCAGGGTGTACAGGGACTGGCGGCGTGAAAGATCGCTCTTGGAGTTGTCGATAGCCAGCATAGCCGAGCCTGTGTAGACTATGTTGAGGTCGGGATAGTTGTCATACAGATTTTTGAGGAGCACTGTCCAGCCCCGGTATTTGTGGACTTCGTCGAGGTAGATGCGGGTGACGCCGCGGGTATATAAAAATTCCACCAGATCCTCTGCGCTGTGGGTCTGGAACCACATATTGTCCAGAGATGCATAGAACACCTCGTCCAGATTATTGCCGGCAGTCTCCTTGATGCGCTGCAGCAGCATGGTCGTTTTGCCGACGCCGCGTGCACCTTTGATGCCCAGCAGCCGGGCATCCCAGTTTATTTGCCCGTGGAGGGATCTTTTGAATCTTAGATCCGTAGCGGCCAGTTTTCTGTGGAAGGTGTTCAGGAGGGGTTGAATGTCTGTATAGTCCATAGAGGTGCAGTTTTGGGATTATGTGCAGTAAATATACAAAACACTTTTATAAAAGCGAAATTTTACTCAAAAAACACTTTTGCAAAAGCGTTGGGGCGGCGGGCAATGTGATGTCGCACGTTACTCCGCTGCCTTGAAGTTGAACACGGGCTTGATGATACCGAGTATGTCCACTGTGTCTGCTATGTTGGCGATGATTTCGGCCATGGGCTTGTAGACCATGGGGGACTCGTCGCGGGTCTGCTCTGAGACCGTCTCGCTATAGATGCTCTTCATGGACTCGGCGAAGGCTTCCATGCTGACCTGCTCGAATGCCTTGGCGCGGCTCATGATGCGGCCGGCGCCGTGAGGGGCGGAGAAGTTCCAGTCGGGATTGCCCTTGCCGGAGCATATCAGGGAGCCGTCCCGCATGTTCATGGGGATGATGCACTTCTGTCCCTCGCGGGCGGAGATGGCGCCCTTGCGGATGATATTGTCGTCACCGATGTAGTTGTGGACGCTCTCGAAGCGTTCGGGGAGCAGAGTCTCCGGAGCGGCGGTGATATTGCCCTGAGTCCGCAGATGGCCGGTCAGCAGGTCTATGATGATGTTGCGGTTGATCCGGGCCCATTCCTGGCACAGGCGCATGTCGTGCAGATAGTCTTCCCTGGACTGGCCTTCGAGCCAGCACAACTCGTCAGGAACCGGCGGCCGCTGCATCTTGAAGGAGCAGTGCAGCTGACGGATGGCCTCCTGAAGTTCCGAGCGGCGTCCTACTGCCTTGTATTCCTCAATCATCCGAGCCTGCTGCTCCATCAGTCTGTCCCAGCCGGACATATTTTTTACCGCCAGCTTTTGGTATATTTCGGCAACCTGCTTGCCCAGATTGCGGCTGCCGGTGTGTACCACGATGTACATTCTGCCGCCGGAGTCCCGGTCCAGCTCGATGAAATGGTTGCCGCCTCCCAATGTACCGGCGGCCTTGTACAGCCGCTTGCTGTCCTTCAGGTCACGGAAGCAGCGCAGGGCCTTGATCAGTTCCCTGGCTTCCCCGTACCTTTCCATATAAGGCTGGGGCAGCACTAGCTCCGCCTTGTCCCGGATACCCCTGCCTGAAGGAATGTTGTTCAGAATGAATTCGTTCAGAGCGTGAAAGTCAATTTCTCCGCTGCAGTCGAACGGCTGCACGAGCATGCCGCAGCCGATGTCCACTCCGACGATATTCGGAATGACCTTGTCGCCAAGGTCGCCGGTGAAGCCTATGACGCAGCCGGCCCCTGCGTGCACATCCGGCATGATGCGGACCTTGCATCCGCTGAACGCGCCGATGGACATCAGCCTGCCGATTTGTTCCAGGGCTGTGTCCTCGATGTTGTCAGTGAAGATTTTCACGTCGTGTCCTTCTATCGTTTTCATAAGCATTGCGTTTTACGGATGCAAATATAGCGCGTACATGTGCCGCAATGTGGCGCATGCTGTGCGGATATTTGCAGTGCTGAAATAGAGAAATTATGGAAAAGGAAATGATTGACGGAACGGATATGACTGTGCTCGACGCCATGGAGCACATTATGGAACTTTCTGAGAACTCCGGCCTTAGCGAGGAATTTTTCAGAAAGGCGGAACCTTATATAAAGGTGGTCTCCGGGAAGCTCTCGCTTACTCCGGTGCAGAGCGTGCTGCTGTCTGCGTTTGTCAACGGGTCGGCGGACACTGTCTACGTAAGCAGCTTCGCATCCCATTTCGGTTGCAGTACGCTGCGCATTATCAGGTACATGAAGGATATTGACGAGCTGGAGGAGAGAAAATACGTCCGGTGTTCCAGCACTAAGGAGCGCCGTGCATACCGTGTGCCGTTTGAGGTCGTGGATGCCCTGAAGGAGGACCGTCCCTATGAGCCGGAGAACCGCAGGGGGCTCAGCATCGGTCAGCTGTTCGCAGTACTGGACGAGCTTTTTGAGAGTCTGAATGACGACGAGCTCAAATACGAGGCTTTCGTACGGGAGGCGCGTGCTCTTTTGGAGGACAACCGGCAGCTGGAGTTTGTCCGCGGTGTCCGCCAGTATGACATCGACAGCGATGACCTGGTCATGTTGCTGTTCATGTGCCATAAGGCTGTGAATGAGGATGACCTGAGCATCTCGTGGTACGATTACAGGAACATCTTCAAGGATAAGTTTACGGCGAGGTTCATGAAGGACTCGCTTCAGAGGGGGGACAATGACCTTTTCGGAAACGGACTGATCGAGCACTGTACGGAGGACGGTGTGGTGGACAACACGTGCGTAACCCTGACGGACAAGGCTATGAGGACATTGCTCGGAGACATGGCCCCGTCAGCAGCCAGAAGTCATTCCGGCAGGAATATCATCAAGTGCGGAAGTATAGTGGAAAAAGCCCTTTTCTATCCAGAGGCCGTAGCGCGTCAGGTCAGGGAGCTTTCTGGTCTGCTGCAGCCGGAGTCATTCTCCAGAATCTGCGAGAGGCTGGCCTCCAAGGGTATGCGGAAGGGTTTCACCTGCCTGTTCTACGGCACTCCGGGTACCGGCAAGACTGAGACAGTACTCCAGATCGCGCGTGCGACAGGCCGTGACATCTTCATGGTGGATGTGTCGCAGCTCCGCAGCAAGTGGGTGGGAGAGAGTGAGAAGAACGTCAAGGGACTCTTCGACGAATACCGCTCGAAGGTGATGCAGGGCAAGACGGCGCCCATACTGCTGTTCAACGAGGCCGACGCCATCCTGAACAGGCGCAAGCATGGAGCCGAGGGCGGCGTGGATAAGATGGAAAATGCGATGCAGAACATTATCCTGCAGGAGATGGAGTCCCTGGAGGGCATTATGATCGCCACGACAAACCTCTCCGGCAATATGGACAGCGCATTCGAGCGCCGTTTCCTCTACAAGGTGGAGTTTACCAGGCCTGATACAGCGGTACGTGCCAGGATATGGCAGGCGATGCTTCCGTCGTTGAGCGGGGACACAGTGTCATACATGGCGGAGCGCTACAGTCTCAGTGGAGGACAGATTGAGAATATCGCCCGTAAGTACTCGGTCGCGGAGGTCCTTTACGGCGGGGTATCGGAGGAGCGCCTCAGGGAATTGTGC
This sequence comes from Candidatus Coprenecus merdipullorum, assembly GCA_019118865.1. Lineage (GTDB taxonomy): Bacteria > Bacteroidota > Bacteroidia > Bacteroidales > UBA932 > Coprenecus > Coprenecus merdipullorum. Next base: position 3,489 of record DWYD01000075.1, on the reverse strand, counting down.
GGGCAGGAGATGCTGAACTCCGGGGAAGGAGACGGAGGCAAGCGGAAAATAGGCTTCTGAGGGGAGAATTGTTCCCGAATTTCCCTATCTTTACCGCCCGAAAGAAACAGACAGAATATGAGCAGAAACGAGATGTCATCGAGGGAGGCCAAGCTGGAGGCTTTCGGCCGCCTTCTGGATATAATGGACGAACTCAGGGAAAAATGCCCCTGGGACCACAAGCAGACCACCGAGTCGCTGCGTCCTCAGACGATAGAGGAGACTTACGAGCTGAGCGATGCCATCCTCCGGGGGGAGGGCAGGGAGGTTTCAAAGGAATTGGGCGACGTGCTGCTGCACATCGTCTTCTATGCCAAGATTGCCTCCGAGAAGGGCGAATACGATATCGTGGACGTGATCAACCGTCTGTGCGACAAATTGATATACCGTCATCCGCACGTCTTCGGCGAGGTCCATGTGGATGGTGCCGACCAGGTGGTGCAGAACTGGGAGGAGCTCAAGACCAAGGAAAAGGACGGGAACAAGCGGGTGCTCTCGGGAGTGCCTGTCTCCCTGCCGCCGCTGCTCAAGGCCTACCGCATGCAGGACAAGGCCCGCGCCGTGGGCTTCGACTGGGAGGAGCGTTCCCAGGTCTGGGACAAGGTGGCCGAGGAGCCCGGGGAGTTCCGCGAGGAGCTGAGCCGGATGGACAAGTCGGACCCTGAGTCGGTGAAAAGGGCTGAGGGCGAGCTCGGTGATTTTCTCTTCTCGATAGTCAACGCAGCCCGTCTGTACGACCTGAATCCCGACACGGCGCTGGAGATGACCTGCGCCAAGTTCCGCCGCCGTTTCACCTATCTCGAGGAGCACACCATCCGTCAGGGCAAGTCTCTGAAGGACATGACGCTGGCGGAGATGGACGCTATCTGGGACGAAGCGAAGGCCCTGGAGAAAAATTCTGAGGACAATGCCGGAAAATAGCCCTGCCTGGCTTGAGCGCACCGCCCTGCTGGTGGGCGGGGAGGCCCTGCAGGCCCTGAAAAAGGCGACCGTAGTGGTCGCCGGTCTGGGCGGGGTAGGGGCATATGCTGCGGAGATGACGGCCCGCGCCGGGATAGGGCGGATGATAATTATAGACTCGGACAAAGTTTCGGAGAGCAACCGGAACCGGCAGCTGCTGGCGCTCTGCTCGACCGTAGGACGGCCCAAGGCGGAGGTTATGGCGGAAAGGCTTCTGGACATCAATCCGGATCTGCAGATAATTAAAGTGGAGGAATATCTGACTGAGGACAATATAGCTGCGGTGCTGGAACGCTCCTGCGCCGAGGCGGGGGTCGCCCGTCCGGATTTTCTTATCGATGCGATTGACACCCTGGCCCCGAAGATTGCCCTCATAGCCCATTGTGTCCACAGCGGTATCCCCCTTGTCTCCTCGATGGGGGCCGGGGCCAAATTAGATGCCACGAAAGTCCGTCTGACCGACCTCTCGAAATCCTACAACTGCCCCCTGGCCTTCATTCTCCGGAAGAAACTCCGCAAGATAGGCATCAGCAAGGGCTTCCCTGTGGTGTTCTCGGAGGAACTGCCCGACCGTGACGCCATCGTCCCGACAGAGGGCGAGCGCAACAAGAAGTCCCAGGTAGGGACCATTTCCTACATTCCCGCCGTCTTCGGCTGTGTCTGCGCGCAGGCTGCCATACGGTATCTGACCGGGAAATAATTTACAGACTGGTTATCTCATCGGCAGACAGACCGGTGATCCGGGCGATAGTAGCTGTTTCCATGCCCATGGACTTCAGCTTGCGGGCGATTTCCGTACTTTTCTTACGCTCTCCTTCCTTTTCCCCTTCTAACAGGCCTTCAGCGCGTCCTTCAGCGCGTCCCTCGGCGCGTCCCTCGGCCAGTCCTTCCCAACGCCCTTCCTCCCGTTCCGTATACACGTTGGAACGGAGAATCACCAGGTTGTCCAGATGACGGTAATAGGCTTTCAGCTCTTCCTTGGACATGCGGGCAAGACGCAGATGCTCGCGGGCCTCGCTCAGTCCCGGTGCCGTCGCCGTGTCCGGGATGTCACCTGTGTTCAGGTAGTATATCCACTCTTCCAAAGGACTCTTGGCCACTTTGTCGAAATCGTTCACTTTCAATATGTAATATTCCGGATACAACTGGCTCACAGCGTCCACTGCGAACTTCTGGCGCTGGAAAGGAGTCAGCTCCAGCAACTCTCCCGTATGGAGCCCGCGGAACTCAGTCTTGCCGTGGTATACCGTGTCGTGGCCGTGCCCCAGGGAGAAGTACACGATGTTCACACTGTAGACTTTACGGATATTCTCATAGCCCTGCCCGCGGTTGATGTATTCTGTCACCAGCTTTGATGTCCCGAAGAGCATACGCTGGAAATATGCGTACTCAGTGTTGTTCTGCACTTCAATCAGTATAAGCGCTCCTTTGGAATTCTCTGCAAGGAGATCCACACGGTTGGACTTATCGTACTCGTCTTCCTGGTTGCTCTCGCTCTCCAGCAGTTTCTGAATCTTGATACGCTCTCCAAGCAGAGTGGTCAGAAAACCCTCCAGCACTGCGAAATTCGCCTTGTTGCGCAACAGGCGCTTCATCGCCCAGTCGAAACGGATGTAATTGCTTGCCATAATCATTCCTACTTTGTCCGTAGCAAAAATAGGATTTTAATTTCTATATAGCAAACAAAACATCCCGCTGCCCTCTTCTTTTCGAGGAGGCAGCGGGATGTCCGGTTTCATTCAGCGCTCAGGCCAGGCTAGACCGCTACAGCAGCAGCGAGCGGATGCCGTCCACGATGTAGCGGGCGTCTTCGTCGGTGACGCAGGGACCGCTCGGCAGGCAGAGGCCCACCTTGAAGAGGGACTCGCTCACGCCGTTGAGATAGGCCGGGCAGTCCGCGTACACCGGCTGCCGGTGCATCGGCTTCCACAGAGGGCGGGACTCGATGCCCAGGGCGTCCAGGCCGATGCGCAGGGCCTCCACGTTGGCGTTCGGCTCGCAGTCCGTGTGGGTCGTGTCGGCTGCGTGAGTCACGCCGGCGGCGCCTCCTACAGCTCCCTTTATGACGTTGCGGTAGGCATTCTCCTGGCCTTTTATGCGCAGCTCCGGGTCGACGGTCACCGTGTTCAGCCAGTAGTTGCTGTCGTATCTCCCGTCCGGGTTCTCGTGGAGGGTGATGCCGTCCACGTCCTTCAGCAGTTCCCTGTACAGGGCGCACATATGCTTATGGTGGGCGATGTGAGCGTCCGCCACCGTCATCTGACCCCGGCCGATACCCGCGCAGATGTTTGACATGCGGTAGTTGTAGCCGATGCGCTCGTGCTGGTAGTAGGGATAGGCCTCGCGGGCCTGGGTCGCATAGAACATGATCTCGTTCTTGGCCGCCGCGTCGGGGCAGATGAGCGCACCGCCGCCTGAGGTCGTAATCATCTTGTTGCCGTTGAACGACAGCACGCCGTACCTTCCGAACGTGCCCAGCACCCGGCCGTC
>DWYD01000074.1 GCA_019118865.1 Candidatus Coprenecus merdipullorum | reverse complement strand
TTTCAGGCTCAATAAGATAATAGTCTACGCTCCTGATATAGTCGTCAGAAGTATATCCGTATTTGTTGAATATGGGTTCGTAGAGCAGAAGGGTGTCCGTCATTCTGCGGAGCCGGGTTGTCTGCAGGAGTGCCTGGTCCGTCATATACATATCATAGTATATCCTGGACATGTCATCCTTTGGGATGATGTCCCGCGGCCGGCAGGACTGCAGGAGTATGGCGGCTGTGAGCAGGATTACGCAGGTCTTTTTCAGCATATCTTCTCTGTGGCTTGTTTCAATGCGCAAATATAACTTTTATTCTTTATCTTTGCATCCACATTGCAATGCTATGCTTGTACGCCCGCCAAGACTTCTCAGGAGGATTTATCCGTCTTTTATCTGGTCTTTCCCAAAGGAGAAAGACGGGCTGTTCATTACTTTCGATGACGGCCCATGCCCTCAGGTAACACCGTGGGTCCTTGACGAGCTGGACAGATGGGGCGCTAAAGCAACTTTTTTCTGCATCGGCAAGAACGTGGAGCTGTATCCGGACCTGTTCGGGGAGATAGTGCGGCGCGGACATTCTGTAGGAAGCCATTCCTACAGTCATGTGCCCGGCTGGAGGGTCCCCCTGGATGACTATGTACAGGATGTGGATATGGCGGCGGATCTCATCCGCACCAATCTGTACCGTCCACCTTATGCAAAGATTACAAGGCGTCAGGCCGATACCCTGAGCGTCCGTTACAATATAGTCATGTGGAATATTCTCAGCCGCGATTATAACCGTAAGCTGGGCCATAAAGCCTGTGCCCGCAACGTTGTGCCGTATTTGCGCCCCGGCTCCATAACAGTTTTCCATGACTCGATGAAAGCCTCCAAGAATCTCTGGTATGCCCTTCCGAAGGCTCTGGAGGCTACCGTAAAACTGGATTTGAAGTGTAAACCTATTTTATTATAAGATATGAAATACAATGTACTGCTGCTCGGATCCGGAGGCAGGGAGCATGCTCTCGCCTGGAAGATATCCCAAAGTCCTCTTCTCGGAAATTTTTACGCCCTACCGGGCAATCCCGGAATCAATAGCCTCGCCGAGGGGATTGACGGAAGTTCCGGAGACTTCGAACTGATACGCCGGACAGTTGTAGAAAAACATATAGACATGGTGGTATGCGGACCGGAGGATCCATTGGTGAACGGACTGAAGGATTTCCTGGAATCTTGTCAGGATGTGCCTGCGGACTTGCTTTTTGTGGGGCCTGGTAAGGACGGCGCCATGCTGGAAGGAAGTAAGGATTTTGCAAAGGAGTTCATGGCCCGTCATGGTATACCGACAGCGGCTTACAGAACATTCACGTCAGAACAGAAGGATGATGCACTGGAGTTCATGCGCGGTCTCAGACCTCCTTATGTAGTAAAGGCGGACGGTCTGGCTGCAGGCAAGGGTGTGATAATATCCTCATCTTTTGACGAGGCGGCCGGGGCATTGGAGAGTATTTTCGGCGGGCGTTTCGGTGCCGCCGGAGCAAAGGTTGTGATAGAGGAGTATCTGGACGGAGTCGAGGTGTCCTATTTTGTCCTGACGGACGGACACCGCTGGCTTATGCTCCCGGAGGCCAAGGACTACAAACGCATATGGGATGGAGACAAGGGTCCCAATACCGGTGGTATGGGGTCGGTGTCTCCGGTACCTTTCTGTGATGCTGCGTTTACGGATAAGGTTGTGCAGAGGATTATAGAACCTACGGTACGGGGACTGGAGAGTGAGGGCGTGGATTACCGCGGTTTCATATTCTTCGGTCTGATGAACTGCTCCGGAGATCCCTATGTGATAGAGTATAATGTGAGGATGGGCGACCCGGAGACGGAATCGGTGATGCCCCGTATCGGCAGTGACCTGCTGTCGCACCTTGCCGCAGCAGCCAGGGGGGATCTTTCCGGGGAAAAACTGGCTGTTCTTCATCAGGCTGCCGTTACATGTATAGTGGTGTCGGGAGGATATCCTGAAAAGTATGGCAAAGGCTATCCGATCAGTGGTATTGATAATCTGGTTCCGCTAACGGTATTTAATGCCGGAACAGCTCTCAAAGACGGTCAGCTGGTTACATCCGGCGGCCGTGTCCTGGCGGTGACAGCTCTCGGTGGCAGCCTGACAGATGCCCGGGAATCAGTCTATTCCAGAATAGACAGAGTCTCTTTCGAGGGAGCATTCCACAGGAGTGACATAGCCCTTGATATGATAAACTGGCCCGGACATAAATGAGAAAAGGAAATAATTTTCCGTTTCAAAGCTATCTGCTGTTGACCGTTATGGTCGGATTGGCCGTCTCGTGCTGTTTTCTGCCTGAGGCAAGCCGCGATGTCTCAGCCGGTATTGTCAGTCTGCCTTGGCTTTCAGGTCTTTCTGCCATGCTGGTTTTGGCTGCTGTTGCTGTATCGATGGGACTTTTGAATTACAGCAGTTTCCTGTTTACCTCAGATGTCAGGCGCCTGTATCTGCCGTATCTCATCACAGTCCTGTCAATTCCGGGGGTGACGTCTTTCGGATGGTTTCATATCGCCGCTCTGCTTACGGTGTGGGCCATGTTTTTCGCTGCAGGTTATGTGACCTCCGAGAAAGTGAGGATGGACTATGCTTTCGGGGCTGCTGTTATGTCAGGATCCGCTTCCATAATGGTTCCGTCAATGGTTTATGTGGAAATATTCATTTTCCTCTATTGTCTGTATGTCCGCAGTCAGCATTATATACGGTATCTGCTGGCATTTTTGGCAGGAGCTGCTTTACCTTGGTTATATGCCTTTGTGTTGGGATTTGTGTTTCCCGACTCTGTGTCTCCTGCGGATTGCGTAGAGAATCTACGTCAGGGCATGCGCCTGGCATTCCCTACTACTGACGGATTGGGGACGGTTGCAGTGGTCTGGTACATTTTTATTCTGGTATTTGCATTCAGGTCAGCAATATTTGTACTTTTTAACGGACGTGATAGAAAAAAGGCCCAGAAAAACGCTTTCGGTTTTTCTGTGGCCTTGTCTTTGATCTTCCTGCTGGCAGCAATTTTCTGCCAGGGACTGGGAACGCCTCTATTTATGATGGTAGCAGCTGTGCCTGTCTCATTTGTTACCTTTGACTTTCTGACCAACGGCAGGCGCGGAGAGGTGAGTCTGTGGATTACCCTGCTGATTCTCCTTGCTGTTGGAGGAAGGGTTCTTGACTTTCTGCCCGGGGTGCAGTTCTAGATGGTTCTTCCAGGGTACACCTTGAGGGCTTCCTTCAGGCAGGAAAGTGCCTCGCGCAGGTCTTCGGTCTTGAGCACGTATGCTATGCGCACCTCGTCACGGCCTTTGCCGGGGGTGGCGTAGAATCCGGCCATCGGTGCCACCATTACAGTCTTGCCGTTGTATGAAAAGTCTTCCAGCAGCCATTGGGCGAACTTATCGCTGTCGTCTACCGGAAGCCGGACTGCTGCGTAAAATGCTCCCATCGGAGTCGGACAGAGGACGCCCGGGATGGTTCTGAGGGTCTCAACCAGGAAATCACGGCGTTTGATATACTCATCTCTTACAGCTTTGAAATATGACTCAGGAGCATTTAGGGCTGCTTCAGCTGCAATCTGACCGTATGCGGGTGAGCAGAGGCGGGCCTGTGAATAGCGCAGAACGGCGTTCATTACTTCCTTGTTCTTCGAGACGATGGCTCCGATGCGCACGCCGCAGAGAGAGTATCTTTTCGATACGGAGTCACAGAGAATCACATTATTCTCCAGCCCTTTTATATGCATGCATGAGTAGTGGGGCTCATCAGTGTAACAGAACTCTCGGTACACCTCGTCGGAGTATATGTAGAGATTGTGCTTGCGGGCGATGTCTCCCAGTTTCTCTATCTCATCTTTTGTGTAGAGGACTCCTGTAGGATTGCAGGGGTTGCAGATGATGATGCCCTTGGTGCGGGGAGTGATATGCTTTTCGAACTCTTCGATTGAGGGAATCGCAAAGCCGTTGTCGATGGAGGTTGTAATCGGAACGAACTTGACATCGTTGACGATGGCGAAAGAGTTGTAGTTGGTGTAGAACGGCTCAAGTACGATTACTTCGTCATCTGGGTCGCAGGTGACGGTGAGGGCTATCTGCAGGGCCTCGGAACCGCCGGTGGTGACGTTGATGTCGGTGTAGTCCACGTCGATGCCGATGTTCTGGTAGTAGCGGGCCAGTCCCTTGCGGTAGGACTCGTTGCCGGCTGAGTTGGGATAGGCGACAAGCTTGAGAGTATTGTCCTTTACGGCTTTGAGCGCGACGTCAGGAGATTCGATGTCGGGCTGGCCGATGTTGAGGTGGTAGACTGTTATGCCTCTTTTTTTTGCAGCCTCGGCGTAAGGAACCAGCTTGCGGATAGGTGAAGCCGGCAATGCCTGGGCTTTTTTTGAAAGGGTCAACATAGGTATACTTTTAATGATTTTTATAGGGTTGTGTTAAAAATATTTATCAAGGGCAACAAAGTTATGAACTTTTCCGCAAATTCTTCTTAAATTTGTAGTCTGTAAACGAAATAATGTTAATCCTGCGAAAAGAGATTATGAACAACACTGAAAGCAGATACATGCTCAGAGGAGTCTCCTCTGCAAAGGAAGATGTACACAATGCCATCAAGAACATAGACAAAGGCCTTTATCCCAAGGCTTTCTGCAAGATAATACCCGACTTGTTCACCGGCGATCCCGACTGGTGTCTTGTCATGCATGCCGACGGAGCGGGAACCAAGTCTTCACTCGCCTACACATATTGGAGGGAAACAGGTGATATGAGCGTATGGAAAGGCATAGCCCGGGATGCGATGGTCATGAATACCGATGACCTGCTGTGCGTCGGCATCACCAGCGGCATGCTGGTATCATCTACAATAGGCCGCAACAAGAATCTGATTCCCGGGGAGGTTATCTCCGCTATTATTTCCGGTACGGACGAGTTTATCAAGGCAATGGACCGTTACGGCATCAGGATGACACTTACCGGAGGTGAGACTGCGGATGTTGGAGATCTCGTGCGGACTGTAATAGTGGACAGTACAGTATGTGCCAGGGTACGCCGTTCAGAAATCATTGATAATTCCAGGATTGCCGATGGAGATGTTGTCGTGGGACTGGCCTCATTCGGAAAGGCAGAGTATGAGAATGAATACAACGGAGGTACAGGCAGCAACGGCCTGACTTCTGCCCGTCACGATCTGTTTGCCCACTATCTGGCTGATAAGTACCCCGAGAGCTATGACCACGCCATGCCTTCTTCTTTGGTATACTCCGGCAGTCGTCTTCTGACGGAAAAGGAACCCGAAACCGGTCTGACATATGGCAAGCTGCTGCTTTCTCCGACGAGGACTTACGCTCCGGTGATGAAAAAGATATTTGACAGCGGACTCAAGGACAGGATACACGGAATGATTCACTGCTCCGGCGGTGCCCAGACCAAGGTGCTGCACTTTATAGACTCTCTCAGAGTAATAAAAGACAGCATGTTCCCCGTGCCCCCTCTTTTCAAGGCCATTCAGATAGAGTCCGGAACCGACTGGCAGGAGATGTACAGGGTGTTTAACATGGGGCACAGAATGGAAATCTACACAGATAAGGAAGCTGCATCGGCAATGATAGACATTTCCCGTGCGCTGGGTGTGGATGCCCGCATTGTCGGCCGTGTGGAGTCTGCTCCGGAAGCAGAAGTCGTTATTTCCGGAGACAACGGTACCTTTGTGTACAATAAATAAAGGTTTATATGTCAGGTTTGTCCAGGCATACTGTATTCGCGGTATCTTTGATGGCAGGGTTGATTTCTGCTGTGTCATGCGGTGACAGGGCGCAGAGTTCCGGATTGCTGTCTATCGCGCAGAAGGCTATCGGAGACAGTACCTCTATATATTATGGTGATTTTTCCGAATATCCCGAAAATCTACCAGTGCTGCCCATAGGTGTTTTCGGTTGCGGCTCTGACGGCTTTGATCTGGTCGAAAGACTGCTGACTGCTGATAATTATGACAATATCACCGGACGTCCGGGAGCTGACGGTATCGCAGATTTCGGAGGAGAATCCATTCAGCTGCTTATAGACAGAGCCAACGGTCCATACAGCGGCTATCTCGCATCCGGCAATCTTCCTTTTCTCAAAGAACAGCTGATACGCAACACTCTGTTCCTGATGGGAGACAAGTACTACAATCTGGCTGTTGATGAATATCAGTCAGGGTACAAGGAGCCGGTCAAAATAGTTATGGTGTCTTCTCCGGTCGCAGATTATTACGGTTTGTCTGACATAGAGGCCATGATGCGTGGCAGCGGTACCGGGGTAAAGGCTGTCGGAGTGATAGAAAGCTGTATCCGTGAGGCGCTTTCCCAGACAGATGCGGACGGTAACTTCTGTGTTGGAGTATTGTATTCCTCTGACGGAGTGTCATCCAGAGAGTATGAGGAGGTTATCCGCAAAATGGCAGAGGACAGAGGTATTGACGGTCATATACAGGTGTTCAATCAGGAAGGTGCAGGTATTGCGGAGTCCATCAGAGGAGATGCCGCTTATATCGATACATCTGCGGCAATTGCCCGTGCCGGTTATTCAGGACCTGTCACAGGCATAAGCTACAACAACATAGATGCAACTCTTTTCGATAGATACGGGTTCGATACCCGCGGCAATGCTCTGCTTTTTCCTTCGGGAAGCAGGAGTGTCTCTGGGGTGCAGATCAATTCTGTAGAGAATTATGTCCGTTATCATCTTGTCTCAATGGTGGAAAGACACCGCCGTAGCGGAAGCCGGGTTCCTATATCGTCCATAATCCTCGCGGACTGCAGTTATAACAGGGTAAGAGATATTATGGATCAGGTGATGGTAGAGCTGTATAATTACAAAAGAGGAGGAATATATCTCTATAGAAACAGTATATCGCCCGATTTCCGTTTTATAGATCCTGCCGAATGTGCGGTGCGGGAGGTGTACTCGATTCTCCGGGGGGACGGTAATCTGGCATTACGCGGAACCAAGTCCACGCTGTCGCCATATATCACGCTGCCTTCCGCGTCAGTCCCTGCGGACTCACTGGATGCCTCCGGCTGTCTGAAAGCCGCTTTCCGTTATGGCCGTGTAAGCGGGACAGAGGATATAACCACGAAGGCCGTGCCGTTCGCCCCTCGATATGTGGAAGGACGAGAATTGACTGATATCGAGAATTATACTGAAACATTCGCATTGATAAGAAACTCTCTTTATTAACAATATGCAGTATCCGGAAAGTATTTCATCAGAAGAACTTACTCAGCTTGACCATGTGGATTTCACAGGGCCCATCGTTGTCGTGTCTGATTTGGACGAGGATTTCGCGGAGGCGATGGACTATTTGAAGAGCCAGAGGGTCATAGGCTTCGATACTGAAACCAAACCTAGTTTTACCTCCAGTACCCCGCGCCATCATGTCGCTCTGCTGCAGCTTTCGGGCGGGGACAAGGCTTATATTTTCAGAGTCAATCAGCTTGGTCTGCCGGCTGCACTGGCTTCAATTCTTTCTGACGGCAATATTCTGAAAATCGGTGCGGCAGTAAAGGATGATGTCCGGGGCCTGATGTATTACCGCAAGTTTACTCCCCGCGGATTCGTCGATCTTCAGAGTATGGTGGCGGATTATGGAATCATGGATAAGAGCGTGCGCAAGATGTCCGCCATTATCCTTGGAAAAAAGGTCTCCAAGACGCAGCAGCTCTCCAATTGGGAGGCGCAGCAGCTTTCAGGGGCCCAGCTGAAGTATGCAGCAATCGATGCATGGGTATGCCGCGAGATGTATCTTAAACTGAAATCAGACCGTCAGAATGATTAGAGTTGTGCTAAAGAAGGGCCGGGAAGAGTCCCTGCGCCGCTTTCATCCTTGGATTTTTTCCGGAGCAGTGGCATCCGTGGAGGGAGAACCGTATGAGGGGGAAGCTGTGGAGGTCGTTGCTTCGGACGGAGCTTTTCTGGCGGTCGGACATTGGCAGAAAGGCTCTATTGCCGTACGGATTCTCAGTTTTACTCAGGAATGCATGCCTGATAAGGACGGGCTTATGCCGCAGAGATTCTGGGAGGAAAGGATTTCCGGGGCCATGCGCCTTCGCCGGTCTTTGGGACTGTTTACTCCGGAGACGACATGCTGCCGTCTTATTCATGGGGAAGGGGATTTTCTTCCCGGGCTGATTGTGGACATTTATGGCGAGGTCGCCGTGATTCAGGCGCACTCGGCCGGAATGTATCTGTCCGCAGAGCGTATTGCGCATGCGTTGCAGCAGTGCTGTCAGGGCATGGTCCGTGCTGTCTACAACAAGAGCGAGGGGACTGCTCCCCATCGTGCCGGACTGTCTCTCCATGACGGATATCTTACCGTTCCGTATATCACCGATGAGGATGTAGTCAAGGAGAACGGACACAGTTTCGTGGTCAACTGGGCGTCCGGGCAGAAGACAGGTTTCTTTCTGGATCAGAGGGACAACCGCAGGCTAGTCGGAGAATATGCCGGGGGGCGGAGAGTACTCAATCTGTTCTGCTATACCGGTGGTTTTTCGGTTTATGCTCTCAACCGCGGTGCAGCGTCTGTCGTTTCTGTTGATTCGTCAGCGGCAGCAGTGGACATGCTCCGCCGCAATGTGGAACTTAATATAGGAGCGGAGGATGCGGCAGTACGCCATAAGGCGGAGTGTACGGATGCCTTGGATTATCTGAAAGATGTCAGGGGCGGGGATTTCGACCTGATGGTTGTGGATCCTCCGGCTTTTGCAAAACACAGGGACGTCCTGGACAATGCTGTCAGAGCTTACCGTCGGCTGAATGCGGCGGCTATAGGAAAGATTGCTCCCGGAGGGCTGTTGTTTACATACAGCTGTTCTCAGGCGGTGGACCGCAGGACCTTCGAGCTTACAGTGTTTTCAGCGGCCGCTCAGACAGGCCGTAAGGTGCGTATTCTGCGCAGGCTTACCCAGCCCGCAGACCACCCGGTGAACATCTATCATCCGGAGGGTGATTATTTAAAGGGGCTGATGCTGTACGTTGAATAAATATTGTAATTCATGCATGAGATAAAATTAGATTCCGACGGCAGTAAGGCCGGACGTTATGAGTCCCTGCTGCCGCAGATAAGCTCTCTGATTGAGGGCGAGACGGATATGACGGCAAATCTGGCGAATACAGCCGCCGCGCTGAAGGAGGTATTCGGATTTTTCTGGGTGGGTTTTTATTTGGTGCGTACATCCGGAAATGGTGTCTACGAGCTGGTTCTGGGTCCTTTCCAAGGGCCTGTGGCCTGTACAAGGATCGGATATGGAAAGGGAGTGTGCGGATCGGCCTGGAAAGCCGCCGGGAGCCTCGTGGTGGAGGATGTGGAAAAGTTCCCGGGGCATATAGCCTGCAGTTCACAGTCCCGTTCAGAGATAGTGGTTCCCATGATTGGCAGAGATGGGAAAGTTATTGGTGTTCTGGATATTGACAGCACTTCGACGGCTACATTCGACGATGTTGACAAGTATTATCTTGAGAAGTTGTGCAGGATAATTTGTAATAATTCGAAATAATTACTATCTTTGCGCTCCCAAAAGCTACGGTACCATGGCCGAGTGGTTAGGCAACGGTCTGCAAAACCGTGTACAGCAGTTCGATTCTGCTTGGTACCTCAGACAGAAGCCCCGTTCCGGGGCTTTTTTATTTTCAGCCTTTCAGGCTGTCGGCTCATTTGGAATGACGGCTGTTGCGGATCTCCGTAGAGGAAATGTCGAGCAGCGGTGCGCCGACCAGGAATCTTACTCCGCGAATACCGGGCTGCCCGTCGTACTGTCCGCAGAATGCGGCTCCGTCAAATCCTTTGCGCGGGTATACCCATATCCTGAATTCCCGGAGAATGTCCTTGCCGTGATACCATTTTTCCAGGCTGGCGATATTGTCGGCGCCGATTAAGAGGATGAGCTCGTCTGAGGGGAACTCCTTCTGAATTGCGTGGAGGGTATTGATCGTGTATAACGGTTCGGGCAGGCGGTACTCTATGTCGGATACTGTGATTTTCGGGGAGATACCCTTGAATGCCTCTCTCACCTGGCGGAGCCTTGCCTGCGGATCCGCAAGTATGGATTTGTCCTTGAAAGGATTGTGCGGTGAGGGAATGATGATGACCGCGTCCACCTCCGGCATAGATGCCGCATACTCCGCAATGGAGACGTGTCCGTAGTGTACGGGATTGAACGAGCCGAAGTACAGGGCCTTTCTCATTGTTCCTGACTGACGAACTGTGATACGATTCTCTCGGCCTCAGCCAGAGTGTGCTCCAGGACGTCATTTTCCAGAACACGGTCGAAGCTGGGCTCGTAGAGCAGTTCCTCCTCGGCTTTTGCAACTCTCCGGTCTATCGCTTCCGCCGAGTCCGTGCCGCGTCCTTCCAGCCTGCGGCGAAGTTCTTCCACGGACGGCGGTTTTACGAATACAGACAGCGCGTGGTCTCCGAAAATGCGTTTCAGATTGACGCCGCCCTTTACATCTATGTCGAACAGGATGACATGTCCCTTCGCCCATATTCTTTCCACTTCCGAGCGGAGTGTCCCGTAGAATGAACCGGGATAGACCTCCTCGTATTCAACGAATGCGTCCTTCGAGATAAGCTCGCGGAATTGTGCTTCGGAGAAGAAATAATACTCTACTCCGTCTTTCTCTTTTCCCCTGGGAGGACGGGAAGTCGCTGATATGGAGAATTCAAGAAAAGGGAAAACCTTCAGCAGATGTCCTACGACAGTGCTTTTGCCTGCTCCGGAAGGCGCGGAGAAAATTATTACTTTTTGGTTCATATTGCAAAAATATCTAAATTTGCATGATGATAGCAAGAATATCGGATATTTAACTTTAAAGATAGATATATTATGGTATCTTACAAAGATCTCGGCCTCGTGAACTCCAGGGAGCTCTTCAAGAAGGCCATCAACGGCGGATATGCTATTCCCGCCTTTAATTTCAACAATATGGAGCAGATGCAGGCTATCATACAGGCCTGCGTGGAGACTAAGTCACCTGTGATCCTGCAGGTGTCAAGCGGAGCGAGAAAATACGCGAACCAGACTATTCTCCGTTATATGGCCCAGGGCGGCGTGGAGTATGCCAAGGAGCTGGGCTGCAATATTCCTATCGTTCTTCACCTTGATCACGGTGACAGTTTCGAGCTCTGCAAGAGCTGCATAGAGTACGGTTTCTCGTCCGTGATGATTGACGGTTCCTCCAAGCCCTATGATGAAAATGTCGAACTGACCCGCAAAGTAGTGGAGTATGCTCACAAATACGACGTTACAGTTGAAGGTGAGTTGGGTGTGCTTGCCGGTGTAGAGGATGACGTGAAGGCGGAGAGCCATACATACACCCGTCCCGAGGAAGTTGAGGACTTCGTCAAGAAGACCGGAGTGGACTCACTCGCTATATCCATCGGAACATCCCACGGTGCATACAAGTTCAAACCCGGTCAGAAACCTGAGATCCGTCTGGACATCCTGCATGAGATAGAGCAGCGCATTCCCGGATTCCCCATTGTGCTTCACGGTTCATCGTCAGTTCCTCAGGATATCGTGGCTGAGATTAACCATTACGGCGGACATCTGAAGGATTCTATCGGAATTCCCGAGGATCAGCTTCGCGAGGCCGCAAAGTCGGCAGTCTGCAAGATCAATATAGACAGCGACGGACGTCTGGCCATGACGGCAGCTATCCGGAAGGTGTTCGTGGAGCATCCTGAGGAATTCGATCCCAGAAAGTACCTCGGCCCTGCACGCGAGAAGCTCAAGGAACTGTACATTCATAAGATCAACAACGTTCTCGGAAGCAACGACAAGATGTAGTACGTATGTCCGCCAGACGCGGATGATAAGAGGGGAGTGTCACATTTCAAGTGTGCTCCCTTTTTTTTGTGCCGTTTACCCTCGGCAAGGTTATGGACGGCCTTGAAAGTGTGCAAGTCAAGAATGTAGTACCGTATCTGGCAGTCTGTGCGGGCAGCGGTACTGACATTTTGTCCATTATTTTACATGGCAGCGTTTTTGCTGAGTGTTTTCCGGAATAAAAATCAGAAACAATGAAAGAGGATAAGAATATAAAGGATAATCAAGAAGTTGCCTCGGATGAGGCTTCAGGGGGCACACCTCAGGATACCGCCGGTGAGCAGCAGGAGCAGGCTCAGGAGGAAGTCAGGCAGGAAGACGAGGCTGTCAAGACTCTCGAAGCTCGTGTCGCTGAGGTCAATGACAAGTATATCCGTCTGGCTGCGGAGTTTGATAATTACCGTCGGCGTACAGCCCGTGAGAGGCTGGAGCTTATCTCCACGGCCGGCGAGGATATTATAAAGGGTATGCTGCCCGTGCTTGATGACTGTGAGAGGGCCCTTCAGGTACTTCGCGAGTCGCAGGCAGACAAGTCGGCCATTGAGGGTACCGAGCTTATTTACAATAAACTGATGTCTTTCCTTAAGGGCCGTGGCCTTAGTGTTATAGAGGCTCTGGGAAAAGAACTGGATACGGACTATCACGAGGCGGTCGCGCAGCTTCCTGTACAGGAAAAGAAGCAGAAAAACCGGATTGTCGATGTAATCCAGCAAGGTTACAAATTGAATGATAAAGTCATACGTTTCGCAAAAGTAGTAGTGGGGGTGTAATATATGGCAGAAAAGAGAGATTATTATGAAGTCCTGGGAGTTTCCCGGGACGCTTCGCAGGATGATATCAAGAAAGCCTACCGTAAGATGGCGCTTAAGTATCATCCGGACCGCAATCCGGGAGATGCCGCTGCGGAGGAGAAATTCAAGGAAGCGGCTGAAGCATATGATGTCCTGAGTAATCCGGACAAGAAAGCACGTTACGATCAGTTCGGCCATGCCGGAATGAGCGGAGCGGCCGGGGGAACAGGAGGATTTGATGGTTTCGGCGGCTTTACAATGGAGGATATTTTCAGCCGCTTCGGAGATATATTCGGAGGTGGTTTCGGAGGGTTCGGATCATCTTCCGGCCGTGGCGGAGTAAGGGTGCAGAAAGGTTCCAACATCAGGATCCGTGTCAAATTGTCACTTTCTGAAATTGTAAACGGTGTTACCAAAACAGTCAAAATCAAGAAGGCCGTCAAGTGCCCTCATTGTAACGGGCGCGGAGCTGAGTCTGAAGCGGATATCCATACATGCGAAACATGTCACGGAACAGGAATGGTGACCAGGATGGTTCAGTCCTTCATGGGCCGGATGCAGACAACCTCTCCCTGTCCTGCCTGCGGCGGTCAGGGCAAAGTGATAACCAAGCCTTGTCCACACTGTCATGGCGCCGGAGTGGTTGAGGGGACGGAGGAGGTGTCATTCAAGATACCTGCAGGTGTAGTGGAGGGGATGCAGCTGACAGTTCATGGCAAAGGAAATGCAGCCAGAGGGAATGGTGTCAGCGGAGATCTCCTCGTTCTGATAGAAGAGGAAGAGAACGGGGAACTTCAAAGGGACGGCAACGACCTTATATATACATTGTTTGTCTCAATGCCCGATCTCGTTCTCGGAACGGTTGCAGAGATACCGTCTGCGGACGGGAAGGTCAGGATAAAGGTTGAGGCCGGCACTCAGTCCGGAGCGATCTTGAGAGTAAGGGGGAAGGGAGTGCCCGATATCAATGGCTATGGTCGTGGGGACTTATTGGTCTACATACAGGCATGGACACCATCGAAGCTGGATCGCAGTGAAAAGGAGATGTTCGAAAAACTCAGAGAATCAGAGAATTTTACTCCAAAACCCAGCAAGATGGACAAGAATTTTTTTGACAGGTTGAAAAAAATGTTCAGTTAAGGGATAAAAAAATTTGGAATGTGTCCGCTTTTGTATATCTTTGCAGTCCCAAAAAATAAGCAACCTCTTGCAGGAATGTCGATGATGACAGCAATGTTGCGCTAAATAAGATAAGAAAATGGATTTAATTAAGATTGCAGAACAGGCATTTGCACAGGATGAGAAGAAGTATCCCGAGTTTAAGGCAGGAGATACGGTGACTGTGACTTACAGGATTAAAGAGGAGAACAAGGAGAGACTTCAGAAATTCCGTGGAGTCGTAATACAGAGAAAGGGTACAGGTACAACCCAGACTTTCACTGTTCGTAAGATTTCCAACGGTGTAGGAGTCGAGAGAATATTCCCTCTGTATTCGCCCTTCATCTCTGAGATAGAGCTCAATAAGAGCGGAAAAGTTCGCAGAGCCAGGATTTTCTATCTCAGGAGTCTGACCGGTAAGAAGGCCCGCATCAAGGAAAAGAAGTTTGCAGGAGTGATTGCCGAAGAGACATCAAAAGCTGAATAGTTCCTTATAATATTGGCCTCGTAGCTCAACTGAATAGAGCATCTGACTACGGATCAGAAGGTTGTGGGTTTGAATCCCGCCGAGGTCACCACTTTAAGAGCGCAATGTGTTGCAAGTCAATGCATTGCGCTCTTTGTTTATGGCCAGTTCTATGTCACAAAAAAAACCGCACGTATGGTGCGGCTCTTGTCGTAGCTTTTTTCGAGCGGAAAACGGGGTTCGAACCCGCGACCTTCGGCTTGGGAAGCCGACGCTCTACCAACTGAGCTATTTCCGCGAAAAATTTTTACCTTTGCGTTTCGGACTGCAAATATATGAATTTAAATTTATTTATAGCCAAAAAAATAAAGGGACGTGGAGTGAGCTCTACCGGTAATATAATTGCATGTGCGTCGGTGGGAGTAAGTATAGGGGTGATAT
>DWYD01000073.1 GCA_019118865.1 Candidatus Coprenecus merdipullorum | reverse complement strand
CGGCATGACCTCGCTGGCTGTGGAAAACGAGTATGAGAGGACGTCCGGAGCCCTGAGCGTGTTCTACAACTGGGGCAATCATCATATAAACGACGGTTACATGCCATCGGAAGGGGAGACACCGCTGGACTACCGCTTCAACTCCCACGACGACATGATGGGAGTATCGGCCTACCAGAGCGTGAGGCTGTTCCGTGGCAACCGCCTGACAGCCGGAGTGGACTGGTACCGTTTCGGCGGCTCGGCCTGGAACCGGTACGTGGCCGGTGAGCGCAACGGGGAGCGGGAGGATATCGTGGACATCGCACAGCACGAAGTGGCCGGCTACGTGGACTTCCGTCAGAACATCGGAACGTGGCTGACTTTCAACGCGGGCCTGCGCGTGGACCATCATTCGCATCTAGGCACGGAGTGGGTGCCTCAGGCCGGACTGGCCTTCCACCTGCCGTATGCCCTTGAGCTGAAGCTCTCGGCCGGCAAAGGATTCCGCTATCCCACCATCCGCGAGATGTATATGTTCCCGCCGCAGAATCCGGACCTGCAGCCCGAGCGGCTGTGGTCCTACGAGCTGGCATTGTCCCAGAAACTTCTGGACGGAAGGGTTTCATACGGCCTGAATGTGTTCTATATTGACGGGGACAATACTATACAGACCCTGCCAAACCCTTCCGGCGCCGGAATGCTGAACCAGAATTCCGGGGAGATACACAATGCCGGTGTGGAGGTGCAGGCCGCCTGGCGCATCGCCCGGGACTGGTCGGTGGACGCCAACTACAGTTTCCTGCACATGGAGAATCCTGTGGTGGCCGCACCCGAGCACAAGCTCTACGTCGGAGGCCTCTTCACCCACGGCCGCTGGCGTGTGTCCACTGGAGTGCAATACATCGCGGGCCTGTATACCGCTGTCGGCGATTCCCCGGTGCAGGAGGATTTCGTACTCTGGAACATCCGCGCCTCCTTCCGCATCCTGGACTGGATGTCCGTATGGGTTCGCGGCGAGAACCTGCTCAACCAGCGCTACGAGATCAATGCCGGCTTCCCCATGCCCGGCGCCAATGTCATCGGCGGCCTCAATTTCGAATTTTAGCAGAAGCAGACACAGCCAAGGCTTTTTGTCAGAACTGGTGAAGTGCAAGCCATTGAGGCTAAGAGCGAGGGAGCTTACTGGCGTAAGTGACCGAGCTATGGGGCGAAAATGGCGCCGCAATTCGCCAGTTCTGGCGAAAAGGGTTACCAGATCATGACGCGCTCGGACTCAGGACGATACATCGGATCGCCCTCTGAGATGCCGAACGCCTCGAAGAACTGCGGGAAGTTGCGTACTGCCACATTGACGCGGTTCTCGGCGAGGGAGTGTACGTCGAGCTTGTTGAGACGGGCTTTCTCCTCATCGGTGGCGTTCTGGGCCCAGAGGTGGGCGTAGCCGATGAAGAAGCGCTGTGCGGCGGAGAGGCCGTCGATGGGTGCGGGTTCGGTGCCGTTCAGGGAATTCTGGAAGGCTGTCCAGGCTACGCTGAGGCCGCCCTGGTCGGCAATATTCTCACCGAGGGAGAGGGCTCCGTTGGCATAGACACCGGGGAGGATCTCCACTTCGCTGTACTGTTTCTCGAGGATGGCGGTCTTAGCCTTGAAGGCGGCCTCGTCCTCGGGTGCCCACCAGTTGTTCATGTTGCCGTCCTTGTCGAAGAGTCGGCCCTGGTCGTCGAAGCCGTGGGTCATCTCGTGGCCGATGACGACTCCGATGGCTCCGTAGTTGACTGCGTCGTCAGCGTCGGCGTTGAAGAACGGGGGCTGGAGGATGGCTGCCGGGAAGCAGATTTCGTTGGTGGTGGGGTTGTAGTAGGCGTTGACGGTCTGAGGTGTCATGCCCCACTCGTCGGGATCGGTGGGCTGGCCGAGCTTGCTGAGGTTGTCCTGTACGTACCAGGCCTTGGCGGAGCGGAGGTTCTCGTAGTAGCTCAGGGCAGGGTCAATGTTCAGGGTGCTGTAGTCCTTCCACTTGTCGGGATAGCCGATCTTCACGGTGAAGGAGGCGAGTTTCTCGCGGGCGTAGGCCTTGGTGGCGTCTGACATCCAGTCGAGGGCGTCGATGTGTTGGCCGAGGGATACTTGGAGCTGGCGGACGAGCTCGAGTACCTTGGCCTTGTACTCCTCGGGGAAATACTTATGGACGTACATCTGGCCGACTGCCTCTCCGAGTACGCTGTTGGGCACGCTCATGGCGCGTTTCCAGCGGGGTTTCTGCTCGGTTACACCGCTCATCTGAGTGCTGAAGAAGTCAAATGACGCCGCGTAGTAGTCATCCGACAGGCTGCCTGCGGCCGAGGTGATCAGACCGGTGGCCAGGTAGTCCTTGAGCTGGTCGAGGGAGGCCGAGGCGAACAGCTTGCTGAATCCGTCGAAGAAAGAGGGCTGCTGCACGATGATTTTGTCCTGGTCGGGAATACCGAGGGCACTGAAGAAGGAAGCGAAGTCGAAACCGTTCCAGCGGCTGCAGATCTGCGCGGTGCTCATCGGGTTGTACTGCTTGGTGTAGTCGCGGTTCTGGACGCTGGTCCAGGATACCTCGGCGAGCCGGTCCTCAACGGCCACGGCATTCTCCGCTTTCTGTGCTGCGTCCTCATAGCCGCTGAGAGCGAAGAGCTTGGCCAGCATCGCGGTGTAGCCCTTGTGCAGCTCAGCGTTGGCAGGGTCCACATAGTAGTCGCGGTCACCCATCCCTAGGCCGCTCTGAGCGAGGTAGAGCACCTGCATCTTGCTGTCCATCAGGTCGGCCTGTACTCCGATGCTGAAGAATCCGCCCTCGCCGTACTTGTTCATCTCAGCCAGCTCCACGGCCAGGGCTTTCTTGTCCTTGGCGGCATAGATGGCATCGAGATACTTCTGGAGCGGCTGTCCGCCCTCAGCGTTGAGTTTCACCGAGTCGAGTCCCTGCTTGTACAGGTCCACGATCTTCTGGTCCACGGTACCGGCTTCGGGAGTCATCCTGGCCATCTCGGCGAAGAGGTCGTTGAGGCGCACCACATTGTTCTCCCGCAGCACGTCGAACGAGCCGAAGCGGGCGTACTCGGGTTTCAGGGGATTCTTCTTGATCCATCCGCCGTTGGCATACTGGAAGAAATCATCGCCCGGGGATACTGTCAGGTCCATGTCCGTCATATCGATGGCGGGGACCTTCTCCACTTGCTGCCGGCAGGCTGTCGAAGCCAGCATCATCATGGGAATCATCATAGCTGTAAATGTCTTTTTCATTGTTATGAGCAATTTTGTGTTGTTTTCGTTTTGCGGACGTGAAGATACTCAAATTACGGTCAGCTTGTTCACGCCGCTTTCAGAATCATGTGCAATCAGTGCCGTGCGCCATATTCATAAGATGACGGAAGCACGGAACCGGCGGCGTCCTCCATAACGCAGACAGGCCGGCAGAGGAATCTACCGACCTGTCTATGCTTTGTAAGCTGACGTGAGGGCTCTGTTAGTACAGGTCCTCTGAAGAAACGGTCAGTTTCTTGCGGCCGTGACGACGGCGTGCTGCGAGTACGCGGCGTCCGTTGGGGGTGGACATACGCTCGCGGAAGCCGTGTTTGTTACGGCGCTTGCGCTGTGACGGTTGGAAAGTACGTTTCATATTCTAAAATCTATTATTTGTCAGTAAAATGGAGCGCAAAGTTAGTGCTTTTGCGGGAAAATGCAAATAATCTTTTTACTTTCGAAAAATTCTTCGCTGAAATACCCGGAAATGTCGGTGACAGAGACCGCCTGAGGCTCTATGCGGCACTCCCTGACGCAGGCGGCAATCTCTTCGGTCAGGTCCCCGCCCTTGAGGTACAGGATGCCCTTGCGGTACAGATGCCGCACGAGGGGTACGAACCGACGCAGCTCGGTGACGGCCCGGGACACCACATAGTCGCAGCGGTATTCGGGGCCGAGGTCCTCGGTCCGGCTCCAGACCGGCTTCACATTGTCAAGTTCCAGTGCAGCAGAGATTTCTGTCACCACCTTTATCTTCTTGGCAATCGAGTCGCACAGGGTGAACCGGCACTCCGGCATGGCAATGGCCATCGGAATGCCCGGGAATCCTCCACCGCAGCCGGCGTCTAGAAAATGTGCGGCGGCCTGATGCGTCTGGTGTGAGGATGATGTGTCGGGGTCATCGGCAAGGGCTGCCGTACTGTCGGTGAGGGCAAGCCCGTTGTCCCGGATGTACCGCACCAGCGCCAGCGAGTGCAGGACATGGTGCAGGTACAGAGAGTCCATGTCCTTGCGCGAGATGACGTTGATCCTGGCGTTCCACTCCGCATACAGCTGTCCGAGGGCGGCTATCTGCTTCCGCTGCCGTGCGTCCAGCTCCGGAAAGTATTTGAAAACAATCTCTTCGTTCATGCCGCAAAAATAAGAAAAATGCATGATAGTCCGCAAGCTGCCCCTTACCTTCGTCCGGCTTTGTCCTATCGTCTTCCCCAATATGAAAATGAGATAATGCATTGTCCGTTGCAAAAATGTCCTAACTTCGCCTCTGATTCAGCATTTGCTGGTCCGCATCTGCATTATCAGGTGTAGACATGGAGGAATGACTCTACAGGGTCCTGGATGATGACGGATAGCAGACAAACCCATGTAATTGAAAATGTTTACAAATAAAAATATGAAAAAGGTTAAATTGTTAATAGCAATTTCTATGACAATAGTCACAGTGAGTCTCCGTGCCCAGGAGACCGTTGGCAGTCTGACGAGTGAACAGATACAGGATATTCTGAACAGGATTCCTGATACAATTTGTGTTTTTGATCCGTCGCAGTATTTCGCAGCTACTTCTTATGAAATGTCAGTGTTTGACATTCCTGTGAAAGAGGCTTCCAGAAACTTGGATTTTGACAATGTGAAGAGGCTTTCCGTAGGCGAAGTTGAGTGGTTGCAGATTCCGATACCGACAGAGGGTGTTCCGCAAGAGGCGGTTGTCAGATTTCCCAAAATTGAACTGAATGACAGCCCGATGTCTCCACCGGGTGCTGTAAGTACATATCTTATTGTCCAGAATAGAAAAAAGGGTGCTTCCTCCAGGAGGTCCATAAATGTGGTAATGATAGTTCCTCAGCCGAAATATATGACCCAAGAGCAGCTGGACAGCCTGGATTTCTTTTACAGCGGCCATTTCAACGGAGTGATGTTCTATTCGAATGTATATGGAAAAATCTTAAAGGTAGAGACATTCATCAATGGCGAAGGATATCAGCGCGGTCGTATCCCCGACGGTATCAATCCACAGGATGAGGTATTGGTTACCGTCCGTTTCTATCGGAACAGTTTCCTGGAAGGCGATAAGGAAATGTCTGGAATGGCCTATGTGGTGGAAGACAGGAGGGAAAAGACAGAATAAACTGCTCACCTTCGGAATGTGGGCATAGGAGAGGTAAGGGGAGGCGGAACTGGTTGTGAGCAGGAATGTTTACCTGTGCATCATTTCTTCGAGCAGGAGCTTGGCGCGGCGGATGCGGGTGCGTACGGTGTTGAGGGGCAGGCCGGTCTCGTCGGCGATGTCCTGGTAGGAGAGGTCGCGGAGCAGGCGCAGTTCGGCTATCCGGCGGTAGCGGTCGGGCAGGGCGGCGATGGAGCGGATGAAGAGGTCGTAGGACTGGTCGTCGATCATGTGGTCCTCGGGGGAACTTTCGATCTCGTGGCTTTCGACGGCGGGTTCGTCTGCCTCGCCGAGCTTTACGGTGGAGAAGGTGCTGCTGCGGCGGATATGGTCGATGGATGTGTTGTGGGCGATGGAGAAGAGCCAGCTCCGGAAGAGGTATTCGGGGTTGAAACTGCTGATGCGCTGGTAGGCTTTGCGCAGGCTTTCCTGGCAGATGTCCTCGGCATCGGTGGGGTTGGGGCAGATGCTCTGGATGTAGAGGCGCAGCTGGCCGGTGTAGCGGGCGGCTAAGGAGGAGAATGCCCGTGTGTCTCCTGACATAGCCCTAAGGGCCAAGTCGTTGTCGTCGAAGTCAGTGCCGGAGCCGTTTTTTTGTGCCGGTGCATCAGCGTTCCCGGTGTTTTTGATGTCTTCTGCCATGTCTGTAAAAGTCATGTAAGTAATTCCTATTAGTGGGCTTCCAGCCAGTTGGCCCCGCTCCCGCACTCAACGGTCAGCGGAACGGCCAGTTCCACTACGCTCTCCATCTCGCGGCGTACCAGCTCCATGACGGCCGCGGCCTCGTCTGCAGGGGCATCGAAGACCAGCTCGTCGTGTACCTGGAGTATCATCCGGGTCCGGTAGCCTCCGTCCTTCAGCGCGGCTGCCACCCGGTTCATGGCCATCTTGATGATGTCGGCGGCGCTGCCCTGGATGGGGGCGTTGATGGCGTTGCGCTCGGCAAACCCGCGGACGGTGGCGTTGCGCGAGCCTATGTCCTTGATGTACCTCCGCCGGCCGAAGATGGTGGACACATAGCCTTTCTCCCGCGCCTCGGCCTTGGTCCTCTCCATGTAGTCCGCGATGGCCGGATAGTGCCGGAAGTACTCCTCGATGAGTTCCGAGGCCTCCTTGCGCGGGATGTCCAGCCGCTGCGACAGCCCGAAGGCCGATATGCCGTAGATGATGCCGAAGTTGGCGGTCTTGGCCCGGCGGCGCTGCTCGGGTGTGACTTCCTCCTCGCTGACCTTGAACACCTTGGCCGCAGTGGCCGTGTGGATGTCGCGTCCGTGCCGGAAGGCGTCGATCATGTCGGCATCCCCGCTGATGGCCGCCATCAGGCGCAGCTCTATCTGGGAGTAGTCGGCCGAGATGATGACCCGTCCCGGCTCTGAGGGTACGAATGCCTTGCGGATCTCCCGGCCCATCTCGGTGCGGATCGGGATGTTCTGCAGGTTGGGGTGGGTCGAGCTCAGTCGTCCTGTAGCGGTAAGGGCCTGGTTGAATGTCGTATGTACCCGTCCGTCCCGCGGGTCGATGAGGGAGGGGAAGGGCTCGATGTAGGTCGAGATAATCTTCTTGACGGCCCTGAACTGCAGGATGTCCCCGATGACCGGATGACGGTCCTTCAATGCCGTAAGGGTCTCCTCGTCAGTGGAATAGTTGCCTTTCTTGTTCTTGCGGGCCTTAGGGTCCAGTTTCATCTTGTCGAAGAGTACGGCTCCGAGCTGGACGGGGGAGGAGACATTCAGTCCCGGTTCTCCTGTCTCCTCGCGGATACGGGCCTCGATGACAGCCAGCTGTTTCCCGAGCTCCTGCCCGTAGGCGGCCAGCATATCCGTGTCTATCCGCACGCCGCAGTACTCCATGTCGGCGAGCACCCGGATCAGCGGCATCTCTATGTCGTTGTATATCTTTTCAATGGAAGGGTCCCGGGCAAATTCTTCCAGCAGTGCGTCCCTCAGCGGCAGCATCAGCGAGGCGTCTACTGCATCCCGCCGCTGAGCAGCGGCACTGTCCTCGGGTCCAATGTCCGAGGGCTGGGTGAAAAGGTCCGGCTCGGCGGTCCCGGAGGCGCTGCTGCCGTCATCGGCCGCTCCGGTATCGGCAGGATCACCGTCGAGTGAACGGCACAGCTCCAGGTCCAGCCCCAGATACGACTGCACGAGAATGTCCAGCCGGTGCGAGGTCTCTGGATTGACGAGATAGTGCATCAGTTCCAGGTCGGCCAGAGGACCGTTCAGGCCAATGCCCTCCCGCCTCAGCACCTGAATGCAGCGCTTGAGGCCGTAGCCCGCCTTGACGATGCCGGGGGCTTCGAGGATGCCGCGGACGGCTGCAGGGTCGGAAATGCAGAAGACAAGAGCAGGAGCATCTTCGTCTTCCGGGGTATTTCCCTCAATGTTCCGGGTCGACAGGAAGAGACGCATCCGGGAGGCAGCCCCTGCCTCATTGTCCCTCAGGACAATTCCCACCGCTCCGGCCGTCTGCGCCGCTGCTGCCAGCCGCTCCGGGTCGGAGGTCATCTCCATCCGGTGCCGCGGCTGTTCCTTCCGGGCCGGGGACTCCTGGGAGACGGCGGCCGCGGAGGGGAGGAGGGGCAGCAGGGACGGACATTCGTATTTGTTGAACAATGCGGCTGCGGCACTTCCGTCCGTGAGGTCCATCCGCAGGTCCTCCTCGGAACAGGAGGAAACGTCCACATCGGTCTTTATTGTCACCAGGAAACGGCTCATCTCCAGATGATCCGCGGCCTCCCGCACGGCTGCGGCCTGCTTCGGGGGCAGCTCGTCCAGATGCTGCAGGATGCCGTCGACCGAGCCGTACCGTCCTACCAGCTTTCTGGCTCCGACCTCGCCTATGCCCCTGACGCCCGGGACATTGTCCGAAGTATCCCCCCAGATGGTGAGGATGTCGATGCCCTGGCGCGGGTCGCTGATGCCGAATTTGGCGCAGATCTCCTCCTTCCCGACCGTCTCGTCCTCCGCTCCGCTCTTGCCGGGCTTGACCTGGAAGACATGGTCGGAGATGAGCTGGCCCAGGTCCTTGTCGGGGGAGACCATGTACACGTCGCAGTCGGGCGAGCCCCAGCGGCGGGCCATGGAGCCTATCACGTCGTCGGCCCCGTAGCCGGGCACCATCAGGACGGGTATGCCGAGGGCCCTGACTATCTCTGTCAGAGGTTCCAGGGAT
>DWYD01000072.1 GCA_019118865.1 Candidatus Coprenecus merdipullorum | reverse complement strand
GGAGAATCCATCTGTCAAGATTGAAGAGATGGCTGCCAATACCAAAAAATCGAGGAGCACGATAAAGCGGGCGATTGACCGGCTCAGGGAGAAAGGCATTATAGAAAGAACAGGCGCAAAGAAAAACGGATTCTGGAGAATATTGAACGGCAATGAACACTGACCACGAAAAATACATGCGCGAGGCCCTGAAGGAGGCGCGGAGGGCCGAGGCCGAGGGGGAGATCCCCATCGGAGCGGTGGTGGTGTGCGAGGGGCGGATCATCGCCCGGGCGCACAATCAGACGGAGACCCTCCACGACCCCACGGCCCACGCTGAAATGCTGGCCATGACGGCCGCCACCGCCTACATCGGAGGCAAGTACCTCCCGGAATGTACCCTATACGTCACTGTCGAGCCCTGCCCGATGTGCGCCGCCGCGATGGCCTGGACCCAGGTCGGAGCGGTAGTCTACGGAGCTCCCGACCCAAAGCGTGGCTACACCCTCTTTTCCCCTTCCCTCCTCCATCCGAGGACGAGGGTCAGCAGCGGAGTGCTTTCAGAAGAGTGTGGCTCCATTATGACAGATTTTTTCAAAAAGATAAGACGCTGACCGGACAATGGACCTGGAATTTCTGCTCGACCTCGGCTACATCGGCCTGTTCATCGGCACCTTCATCGCCGCCACCGTCGTCCCGTTCTCATCGGATTTCCTCATAGTCGGGATTCTCATCGCAGGAGGCGACCCGCTCGTGTCCTGGATCTGCGCCACCGCCGGCAACTGGCTCGGAGGCCTGACCTCCTACTGGATAGGCCGCATCGGCAAGTGGGAGTGGATAGAAAAGTGGTTCCGCGTCAAAGAGGAAACCCTGCTGAAACAGAAGTCGAAGATAGACAAGTACGGCTCACTGCTGGCCTTCCTGACCTGGTTGCCCTTCGTAGGCGATGTCTTCGCAATCGGCCTGGGCTTCTACAAGCTGCACTTCGGCCGCTGCGCCCTCTTCATGCTCATCGGCAAGGGTGCCCGTTTCGCATTCTGGCTGGCTGTTTACTACCTTTTCGGGGACAGTATCTCCACATTTGTGTAAAATACAGCTCATGGATTTAAAAAATATTTAATTTTGCACTAGAGAAGAGGCGATGAAAACACCTATTTATATATAGAAAATGGATTGCAAAACAGAAACAAAATGATAATATTCTCAAAAAATTTTGCTTTGGAAAAAAACTCTACATATATTTGTGCGAGTTTTTGTCAGCTTTTATATAGAGTTGAAGTATGAAAACAAACTTTTTTTTTAATTTATAACTATGTGTAACAAACCAAATGCAGTTATGAAAAAACATTTTTTCAATGTGATTGCGGCACTCTCGCTAGTGTGCGGAGTGTTCGCATTTTCGGGCTGTACTGATTTCGAGAAGGACATCAACGACCTGAACGAAAGGCTTGAGGCCCTCGAAACCGGAAAGATTGCCGACCTGGAGGACCAGATAGCTTCTCTCCAGGATGCTCTCAACTCAGCCCAATCCGCAATTGACGCTCTGGAGGCCCTCGGCATCGAGGACATGAAGGACCAGCTCGACAACCTTCAGGCTACAGTTGACGGTATTGATCTCTCAAAGTATGCCACACTGGACTATGTTGACGGTACATTCGCCACAAAGGGCGATGTAGAGGACCTCAACACAGACCTTGGTGCATTGGAAGGCAGAGTAGAGGATCTTGAGAACCTGTATGACGTGGACACCGTGAAGATTTCCGAGATCCTCGGCATGATTAAGGACGCTCAGGACGATGCATCTTCCGCACTCGGCCAGATCAAGTCTCTCCAGGAGGCTCTCGGCGTATACGCAGAGGCTGGCAAACTCCAGGAGGCTCTTGACGACAAACTGAACATTGAGGACTTCAACGCCAAGTTTGAAGAGGCCCTCAAAGCAGCGCTTGCTGACGGCGGAATGATCTCCACCGAGATAGCCAATGCCATTAACGAGGCCGTTAAGGAGTTCATGGACCTGTTTGCACAGAGGCTCACTTCAGTATCCCTGATCCCTACAGCGTACCTTGATGGAGTCCCTGCGATTAAGTTCAACTCTTACCTCTACACAATCAAGTCAATCAACGCAGCTCAGGAGACAGTTACCTCCGGTGATGACTTCCGCATTGCAGCAGAGGCTGTGGACGTAAATTACCACATCTCTCCCTCCAACGTCACAAAGGATGATATCCAGACTCCTGAATATCTGATTCAGCAGGCCGAGATGATCACCACCAGAGCCGCAGCAGATATCGAGCTGAACGTGATAGACTATGCTATTGAGGATGACATTCTCAAGGCAACTGTAAGGAGAAACGGCGCCGAAATCAGCCTTAACCCCGAGAATGACAGCTACATCTACACTGCAGCTCTCAAGGTTCCCATCGCAAAGAAAAACCTCGTGGAGGGTGAGACCGAAGCCAACGTATATTCCGAATATTCCGCTCTCTATGAGGACGAAGTAACTCCTTACATCGCAGCCGTCATAGATGAGTCCAAGGAGCAGAAGGAGTACAACTGCGAGAAAGTGGTAAACCACTTCATCGGCACATACACTGAAGCTGCTACCGCTACATCTCCTATCGCCAAGACATCCGCATATAACAAAGACATCGACCTCATGGCCATGGTTACCGGCTGCGAGGGCGACCCCGAAAGTGCAGAAGGTCACAACGAGATAACCAAAGCAACTCTCAAGGCTAACGGTCTTGCTTTCAGATTTGCTCTTCCTACCAAGGCTTTCCCTGCAGGAGAGAATGATGCCGACCAGCAGGCATTCGCTACTGTATCTCAGAACATCAACGCAGGAACTGCCGTACTGAAGTCCACAGCTCCCGGTGCCACCGCTGGTGTCGCCAACCAGGCTGCCATCGGCAAGACTCCTGTTGTACGTGTAGAGCTTGTTGATACCGTAAACAATCATATCGTTGACGTACGCTACTTCAAGGTTAAATGGACTGCAGAGCCTATTGTTCCCGCTGAGGGCGAGGACTTCGGTATTCTGGATGAGTTCGACTATGTTCTCGGATGCACTGACTTCGATGAGGAGATCGAGTGGAGAACATTCGTTGAGAAGATACTGAGCCAGCTTGACTACAACGGAAACGCAGGTATCGCCTACACTGACTTTGTAAGGGTTTACAAGTCTGAGAATGCTGAGGTTGAAATAACCTTCGACAGCGACAAGCGTGACCTTGTTGTTGACGCTGACCGTGCTGCTGACGATGAGGCCTACACCATCTACTGGGATGATCAGGCTACAGATTATGACAGAAACGCTGCCGCCATTACATGGAACATCCGTCCCAGCGAGTTCGGCTCACTCATCGACGGCAAGAATGTAAGCGACCTCAAGGCAGACGATGTTATCGATGTTGTGACGATGGCTGTTACTCTTGAGAGCAGCGATGACTACAATGGAGACATCACATTCTCCATCAAGGTCAACATCCTTGTTCCTGAGCTTCCTTCACTCGTTGGTCTGAATACTCTCGACTGGATTGCTGACGGTGAGCTCGCACGTATCCGTCCTGTACAGTACGGTTCCGAGACACAGATACAGAACAACCTGAATTATGTCACATACAACTACGATATGACAACCCTCTTCAGGATGAATGCTCAGGGCGTGGCCATGAACAATGTTCTCCCTGTCACCGGTAAGGACTTCGCTTGCCGCGCTTGGAGCTTCCAGTTCGCACGTGACCAGCGCACCGGCTATATCCCCGGTTTCAACTATCCCGGCAGAACCATGAACCTCTACGCAGCCGAGTCTGAAATTGTTGATCCTGACGGAACATTCGGATACACCGAGGGCGCAGGTTATGAGCTCTACAATGTAACCGACAGAGCAGCTTACATGATTTATGACGGTGAGGAGAATGCGGCAGAGAACTGGCATCAGGATGCTCACGATGACATAGCTCTCTACCTCAGTGGCGAACCTTGGGCTGAGCTCGGAGGAGACCACTACAGAGGCACCGATGCTTCCATCGCCCTGCTCGAAGGCATCTTCCAGGACGGCACATTCGAGTACGACAATGAGGCCGCCAACTACGAGAAGAGAGTGACCATCAACGCATGGGGCCGTATCAATCCTTGGAACCATGTAATAGTTAAGACCTTCGATGTAGTATTCATCAAGCCTCTGTACATCATGCAGAGTGACGAGGAGCAGTTCTTCGAGGACGGCTACATGAGCGGAAGATATGTAGACGTTGAGGATCTCTTCACAGCAAGAGACAGCTGGAAGTATCTCGTAAACGTTTACGAAGACAAGGATGCCAAGACCGAAGAGGAGATCTCCGCTAACGAGCTGATGAAATACTACGATGTTCAGGCACCTAAGTTCTCTGTAAAAGAAGCTCGTATCGGCATGGCCGACGTGAACGGCAACTGGGTACCTATGGACAACAACAACCTGACTGACGCTCAGATTGAGGCACTGCCTCTGCTCTCCGTATACGATGTCGATCTTTCCGTAACAGAGGAAGATAAAGACAACGACGGTGTAAAAGAGCTTGTCTTCAAGGCAGAGCGCGGCTGGAATGTCGAGAAGGTTGTCTACATCTACGTAGAGGTATCTATCGAACACAAGTGGGGTACAGAATCCATGTGGGTACACATCCCTGTATATCCTCACGATCAGATCCCTGCACAGAACTAATCTTAGAATTAGCTAATCTTCAATAATGGGAGGGTGGTCGGATTAATGACCGCCCTCCTTTTTAATTTATTAACAATCGCACTTATGAAAAAGACTTTGATGACAGTAGCGATGGTATTTCTGGCAGCATCCATCGCATTACCTGCAGTATCGGCCCAGGAGAGGGCAAAAGCTGCCAACGACGAATTTACCGGCCACTGGTTCATCGGAATCCAGGGAGGTATCGGGCAGACAGTCGGAGAGACCACCTTCGGCAACCTGATTTCCCCCGCGGCGTCGTTCAATTTCGGCTATCAGTTCACCCCCGTGTGGGGTCTCCGCGCCGGCCTCAGCGGCTGGCAGGCTAAGGGCGCCGCGATCGGGACGTCTACTCACGTTTACAAGTACAACTACCTCCAGGGGAGCGTCGACGTGCTTGTGGACCTGTGCGGCATCGCTGGCTACAACCGCAGCCGTGCTGTGAACCCCTACATCTTCGCGGGTGTCGGAGTGAACGGAGCGTTCAACAACGACGAGGCCCAGGCCCTGAGCCCGAAGCTTCCCGAGGACAACCTTCTGTGGGACGGCAGCAGGGTATTTCCCGTGGGCCGCTTCGGCGTGGGGATGGGCGTGCGCCTGACAGACGCAGTCCACTTCAACATCGAGCTGAA
>DWYD01000071.1 GCA_019118865.1 Candidatus Coprenecus merdipullorum | reverse complement strand
GCCTATAGTATGCCTTGAGCTGGTTAACTGCATACTGCAAGTCAGATGTGCCATAGTGTCTGTTATTTCGGAATAAGTAGTACTGGCTGGTACTTAGATTGTTATTGCTGTGGATGGTTTACAGATTAAGGGAAGTGTATCTCATATCAGGAGTTGCAGATACCGGGAGTCTACAGACACTGGAAGTCAATCTTGCCTGCTGCAGGCGAGGGCGCTGAGAAGTGTGAGGTATGCGGGAGGCGCATCGGGTCTGCCCCACTGGAGTTCAATGCCGAAGAGTCCGGAGATGGTGCGGGCTACGTCGAAGCCGAGGGCTTCGAGGGAGGGGCGGATGCTTTCGGGGTGGCGGCAGGGCAGGCTATCGCGGCGGGTGCAATGCTCCGGCGGGCAGAGCAGGCAGGTGCCGGCGAAGAAGGCGCGGGAGGCAGGGGCTCCTCCGGCATTGGCTCCGCTGGACATGGCTGTCTGTGGGTTTCGAAGTGTTGTCCGTTCAGCCTGTGCCTCAATATCCTGCTCCATTCCGAGGAGCATCCGGTCGAGCCGCTGTCGTTCCCGGCGGATAATCAGGTCGGCTGTCTCCGGGGTGAGCGCGACTCCTTCCGAAGGAGTTATCATGGTGGCCAGCAGGGAGATGGTGGTGTATTGTTCCAGAAGTGCCGTCTCGTCGAAATCGTATGGAGGGCAGGCCCAGCAGTTGCCGTAGCGGCTACATTCACGGCAGTATCCCCGCACCCTTGTGGAACCCCGGTAGTCGGCGATGTATTCGGCCATCGGCATTTTCAGCCAGCGGTCCTGCGCGGTGTATGCCGCTGGTTGGTCCACCGCATTTACCAGTGTCGTGTTCCCCTGTGTCGCGTCTTTTTGTGACATATCTGCCCGCAAATATACTCAATCCTTCCGCAACGGCAGCAAATTCCGTGATTCGGTGCCGTTGTGGCAGCCGCGTGTTGCCGAAACCTTCGCTGTGGCCTTTCTGAGCGGCATTGTCCTTCGCGTCCCTTTCCGCAACGGCAGCGAATTCCGTGATTCGGTGCCGTTGTGGAAAAGCGGACATCTAAAAGCGGACATCCGAAGCATACGTCCATATGTCATAAGAAAATAAATAATAGGCACCTGAACCGATGGAGAAAAAATTATTTTTATCTTTGAGGGGGAATCCAAAATCTACTGAGCCATGAAAACAAATGCATTTCTTTCAACACGCTGCCTGTGTGCAGCCATGACCGGATTCCTGATGCTGGCGGCGGTTTCGTGCGGGCAGAAGGACAACGGTACGGGGCTGGTCTCCGTGAAGTATCCGCAGCTGCCGCAGGGGGAGGACCTGATGCTGTCGGAGCTGGTCGGCGAGCCGGAGTTCATTGTTCTGGACAGCGACACTGCGGTGGCTTATACGCCTTTTGCGATGGTGAACGTATCTGACACTTACATCTCCATTTTCTCGATTGCATCGCGCACACCGCTTAAGTTATTTGACCGTTCTACCGGAAAATACCTGAGAACATACGGAGGGATAGGCCGCGGCCCCGGGGAGTTCCTGCAGATATCGTCCGTGCAGATAGACGAGGCGGGAGGGAAGATCTGGATGATGACTTATCCGGATATCAATAAGCTGCATGTGTACGATATCGCGATGGGAAAGATGGAGGATGTGCCGCTGGCCTACAGTACGGATGACGGGTCATGGCTGAACTATAGTTTCAGGGTAGACGGACGGGATCGGAACATCACGGTTGCAGTGAAGCCGGAGAACAACGGCTGTCCGGCTCTGGCCTGGTGCCAGGACTATGAGGGCAATGTGCTCTGGGAGATACCTAAGACGTATTCATTCCCGGAAGATAACCGCGCCATGATGGACACGGACCGCAATGTGCAGGGGATGCTGGACGTGTCATACCGCTCTACGAATACGATGCAGGATACGGTCTGGCTTTACGGAGGCGGGGAGGCTCATCCGCTTCTGACGGTCAGTTTCGGTCAGACGGAGCAGTCGGAGGCTGCAGGTTATGCGGACGACAATTACATCTATTCTACGACGGTCCTGCCCGGTCATATTGTAATGAGTGTCAGGAAGCAGGGCAAATCGGTAATGAAGGAGGGAGTCCGGCATGTCAGCACGGAACCGCTGCCCGGAGTAATCATGGACCGCAGGACCGGGGATGTTCATCTCGGCGGGGTGGTCAATGATTTGATGGACGGTGAGGGGGTCGGTATCGGGGATTTTGTTGACGGCTACGCGGTCTGTCAATACGATGCGGCGAGTTTCATGGAGGCCGGCCGCACCGCTCTCGAGTCCGGCAATCTCAGTGATGCCGCCCGTGCCCGTATCTCGGAAATCCTCTCGGCGCTCTCTGAGGAGGACAATGATGTGCTGATGGTTGCGCCGCTCAAGTAGTCTGTTCCTCTCTTCCTTCAACTATCGCCATTGGTCTAAAAATCAAAGGCAATGGCAAGTTTCGGCATTGCCAGTACGTCTTTCGGCTGTGGCATGATGAAGACAGCCGCACCGAGGGACAGTCTTATTCCAAGATTTTCGTTGAAAGCCCAGCTCCATCCGATATTAGGTTCCAGCTCAATGGAGTTTTCAGCATGCCAGGGAACCGAGCCGTCCACACCGTCCAGTTCCCCGAGGAAAGTCATGTATCCTATTTTAATGCCGGCAATCGGAGTGCTTGCTCTTTTGAGGATGTAGGCGTTGTAATCAACAAAGGCATGACCGAACAGAGGAAAGAACCCTGTCGGGGCTATAAAAACACCCGCGCCTGCACCCAGATAGTGGTGCTCGTTGAACATATATCCGTGCGAGGTGTCGAATCCTATCCAGACCAGATATTGGTCAGTTATGGCTATACTTCCCCGGTATCCCTTTGCCCGGTGGATATATGTCTCGTTTCCGGCGGTCTGTTTGTCTGTGGCGTAAGAACTTATGCAAGTTGAGCTGCAGAATAGTATCATTATTAGTGCAAAGAGTTTTCTCATATCAGTGGTATTTTCCGTAAGGCAAAGATAGTAATTTTTCAGCAGGTGATACCGTAATTCCATTTTTGGACGGCAGGATGTCCGGAGTGATGTATGGAATGTGCATATCTCCATGGTGGATGGAAGACAGGAAATTTTGTATTTTTGAAGGACTTTTCAGGAAAAATTTCGGTACAATGGCAAGATTCAAGGATAGAAGAAGCATCCGGAAATACTCGCGGCGCGGGATTCCGGAGGGCCTGATCGAGGCTCTGGCTGAGGAGGCTTCGAGGGCTGCGACCATGGGCAATATGCAGCTGTATTCGCTGGTGGTCACTGAGGACGGGCCGGAAAGGGAGGCTCTGGCAGCGGCGCACCATCATCAGCCGATGGTTCTGGAGGCTCCGGCGGTGCTGACATTCTGCGCGGACTTTCACAGGTTCAGCCGGTGGTGTGAGGAACGGGATGCTGCACCGGGCTACGGCAACTTTGTCTCTTTCATCAACGCTGCTACGGACACACTGCTGTTTGCCCAGGCGTTCATCACTCTGGCGGAGGAGTGCGGTCTGGGTACCTGTATCCTCGGTACGACGGTCTATAATCCCGATAAGATTATCGAGGCCCTGCATCTGCCACCCCTCGTAGTGCCGGTGCTGACCGTCACCCTCGGCTGGCCGGACGAGGCTCCGGAGCAGACTGACCGCCTGCCGGTGGAGGCTATCCTGCACGCCGGTCATTATCACGACTATACAGCGGAGGATATTGACCGCATCTACGCTGAGAAGGAGGCTCTTCCCGAGAGCCGTTATTTCGTGGACCTCAACGGCACGGACAACCTCGCTCAGGTTTTCACCCGCTTCCGTTTCACGCAGCAGGAGTGCCTGGAGATGTCCGTGAAGATGCGGGAAGTACTGAAGTCGCAGGGGTTCTGTGAATGAGGTAAGGGCGGATAAACGGCAAACAGTAACAGTAAGTAGTGTGCCATCTCAAAAATGTAAAAGTTTGGTGAGAGAATACCTCGTGTGCGGTTTAAGGGCAGTTGTGAGTGAGGACGGACAAACGGTAAGTAGTGCATCACCCTAAAAATGTAAAAGTTTGGTGTATAGGGCTTTATGATGGTGACGTGTTCTTGTCACCAGTCCGGAGCATGCTGAAAAGCACACGCTCCTTTCATAAGTCTTTGATTATTGAGTGATTACAAAACTACCCTGCGTCAGTACCGACCGTAAGTTTTGCTTAGATTGCCAAATATGTTACATTTGCGTACTGAAAGTTCAGACTGACGCACAATATGGAAATTTTCATCGACATAGTAGCCGTGATACTCGGCATCGTAGGCCTTCTCGGCTGTATTCTGCCCGTGCTGCCCGGTCCTCCGTGCAGTCTGGCAGGTATGTTTCTGCTCTTTCTCTGGGGCTCGCCCTGCGCATTGGACGACATTACATGGCGTCTGCTGATCATCATGCTGATAGTCACGGTGGTGGTGACGGTCCTGGACTATGTGGTGCCGGGATGGTTGACCCGGGTGACCGGCGGCACGAAGTACGCCTCGCGCGGAGCGACGGCCGGCATGCTCGTGGGCATTCTGTTCTTCCCGCCCTGGGGCATGATCGCCGGAGCCTTCATCGGGGCCCTCGCCGCCGAGCTCTACTGGGGCGAGAAGAAGATGGGGCAGGGTCTCAAAGCCGCGACAGGCTCATTTCTCGGCTTCCTGCTCGGAACGGGTCTCAAGCTTGCCGCCTCCGGAGTGATGCTCTACTACATCGTCATTGCCCTCATCCCGTAAATTATGCAAATTCAGACGGTGGTGTAGTTGCCGCGGGAGAGGACGACGGTGCGGCAGGCCATCTCGAAAAATACGGCGCGGCGGAAGGTGTCGGGGAAGTCGGGGCCGCAGGCGACCTGTCCGTGGTTAGACATCAGGACAATGTCGTGGGCGGTGAGGGCTTCCACGACCGCAGCGGCGAGCTCCGGGCTGCCGGGCTGATAGAATGGTACGACCGGTACTTCACGGCCGACGTAGAGCGGTCCTTCGAGGGTGACGTTGAAGTCTGCCGGCTTGTCCTTCATGCAGGCCACGACCGTGGCGTAAGGGGATTGGAAGTGCAGGACGCAGCCGACTTCCGGCCTTTTCAGCATTGTCCCGAGGTGGAATCCGGCCTCCATCGTGGGACGCACTCCGTTCAGGGAGGTGCCGTCGCTGATGCGGCAGAGAGCTATCTGGTCCTCCCGCAGTTCCCCGAGCCAGGAGCCGGTCGCCGAGAGGAGGGCGCAGTCCTCATTGTCCTGTCCCTTGCACCTCAGGGAAAGATTACCGCTGCTGCAGGAGAGCAGTCCGGCAGCAGCGGTCTTGTGTGCGCATTCGAGAAAATACCTGATTTCCTCTTCCATTGTCCTAATTCTTCTGGGCCAGTTCCTGTTCTACGGGATCATCGTAGAGTTCCTGCAGCCGCAGGAGTTCCTTGTGCAGCTTCTTCTGGATGCGGCGGTAGGAGCGGTCTCCGTAGAGGTTATGCATCTCGGTGAGGTCCTTCTCGAGGT
Source organism: Candidatus Coprenecus merdipullorum (assembly GCA_019118865.1). Taxonomy (GTDB): domain Bacteria; phylum Bacteroidota; class Bacteroidia; order Bacteroidales; family UBA932; genus Coprenecus; species Coprenecus merdipullorum. The sequence goes on along the minus strand of DWYD01000071.1, from coordinate 292 downwards.
CGTAGAGCTCCCAGGAGTCGATGTCGTGGCCGTAGAAATGAATGAGCTTATAGCGGTCGGTGCGGACTCCGTAGTGGCGGCGGGCGGCGTGCTCACCGGGATATTCGTAGAAGTGGTAGTAGAGGGACTTGCGCCAGTGCTTGCCTTTCTCGACCTTGCCGGTGCGCAGGAAGGAGAGGTAGGACTCGCCCTGGATGTCGTCGGGCACGGGTACTCCGGCCATCTCGAGGAAGGTGGGGGCGTGGTCGATGTTCTGGACGAAGGCGTCGACCTGGCCGTGGAAGCCGCCGGG
>DWYD01000070.1 GCA_019118865.1 Candidatus Coprenecus merdipullorum | reverse complement strand
GAGCTACAGTGCTGCGCAGAGCAAAAGAGCGGGCGGCATCCACCAGACCGATACCGAGATCCGTACGCTGATTGTATTCTGTAATATCCCTCGCACCGCTGAGCAGAAGCTCTCTAAGGTCATCTGACGTGAAACCGGGGCCACCGAACTCAGACACCAGCAGAGCAGCGACACCCGAGACATGAGGGCAGGCCATGGAGGTACCCTGCATCTCTCCATAATTATTACCGGGTAAGGTACTCAGTACCTGCTGGTTCTTATAGTAATCTCCTCCGGGGGAGATGATGTCCGTCCAGTCACCGAAATTGGTATAATATGCCGGCTGGTAGTCCGCCGCTATCGACGTCACTGCAAGGCACGTCTCATAATCTCCGGGATACCCTATGTCGCGGGTATCGTTTCCTGCAGCGAAGATAACCAGCCCGCCCGCCATAGGACCGGACTGCCCAATGATGTTGCCGTCGGCATCAGTCTCCATTCCTGCATATTCGGTAAAATAATCGAATGCATCCTTGTCAGCCTGAGGAGTCTCGAACGCATACCGGTCAGCGTCCGTCTCAAACGAGTAGCCCCAGCTGTTCTGTGCGATTACCGCCCCGTGGTCCGCGGCCCACACAATAGCAAGGCGGCCGGCAGCCCCGTACTCCTCTCCCTTCTCATCATAATCAAATATCTGGCAGGACATCAGCCTTACACCAGGTATTCCGGCCGCATAATCGCCGCCGGCCACTCCGGAGACACCGATACCGTTGTTATTGACGGCACCGACTGTTCCTGCCACATGAGTACCGTGATCGTGAGGATTGATGATATAAGAACTTGTACAGAAGTTGTATCCGTATATCTGGTCCGCTGAAAGTCCGGGCTCCTGATTGTGCCACATATTGGCCGAAAGGTCCTCGTGCGCATAATCGATACCACCGTCCACAACGGCAACTATCACATCGTCATTGCCTGTCGTCCGCCTCTCCCATACCTTGAACACATCGATGTCGGCACCGGGCTTGCTGCCATCCTTACTGCCATCATTGTCATAGTGCCACTGGTCCTGGAGCATCGGGTCATTGAACGGAAGGGCAGCCTGATTTCTGCCCCTTCCGACAGAAGAAGGATCTACAGGAACAATGGGCGCATCCCCGCCTATAAGCACTATCCTCGGCTCATATTCCAGATACTGCACCCCTCCGATACCGGAAAGCTCATCTCCCGCTTTGCTCAGCGGAGTAGTCTCATCAAAGGTAATGTCAAACCACAGATGAAGCCCTGCCTTACGGTGGCGGGCCTCATACTGTCCTGCATCCGGAAACGTCCTGGTAATACGCGCACTTCCCAGAGCGGAGAGCGCATTGTCCACAGACTTGACTCCGGTGGCCGCCGTCTGACCGGCCGATGCCAGCGGATCAAACTGCGCGAACATCTGCTCAGTTACTTTTATTCTGACCATTCCCTGAACGAAGGAAGAGGAGGGATACTCCCTTCCATTGACCGTTACATTCTGACGGTCCAATGACTTTTCATCCACAGAACAGGACTGAAGTCCCGTCAGGACAGACAGGGAGGCTGCGGCTGCCAGGGCAGACAATACGAATTGAGATGTTTTCATTTACGTAAATTCGGTATAACAGGTTAATTCTTTTTTTGTCAAAGCAAACAAAGATATTGATTTTTTCCAAAATCAACAAAAGAATCAGCCGTCCTGTTATACCGAATCAACGATTTATTTCTGCTCCGCGCAGAAGAGGAAGAGCTGTGCTGCTGAGTCAAGGTCCTGAAAATCGGTTTTATTGCTCTTCACAAAAGCCTTTGCGGCCTTTTTAGCCTGAGGGAACAGTTTGTTGAATGTGCTGCTCTTCGAGACATAGATTTCGCTCCCGTCAGTAAGGACAACGTCCGTCCTGAGCATGTAGCTGATCTCTCTCTCCCCGGTCTCCATGTAATCGTGGTCGATCTGCACCATCCTGGCGCCCCTGGCCGTGGACGTAGCCGGTATACCGGAATATCCGGCATCCTCCTTTACCGGCTCCACCGTAAGTCTCCTGCGCTCGCACAGGGAAAGCTTGCCGTAGACGGCCTTCTGCCTCAGGAATCCCTGGTCGGCGACCTTCGCATATACTGTGCCGTTGACGATGACCCTGCTCACCCGGTCAGCACCTGACAGCAGGAGTGTGTCCCCGGCAGTGTTGATGAAACGGACGGAGTTGTCCAGGTTGCAGATGTTGATGCGTCCCGGGGAGGAGGTGCCGTCCGTAAAGTCCACCACTCCGTCGCTGAACTCGGGGAGAAGGTAGGCGATGTCTTTCGGCAGTGCCCTGACCAGGTCCTGGCGGGCGCGCACCTTTATCGTCCCCTCGACCCTCTGGGCGTACGAGAGGGCTGCAGCCATGAGGGCCGTGATGATAAGTAATGTTCTTTTCATACGCTTGGTGTCTGTTAAAAGTTTCAGAATGGAAAAAGAGGCTGACCAGTTTGACTTGATCAGCCTCTCGGTGTCATGCCGTACCGGCAGGAAGCGTTACTTCTTCGAGCCTACGGTTCCGGCGTTTACAGCGGAGTTAGACCAACTGTACCATCCGCCGTCAGCAGGACTGTTAAAGCCGATGAACACGCCGTTCACAGCCGTGATGGTGGAGCTTGTGAAGTCAAACACGCAGGGCTCCTCGGGCCACAGATAGACTGTGCCGTCGCCCCCGTCCTCAGGATGATATCCGCAGAATGTGGCGGTGACATCACCGTGGGGATCGCCTACGTTGAAGGTGTTGCCTGAGGTACTGTTGAGTGTGAGGGTGTTGGAAGAGCGTGTTCCCTCCCACGAGTCACCGAAGAAGGGATCGGTGATGACGTAGTTGCCGCTCTCGTTCTGGGTAATTACCAGCTCGAGTGTACCCTCTTTTGCAGCGAGTACCCATGTGCCCGCGAAGTCAACCTCCGAGGGAGCAGTGGCGGTGTAAGTCATCTCTGTCACGCTGCCGAGGTAGTCCCCGGTAAGGCGGAGCTTGAAAGTGATGCTCTGGTAGTTGAGGTAGTCGGGCACGCGGATCTCGATGTTGTTGTAGGAATATCCGAGGGTGCTGTCCGTATCCTTGTCATAGGCGCCCACATAGAGCTCCTTGGAAGTGAAGATGATGTCGCTGCCGTCAACGAGCTCGGCGGTCTTCGAGGGATCCTCCTTCAGCGTGTAGGTACCGCCGAGGTACTCTACCGTGGTGAAGGTCGAGAGCTCATTCTCCGCGATGGCCCTCACCGGAATGAAGATGTACGTGTTGTTGAGTGTAGTGTCGATCGAGCTGTAGACGAACTCTACGGGGGTGTCACCTGTCTGTACCGTAAAGTCCTTCTCGCAGGAGGCGATCAGGCCCAGCATGGCGGCCGCAGCTATGATTAATTTTATCTGTTTCATTGTCTTGAATAAATGTTAACTGTTAGTACTGTGGATTCTGCTGGTTGGCGATGTTGGGGTTGGAGTCAATCTCCTCCTGGGGGATAGGCCATACGTACCTGTGGTCGCCCCAGCCGCGGTGGAACACGGTGTATGTGCTGGGCATGTACACGGCTGCGTCAACCTGGGCGGGACCTCTCTGGATGTCCTTGTGGTAGCGCTTGATGTCGTTCCAGTACATTCCCTCGCCCATGAGCTCCCTGATTCTCTCGTCGAAGATGTGCTCGAGGATGTCGCCTCCGCTCACTGCGGACGCTCCGCGGGCGCTCCTGAGGGTGTTCAGGACATTGTAAGCCTCGCCGTTGTTGCCTGTGCGGGCGTATGCCTCGGCAAGGATGAGGTACTGCTCGGAGATACGGAAGGGCTTGAGCTTGTTGGCTCCGCTGTAACCGTTGGTGTTGGGGTCCTTCAGGGCGGGGTTACCGATGAACTTGGTGAAGATATACAGGTCAGACTTGGCGTTTCCGGGAGGCAGGGTCACTGTCACGAACTGGAAGTACGCGGGGAAGCGGATGTCGCCGTCCTCATAGAGGTCGATCACCCACTGCTCGGGAACGTAGTCGGGCGAGTAGATGTCGTTGTTGGGGTCATAGCCCACATAGTTGAATCCGTAACCGGAGGGCACGTTGTTCGGGTACGAGCCCTGGAGCTGCACGATGGCCTCCTTGCCGGAGTCCTCGCCCCAGATCTTGTTGAACTCCGTGGCATCGGAGATAAGGGGATATGTGCCGCTGTTGACGAGGGCGGAAGCATAGCTGATAGCGCTCTGGTAGTCACCGGTGTTGAGGGCGATCCTTGCCCTGAGGGCCTTCACGGCGTCAGCTGTCAGAATCTCGCTGGCAACGGCACCGGGAGTTGTCAGGTAAGCCTCGGCACTGTCAAGGTCCTGGTTGATGAGGGCCACGGTCTCGCTGAGGGTTCCGCGGTCGGGATACTGTGTCTGGTCAGAGGTAGGGTTGTAGACAGTCATGTAGGGCACGCCGTAGGTGCTCTCGTTGCCCACGTACACCTGGCAGAACTTCTCGACCAGCATCCAGTGGTAGAAGCCTCTGAGGAAGAATGCCTCGCCCTTGTAGATCTGCAGGGTGGCCAGCTCGTCCTCGGTCCAGTCCTCCTTGCTGCAGGAGTTGGCGTTGGTGATGAAGTAGTTGAGGTTGGCCACACCGGAGTACATGGCTGACCAGATGCCCTCTGCGTCACCATCGACGGTGGTCATCAGCCAGTTGTAGAATGTCAGGCCTCTCTGTCCGAAACCGGTGGTGGCGTGGAAGAGGTCTCCGGCCAGGTCCCCGGTGTATGTCACGTTGGATGACACACGGCCCCTCAGGGAGATGTAGTAACCGGCACGGAAGTGCTCGGCGTCCTCAATGGACTGAAGGGCGTTGGAAGGGTCGATCGTGCCCACCGGACGGAGCTCCAGGTTGCAGCTTGTGACACCGAGGGTCAGTGCGGCGGCGATTGTCGATATTAATGCTATTCTTTTCATCTCTTTTCTCTTAACAATGTTTAGAATGTGAATTCAGCACCTACGGTGAACTGTCTTGAGTTGGGGTAGATACCCAGCTGGAGGTTGGAGTCAACCTCGGGGTCATAACCCTTGTACTCAGTGAATGTCAGGAGGTTACGTCCGATGAAGTATACTCTGAAGCCCTCGATGAAACCGGTACGCTTCATCCACTTCTCGGGGAACTCATAGCCGATCTGCAGGTTCTTCAGACGGAGGAACGATGCGTTCTCGAGGAAGGTCTCGTCGAACTGCCTCTGGGAGTTGATGCCGGGCACATCGGTAATCTGACCGGGCTCTGTCCAGATGTCGAGCATCTCTACCAGACCGTTCATGTTGGTGGTAGTGAAGGCCGGGTTGGTGAGGAAGTACTTGTCGTTGTTGATGGTCCACTTGCCTGCTACCCACGAGAAGTCGGCGCCGACGTACAGGCCCTTGTACTGGAAGCTGAGCTGGATACCGCCGGACCAGGGAGCATACCTCTGCTTGCCGAGCATCACTGCGTAGCTGTCTGAGAAGTTCTTGGTCTTGTTGCCGTCCAGGTCATACCACACCTGCATTCCGTCGGCGGGGTCAACGCCTGCCGAGCGTACGTAGAAGAACTCACCGTAAGGATAGCCTGTCTGGTAGGAGATACCGGTGTTGGCGATGGTGTACTCGTCACGTCCGCCGAAGAGCTCGGTGATCTCGTTGCGGTTGTAGTTGAAGTTGGCCGATATGCCGAAGTACAGGTCCTTGGTCTGGAC
>DWYD01000069.1 GCA_019118865.1 Candidatus Coprenecus merdipullorum | reverse complement strand
AACCCGCATTTTCCTGCCGTTGCGGAAGTCCCGGAACTGGCCAACCCCTGCGAGAGGCACTTCCCGTGGCACCCCGGTCCTCCGCCTCTTGCCACAACGGCAGCGAAACCCGCATTTTCCTGCCGTTGCGGAAAAGCTAGGCACCAGGACCCGAAAACCGAGTAAAATGAAACATTGAACCATAACCATAATAGAACAGAAAATAACCCAAAAAGATGAAATTACCTGTATATTTCCGCCAAAGCTGGCAGATAATGCTCAAGGACCGGCAGTACAGCCTGATCTACATCGTCGGTGTGGCGCTGTCGATGGCACTTGTCTCGTCTGTGCTGATATTTATGGTGATGATGCTGGGGAATGTCTACCCTGAGAATCACCGTGGACGGACTATGCTGCTTACAAGCGTGTATTACAATGACGCAGACGGCAAGTATTTCGGTTCTACGAGTGTGCCGGATGACCTGGTGCGCCTTATCCGGGAGGCGGAGCCGGAGGGCTTGGAGGCTATGTCGGTGATCCGGCCTCCGTCCATCTGCGCGGACGTTCTGGTTTCATCCGGGGAGAGGGCGGCTTTCTATGCCAATGTGAGGTATGTGGACGGTGGATTCTGGGATGTTTTCGATTTCGATTTTCTGGCGGGAAGACCTTTCGGGCAGGATACACAGGATGGTCAGGGAGGGGAGGCCGGTCCGGCAGCGGTCGTCTCCGCTACTATGGCGCAGAGGTGCTTCGGAGATGAGGATGCCGTGGGCTGTATGCTTATGGTAAACGGTCGTGCGGTGACTGTATGCGGAGTAGTCCGGGACGTGTCGCTCGCAGCCGGTATAGCCGATGCGGAGATATGGCTGACAAGGGATATGGAGGAGCGCAGGCGTATTCTGACGGATTGGGCTATGCCGGAAGGCGGGAACTATATAATCTTCCTGGCACAGAGCCGCAGGCATTTCTCCGATATCCGGGAGGCGGTGGAAGAAGCTGTCGGCAGCTACAATGCCGTGCAGCCGGAGGACAGTGAGTTCAGTATGTCGTATGAGACAGAACCCTTGTCTTTCAGGGTGTCATTTCTTGGCGGAGTTCCGGGGCTTGTCTTGTCCCTGGTGATCGGAACCATTGTCGTGATACTGCTGATACCGGCTGTCAATCTGTGCGGAATGGTCTCTTCCAGCCTGCAGGAGAGGCTGACGGAGTTCGGGGCGCGGAAGTCCTACGGGGCCCCGTTCCGGGCGATGTTCTCGCAGATATTTGCGGAGAACCTGATGCTGACGCTTATAGGGGGGCTCCTGGGCTTCGGCCTGTCCATAGGAGTGCTGAATATGCTCTCGGGTTATTTCCTGGAGGTCACTGCAGGATTGGGAGATTTTTCCAATGATGCGGACCTGCTCTTTCCGACAGAGTCATTTTTCCGTCCGGGTCTTTTCCTGATGGGGTTTGCGGCGGTGGCCTTGCTGACTGTTTTCGCTTCGGTGCAGCCGGTGATGAAGGTGCTGCGCAAGGGGGCGGTGGAACTGCTCAGGGACAATTCCTATTACAGGACACGTCGTGTCCGGAATGCCTGGCTGGTGACAGAGGCCGCTCTGGTATTCATCATCGGCTGGCTGCTTGCCGACCCGATGCTGCTCAACGGGGTGCGCCGTCACGCCGTACCTGTCGGCTGGGATTCTGACCGGATAGTCTGTGTTCCTGTCTCCTCTCTTTCCGCCTCGGATGCGGCATACAGTCCGGAGGCCTCGGAGGACGGAGTACTGCTGGAGGATTTCCGAAGAATGGGTCGGGTGCTGGCTGCTTTGGACGGGGTGGAGGCACTCACACCTGCGTCACCGTTCATTCCCGGCAACAACAGCGAGACGCGCATGACGGTCTATGCGGATACTTCTGTCAAAATACAGGCTGCCTGTTTCCTCAAGGAGCTGGGCAGTGATTTCATGGATGTTTTCGGTTTCCGCGTGCTGGTGCCGGAGGGAGGCGTGCGCCCTGCCGATGAGGGGACAGGTACTGTGATTATTTCGGAGGACCTGGCTGAGGCTCTTTTCCCCGGCAGTGATCCGGTGGGACAGACATTGTACCTTGCCAACAACTCGTCTCCTGCTGCTCCGAGGACGGTGGCCGGGGTGATTCAGCGGCAGAAGGTCCGGACTATGACTGACAATCCCCGGCCTGTCGTTATTGTCAATATGGCCTCCTACCCGGTCGGTTACATCCGCTCAGGGCAGTGTTTCTGGGTGCTACGGCTGTCGCAGGATACAGACATGCGCCAATTTATCGAGCAGATCAATTACGGGACGGCTTCCCGGACTTCATTCGGCAATCTTCGGGTAGGACTATCCTATCCGGTGACGGAAGTAATGGACTCTTACGGCGGCAGGGAACTGGTGACCATACTGCTCTCGTACCTGTTACTGAATCTGATACTCGGGGCGTTCTCGCACTATGCCCTGCAGACCCGCCGCAGGGCCGATGAGTTCGGTGTCCGCACGGCCATGGGCTCGACTCCGGGACGTCTGCGCCGCGATATAGTGGCTGCGGGTCTCGGACAGGCTGCGCTGTCGGTCGGTATCGGACTGTTTGTGGTGCTGAATATCATCCTCTTCCGAGGACGGGACGTAGTATTTATAGGTCAGGTCAATATGCCTGCGTTGCCTGAGAGTTCCCTTGCTCCCTGGCCGGTGCTGACCTCCAATTTCCTGTCCGCGCTGATGGTGACATTGGTCGTGGCTGCGGTAATATTTGTTGTAAATGCCCTGGCGGCGCTCGTTTCCGTGTGGAAAGTCTCCCGGACCCGCCCGTCAGAAATTTTAAGAGAAGAATGATTATGAAACTACCTGTATACTTCCGCCAGAGCTGGCAGATAATGCTCAAGGACCGGCAGTACAGCCTGATCTACATCATCGGTGTGGCGCTGTCGATGGCTTTCGTGATGGCTTTTCTGATGTTCATGCTGATGAGTTTCTCGGGAATCTATCCGGAGAAGCACCGCAGCCGTATGCTGGTTCTCTCCAATGTTATTCTGGATGATGCGGAAGGCGAGCCGCGGATGGGCACCATGGTGAGCGAGCGTCTGGCGCAGCTGATAGAAGAGGCGGATATCCCCGGCGTGGAGAGCATGTCGTATGTCATTGCGCCTTTCCGAAGCGGTTCGCTCAGTCTGACCGCACCCGACGGCAATGTCCACAATGCTCCGGTGATGTATGTGGACGGAGGTTTCTGGGACGTGTTCCAGTTTGAGTTCCGGGACGGGCAGGCTCCGGGGGAATGGAATCCGGTGCGGGTGGAGGCGGTGGTCTCCGAGACATTTGCCCGCAGGTGCTTCGGCTCGGGTGACGCGGCGGTGGGGCAGAGCGTGCTCTATGGCGGTACTCCGCTCAGGATATGCGGGGTGGTGCGGGATGTGCCTCTCACGGCGATGATGACTGATGCGGAGGTGTGGCTGCCGTACCAGCTGTACAGGACGAGGTTCTACAGTGCGGACGGACAGCCGTGGTTAGGCTCAGGCCATCTGTATATTCTGGCCAAGAGCCGCAGGGACTTTGATGCGGTACGGGCAGGGGTAAGCGATGTGACGGCGAGGTACAATCTCTCGTTCGGTGCGGCTGAGGAGTTCTATATCTCACCGGATGTGCGGCCGGAGACTTATATCAGGACTTCCGGTGTGTCAGCGGGAACGCTTCTTTCGATCATAACGGCGATGGTGCTGATGCTGATGATTGTCCCTGCTGTCAATCTGAGCGGTATGGTGGCTTCGAGCATGGAGGAACGGATCGTGGAGTTCGGGGTGCGCAAGGCATACGGAGCTCCAGGCGGTGTCATAGTGCGACAGGTGCTCTCGGAGAATTTCCTTCTGACACTTGTCGGGGGACTTTTCGGCGTGGTGTTCGCCAGGGGAATTCTGGGCCTGCTGTCCAATGCACTGGAACAGAGCAAGGCTGGGTATGATGCCGTGGAGATGCAGGCCGACCTGGTGTTCCCTGCGGATGTGTTTTTCCGTCCGGAACTGTACCTTCTGGTATTTGTCTGTGTGCTGGCCCTCAATCTGCTGTCCTCGTATCTGCCGGTGAGGAAGGTGCTGAGGTTCAGCGTAACGGATTCATTGAACGAGAAAAAGTAGCATGGTTATGAAAGCGCATAAGAAAACAAGCGGAGTATGGCTGATTGTGGAGACCGTTCTGGTCTTCGTGCTGGGCTGGTTTCTTGCCGACCCTGAGATAATGAAGCTGTACAGGAGTATGTTCATCCCCATGGGCTGGGATTATGAGAATGTCGTGGTGGTGCCGGTGGAGGTGCTGCCGGACTACGATCCGGATTACCGTCCGGAGGCGATGGAGCGGGAACGGATGACGGAGGATTTCCGGCGTATGGGGGAGGTCCTGTCCTCGGTCAGCGGGGTGGAGTATGCCGCGCCGTGCCGTCCGTATTTCCCCGGCATTGACAACCACATGTACGGCAGGGTTTTCCGGGATTCTACCCATTTCATGGAGTGCAGTATGCTGTACCGGGTTACCGGATCCGATTTCATGGAAGTGTTCGGTTATGAATGGGTGCTGCCTGAAAGCAGTCCCTTCATGACGGAGGATGCAGTGGGCAGGGTCGTGGTTTCCGAGGACCTGGCCGAGTTCCTGTTTCCCGGGGAAAATCCTATAGGCAAGTCATTTGAGTCCACCGAGAGCGGCAACAACGTCGTCGTCGGCGTGATTCCCCGCCAGAAGCTGCGCGAGATTACGGGTGTCCCGACCCCGGTGCTGATAGCCAATATCGCAGCCGTGAACTACGACGAGCTGTCCACCAGCGGTGCCTACTGGGTGGCTCGTGTGGCTGACGGTACCGACTTGGACTCCTTCCTTCCCGAGCTCAACCGGGTGCTCTCGTCGCAGGCCTCATTCGGCAATCTCAGGGCTGCAGCGGCATGGCCCTTGGAGAACAAGCTGCAGGCCAGCATGGATGTCTCCCTCCGCAATGTCGGGCTGATATATCTCGTCCTCAATCTCGTGCTCGGAGCCTTCTCGTTCTGGCTGCTGAGCTCGCGGAAGAATCAGGACGAATACGGTGTCCGTCAGGCGATGGGCGCCACTCCGGCGAGGCTGCGGCTCAGCGCAGTGGGCCGGGCCTGTAGGTCTACCGCTATAGCGGTGGGTATCGGAATCGTTCTGGTGCTCAATGTCAATCTGGTGCTGGGACGCGAGTCGGCCACCGTAGGCGCGGAGTTTTTCGGTGTCTATCCGGCAGCCGAGACCCTGACTCCATGGCCGGTGCTGACTTCGGGACCGCTGTCCGTACTGATGGTCACTGCTGTCGTGGCGGCTGCTGTGTTCCTGATGAATATTCTGGCTGCGCTCGTCTCCGTATGGAAGGTTTCGGGGATGCGGCCCTCAGAAGCCCTTCGGGAGGAATGAACATGAAGTGCCGCCGTTCCATATTGCCCCGGTCCTCCGCCCTTTGCGGCACCCTGGTCCTCCGCTCCTTGCCACAACGGCAGCGAAACCGGCATTTTCCTGCCGTTGCGGAAGCCCCTGAACTGGCCGACCACTGCGGGAGGTGCTTCCCGAGGCACCCCGGTCCTCCGCTCCTTGCCACAACGGCAGCGAAACCGGCATTTTCCTGC
>DWYD01000068.1 GCA_019118865.1 Candidatus Coprenecus merdipullorum | reverse complement strand
CCGTCCTGCAGGAGAGGATCCGCTCCGGCGCGGGGTATTTCAGGGAGAAACTCGAGGCTCTCGGGGAAATATTCAATCCCTCCTCCCGCCTGACTTCGGACAACCAGGAGATAGAAAAACTGCTGAGCCAGAGCATAGAGGAATTATACGACAGCCTCCGGCTCCGGACCGCCCTCCTGGAATTTACCGCCGACACCGGCTTCGAGACCGGCGCCTACCTCCGCAAGAAGGACCTGCTGTCAATAGAAGGGCCCGGGCCTGCACCTAAAAAGGCAAAATCCTCCTCAGAGGAAAACAGGAAGGCGAAGGAGCAGAAAGTGGAGGTTCCGGCGGATATCCTGCATCCCGAGTTGTACAGCGCATTGGTGGCCTGGCGCCGCTCGGAGGCAACAGCAAGGAATGTCCCGGCGTACGTCGTTCTTCAGCAGAAGGCCGTCCTCGGTATCAGCAACCTTCTGCCTCAGGACCTGCCGTCGCTGTTGCGGGTCCCGTATTTCGGCAAGGCCGGTGCGGAAAAATACGGGGAGCGTATCCTGGAAATGGTCAAGGAATACCTCAGCGGTGGAGACAGCGCGGATAATTCAGTTGTCGACATGAATACGGAAGGAGCGGGCACGGGTTTTGAAGAATAAAATGCTGTTTGGAACTTTTAAATGAAAATGATATGAGAAAGCTGTTAATGATCGTAGACCCGCAGATAGACTTCATAAGCGGAAGCCTGAAGGTGGAGGGGGCAAAGGAAAAAATGGACGCTCTTGCCGACTACATCCTCAGGACCGACGGGGAATACATCTGCAAGCTGATAACCATGGACCAACATCCCTACCGGCACTGCTCGTTCTACGAGAATGGAGGACAGTGGCCGATGCACTGCGTGGTGAATACCATAGGCGCTGCCGTCTATCAGCCGATTATGGACGCCGTGTACAATACTCAGGGTGAGGTGAAGATGTTCCGCAAGGGCGAGAAGAAAAATTTCGAGGAGTACTCCATCTTCAAGAACCTCTGTTCGGCCCGCCACATAGATTTCCTGCTCTACCGCCTGGACATCGAAGTGGTGGATGTCTGCGGTATTGCCGGAGATGTCTGCGTACTCAACACTCTCAAGGACGGCATTGCCATCTACGGCCGTTCTCCTCAGTTCAATGTGTTGGAGGAATACTGCCCCTCGATTGACGGAGGCACGGCACTCCGTGAGTTTCTGGAGTCATAAAGTAAAATTGGGAGATTATTCTGTAATCCGGGTTGCGGACTGTACGGGCACGGAATGTAACTTTGCAGAAAAATTATCCATCGGATATGAAACGTATTATTCCAACCATTGCGGCGGCCCTGGCGGTATGCCTGACGGCCACTGCACAGAATCAGCAAGTTATGAACAGCAAAAAGACACTCGTGGCCTACTTCTCAGCCACCGGAACTACTGAGAGGGTTGCAGAACTTATAGCCGAAGTCACCGGCGGAGACCTTTACGAAATCACTCCCGTGCAGGAATACACCGCCGCCGACCTCGACTGGACCGACAAGACATCCCGCAGCACTAAGGAAATGAACGACTCCAAGTCCCGCCCCGCCATCAAGGCAGACCTGCAGAACGCCGCCAGCTATGACGTAATCTACATCGGCTACCCCATCTGGTGGAACCTCGCGCCCCGCGCCGTGAACACCTTCTTGGAGACCTACGACTTCTCCGGCAAGACCGTCATCCCCTTCGCCACCTCCGGCGGCAGCGGCATCACCAACTCCGCAGCCCAGCTCAGGAAAGAGTACCCCGCACTTGACTGGCAGAGCGGTAAGCTGCTCAACGGCGCCTCCCTGACATCCATCGAAGCCTGGGTTAGATAAACGAATTGACTTCGTGGTGCACTGCTGAAAAAGAAGTCTTGACAATCAGCACCTTATAAAACGTACTGCACATTTGCCCTCTTATAAGAGAAGGCAAATGTGCAGTTTATTTTACAAGCACTTGATTATCAGCGGACTAAAAAATGAAGCGCACCACGAAGTCAATTCGTTGACAGCACCGCACAATACAGGCAGAAGGAGAGACCGCTTAAACTAGGGCAAACTTCGTGTATTTAAGTGTATCTAAGTTTATTTAGTTACTATTACAGGCTTACAATGCGGGTATTTCTGTCTCTTCCCTTTATTTCCAGCTCTATGACAGATGCTGTATCAAGCATAGGTTTGAGAAACTTGTAGCTATTGATGTCCACTATATACCCATTGACTGCCCTGATTGTGTCTCCAAGGTGCAGATCGGCCGCATCTGCGGGACTGTTGCTTTCCAGATAATTTATTATCCATCCGGCACCGATATCAGTTCTGTCCACGGTACGGAATCCTCTATCTACTATGTTTACATTCTTATCAGCTTGGAAAGGAGCCAGATACAGCATCTTCCCTTTAAGATCCATCACAATATTATATCGGCTTAATATTCCCATTCCAGCCAGTCCCGCATAATCCTTTCCCAGACCAAGAGCCCCTTTATCATCCATGGAATAGCTGACTTCTACATTTCTTACCGTATCTTGACCGATTATTACTGCATCGGAAACGATGAATACATTAGAAGAATTACCGCCTATTCCCCCGTTGAGATAGTGTCCTGTCTTTTTCACGTCAAGTTCATCCAGGTTATTCTCAAGAGCAAAGCCTCTGGTCATGGATACACCATTTCCGCTGCCTAAATCAATGATGAAACTGCCAGTCACCTTCTTCTCATGGAACAGCAGGTTTATATCCGTATAGACTCTTCCAGATTCGCCTAAACGAATAGGCTTCCCCACATACCCTTTCATCATTTCCTGGGGAATAGTATCCAGGAGTCTCATATACGAGTGCTCAAAATTGATTTCAAGCACTTTATCCATGAATTTGTCCAGCCCTATGATTCCATCCGCCCTGCATCCTACGATATTCCTTAGTCCGATTATAGCTGTCCTGCCGAAGTGTTTTTCAAGATTTTCTGCCGTAACAGTGATAGTATCCATAATCAAATCTACCAGCTGCATATTTCCCCCTACCCCGCCCATGCTTGCTTTAATTTTAGTCATGCTGGTCATATCTAAGCTGTCCAGCCTGCAGAAATCCTTATCCAGATACAGTATATCTGCTCCTGTATCGAAAATCAGGCGGCAGCTGTCCACTCCATTCAGAACAGAATTCAGGTAAATATGCCCGTCCTCCTCAAAAGGAATTGCATCCTCAGGTATGAGGCCCGATTCTGAAACCTTTGTGGCCTCATTCCGGCAACTAGCCAAAACGGGTAAGATCATGAGGGTAATAAACAGAATAGTTTTCATAAAGATGTCAGATTGATTTATTTAATTCGCACAAAATTAATTTTTTTATAAAATGCAAAAATAAGAGCGGTCTACAGTGAAGCGGACAGGCTCGGGAGCAAGGAAGGTACGCATGACTGAAACGGAGGTGACTGCGGCGGCTTCGGAGCTTTCCTCATTGACCTCTAAAATGTCTTCCGCCGCCCAGCTCAGGAAAGAATATCCCGCACTCAACTGGCAGAGCGGCAAGCTGCTCAACGGCGCCTCCAGGACAGCCATCGAAGCCTGGGTTAATAGTAAGTATATTCGTAAATGACGCTGTCAATGCGCGTGGCGGAGTGAATTTGCCTCATAAGTGTGTTGCCTCTATCGTCATACTCTACCGTATACCTGCTGCCTCCGGTCCTTACCCACTGCTTATCAACGAACTTGTATTTGACATCTCCGGTATACGTCCTGTATTCATCATAAAACGAGCATATTCTATGATGAGGTCGCCCGTCAATATACCATGTGACTGTTTTATCGAATGGAGATGACGACACACTGTCCGCATAGCTGTACTCCGTAATTATCTCCGTCCTGTAGTCAAAAGAATTGTATGCAAAAGTAAGTACGGGTCTGTCATGGGAGTCAAAAACGGTTTCCTCCATATATTCCAAATTGTTGTGTTCAGGATTGTGCGGAAGAAGCACAGTCATGATACCCCGATGACGTCCGTCGCTGCTGTACCGTATCCATGCTTCTCTGCCGATGGTTGTGTCGACGAAATCATGCTGTCTGTACGATATCATACGGTCCAAGGAATCATACGCCCAGTACTCTTTATATCCTTCCCATTTTTCCATACCGCTTGAATACCAATACGTCCTTTCAACAGGGTAATTGCCCTTATATACGGTCGTTGACCTCTTGTATATTTTTCCATTCTTAGATTCTCTGTAGGTCACCGTAAGAATATTCTTACGGTATTTATAGGTTATTTCAATTCCTGGATTCTGAATCAGGCGTCCGAGCGTATCATAAAAAAATGTATACTGATACTGTTTGTCAACCATACTCCTGACCCCAGGCCGCCTAATCTGCTCACGCATAAAATGCAGATAGTCCCCGTCATCATTGTCATAGATTTCATAATCATACATTATCAACTCACTCTCTGCTGCCGCATACTCAGGATTATATTCCGCCATTCGGGATGTATCCTCCGGAGGAAGCTCGTCCCTGTAACGTTCAAGAATTTCCGCCATTACCGCATCTTCCTCAGCTTTTTTCTTCTCAGCTTCCCTGATTGCCAATTCTTCATCACTCAAAAGCACTATGGGTTTTTCCGGAATCTTTCCATCCGCAACTTCATTTTGCACCGTCTTCGACAGACCTTTGTTTCCCAAAATAACAAACAACACGATGAGAGCTGCCGAAACAGCTGCAGCAAGCATATATTTCACATTTATTTTCATAATTAGTCTTTTTTCGAAAGTTTGTCCTTCATCGAAGCGATGAACGCCGAACTTATGATACCGGTGGGGATGGCCAGCATGGCTATACCCACGAAACTGATGAAAGCACAGAGAATACGTCCGATGGGAGTAACAGGATAAATATCTCCATATCCGACTGTAGTGAAGGTGATTACAGCCCACCACATGCTGTCGCCGATGTTCTTGAACACTTCGGGCTGGGCACCTTTCTCCACGAAGTATACCAGTATTGCCGAAAAGCAGATGATGATAAGACAGGCGGTGAATGCCGTCAACAGTTCCGAGCGGACACTCTTCATCACCTTGAGTATGAGTTGAAAGGCCGTAGAGTAACGTATCAGTTTGAAGACAATGAAAACATACGGAAGAATGATGATGTGGACTGTCTCCGTATCCCAATACAAGTAGGTCATCACAAAGGGAATTACAGCCACAAAATCCACAATACCGTAAAATGAGAAGATGTACCTGAGACGGCTCCTGTATGCGGGCAGCTCCGGATTAAGCGCCGGTGCCGAATAAATCCTGAGGACGTACTCTATGAGGAAGAGCAGTGAAGCCAGATGTATAAAACTCTGGAACAGCCATCCATACGGCTGAAACTCCTTGAACGAAGAGAGCACCACACATGAAATGGATATCAGTATGACCAGCATGGCGAAGAACCGTACAACCTTGCTTTTCAACATATTTTGAACCGTATAGATATTGTTGTGCATATTCATGAGTTGATGGATTAATAAAAGGCCGGCTGAAATCAATCATTCATGCCGGCCCTGATCAAACTTGTAACCCCATTTGCTAAAGATTCCGGACCAGTCCTAGGAACAGGACTACGCCGGTAGCCCGTTCACGGATAAGAAATACAAACGGACGGTCCACATCGAAAACAGCATAATCGGGAGGAAGAGCCGTTGTACGCATAACCGAGACGGACGTCACGGCCGCAGCCTCTGATCCTTTCTCATTAATCTCTATGAAAGTTTTCTGCTTTACATCGCTGATCATGAGCGGCTCTTTGGAAATACCGGAAAAATCTGCCATTGCAGTAAATGCCGT
Source organism: Candidatus Coprenecus merdipullorum (assembly GCA_019118865.1). Classification (GTDB taxonomy): domain Bacteria; phylum Bacteroidota; class Bacteroidia; order Bacteroidales; family UBA932; genus Coprenecus; species Coprenecus merdipullorum. The sequence continues at coordinate 7,251 of DWYD01000068.1, read as the reverse complement.
TCCCATACCCATACGCCTGAGAGTCCCGTTAAGAGAAGTCTCGTATTCTGCCTTGAATGCAGGCATCATTACTTTTACTTGTCCTGTCTCCATCAGACCGGTAAGAGTATTGAGCATTCCACTGTCCAGACCTGCAACAAACTCATCAACAGATGTCCCCTCTGCAGGAAGTATGATATTCATGACGAAAGATGCCTTCTTCCCGTATGGAAGTTCAAGTATGGACGCTTGAGGACCGATATAATAAGGGAAGAAATCGGTATTCTGCATAAATTTCACCTCCGTATCAGCAGCATCTCCGTGAAACGTCCACTCACGGGACCTGGCCGGGTCAAATGGAATCTGCCAGTCGCCCTTAAAATACAAGGCATTGAGAAGGTACATCATCATCGTTGGCTCAATCCTCTCAATCATTTTGTCGATACGTCCGGCTGTATTATCCGCGCACCAGTTATTGATTACAGAAGGAGACGAGGGATCTGTAAAATCAAGATTGGTGGCAAGGGCATCATAATTTTTGCGTACTGTCCTTACAAATTTTTTCTTCACAGGAAGCATCTCAGAAATCCATACTGAATTGGCGGCATTCAGTTCCACACCGTCAAGTTTCTCGGAAAACATCTCCATAATACCTCGATTATAGGCATTTACCTCCTTTATGGAGTAGCCTTCGAAGCCCAGAGCATCCAGCATCTCCTGCCGGGTGACGCCATCCGCACCGGCCGCTGTCATAGAAAGGGCCAGTGATGCACTCAAAGGAGAAATAAAAATTATGTTGCTGTTGTCACTTGCCGCAATATCCTGAAAAAGTCCGAAGGTAAAAGAGGAACCGGGCGCTGCCGCACCGGTTCCGTTCTTCTGGATATTGTCTGCCTGAACTGCTGCTACAGGCAGGAGCGCAAGCATGAGTGCAAATATTACTTTCATCACTTCTGCATTTCTTTTCTGAGCCTCTCGGCCAGCAGGGGCACGATCTTATTGACATCCCCTACTATACCGATATCGGATACATTGAAGATGGGCGCGAACTTGTCCTTGTTCACGGCCACGATGAAGCCGGACTCCTCCATACCCGCCAGATGCTGGATGGCACCGGAGATACCGAGGGCGAGGTACAGGTCGGGACGCACGGTCTTGCCGGTCTGGCCCACCTGACGGTCGTGCGGCATGATGCCGGCGTCGACCATGGCCCTGGATGCGGAAACCTCGGCGCCGAGGACTTCCGCCAGCTCCTGCAGCCTGGCAAATCCCTCCTTGCAGCCCACTCCGCGGCCTCCTGAGACGAGGATCTTGGCCTCGGTGATATCCACCTTGTTCTTCTCCTCGCGGACCTCCTCGAGGAGTTTTACGCGGATCTTGGAATGGTCGAACTTGGTCTCGAAGCGGACGATGGAACCGGTGCGTCCGGGCTCGGGATCGCGCTTGGGCATCACTCCGGGACGGACCGTGGACATCTGGGGACGGTGCTCGGTGCACATGATGGTGGCCATCAGGTTTCCGCCGAAAGCGGGACGGGTCATCATCAGCTGCTTGTCCTCAGAGATCTCCAGTTTCGTACAGTCGGCGGTGAGGCCGGTGGACAGACGGGCCGAGAGCCTGGGTGCCAGGTCGCGTCCGATGGTAGTGGCTCCGAAGAGCACGATATCGGGACGCATAGCGGTGATAATCTGATATATGGACTGAGCGTACTGCTCGGTGAGATAGTCCTTGAGCTCAATGTGGTCGGTAACCACCACCTCATCGGCTCCGTACTCGAAGAGGGGCTGGATGAGATGCTCCACATTGTAGCCTGCGAGCATGGCCACCACCTTGGAGCCGAGGGCCCCGGCCAGGTCACGGGACTTGCCTATGAGCTCGAGGGCAACAGGCTGGATAACACCGCCTCTCTGTTCTGCGAACACATATACGTTCTTGTAGTCGTTCTTGTTGATCATATCTGTAAAATATTAACGGTGTTACACTGTTAGATGATGAATTTTTCCTTGAGACGGGAGACGATGATGCCCACAGCCTCCTCGGCATCCACCTCGAATACCTCTCCGGGAGCCTTGAGACCCTTGGTGAAAGCCTTGAGCACCTTGGTCGGAGAACCCTTGAGTCCGAGCTTGCTCTCGTCTACGTCGATATGGTCGGCGCCCCAGATCTCGACCTGTCTGTTATAGGCTTCGACTATGCCGGGAGCGCTCATATACCTGGGCTTAACGGCTGAGGCGAGGACAGTCAGCAGACAGGGCATCTGAGCCTCGAGAATCTGCACCCCTTCCTCGGTCTCCTTGGTCACACGCAGGGCCTTGCCGCCCTTCTCCACCTCGAGGTCGCATACGTACGAGACCTGAGGCACGTCGAGATGCTCTGCAATCTGAGGGCCTACCTGGGCGGTGTCACCGTCGATGGCCTGACGGCCTGTGATGACGATGTCCCAGTCCAGGGTCCTGAGAGCTCCGGCGAGAGCATTGGAGGTGGCGAGGGTGTCGGCGCCGGCAAACTTCCTGTCGGTGAGGAGTATCGCCCTGTCCACACCCATTGCAAAGGCTTCCCTCAGAATCAGGTCGGCCTGGGGAGGTCCCATGGTGATGACCGTAACATTGGCCCCGTACTTGTCCTTCAGACGGAGAGCCATCTCCAGTCCGCCCTTGTCATCGGGGTTCATGATGCTGGGCACTCCGTCCCTGATGAGGGTACCGGTAACAGGATTGATCTTGATCTCGGTGGTATCGGGTACCTGCTTGATACAAACTACTATATTCATACTTTCCTGATTTTACTTTTTAAACATACTGGCTGCTATCACCATTCTCTGTACCTCGGATGTACCCTCGTAGATCTCGGTGATCTTGGCATCGCGCATCATCCTCTCCACGGGATACTCGCGGGTGTAGCCGTAGCCTCCGTGGAACTGTACGGCCTTGGTAGTCACCTCCATGGCTGTCTCGGCAGCGAAGAGCTTGGCCATCGCCGCATCGGCCGAATAAGGCTCCTTGCAGTCCTTCTTGAAAGCTGCCGAACGCACGAGCAGACGGGAGGCCTCTACCTTGGTCTTCAGGTCGGCCATCTGGAACTGGGTGTTCTGGAACTGCGATATCGACTTGCCGAACTGCTTGCGCTCCATGGTGTACTTGACGGTCTCATCCAGAGCGCCCTGAGCTATTCCGAGGGCCTGCGAGGCGATGCCGATACGGCCTCCGTCGAGGGTCTTCATGGCTATCGCAAAGCCCCCTCCTACCTTGCCGAGCAGATTGCCCTTGGGGATACGGCAGTCGGAGAAGATAAGCTCTGCGGTGGCCGAGCCCCTGATACCGAGCTTCAGCTCCTTCTTGCCCACCTCGAAGCCGGGAGTGCCGTCCTCTACGATGAATGCGGAGATACCCTTGTTCTTCAGGGATTTGTCAGTCATGGCGAAAATTACGTAGACATGGGCATGGCCGGCATTGGTGATGAATATCTTGTTGCCGTTGAGCACCCACTCGTCCCCGTCGAGGACTGCTGTGGTCTGCTGGGCCGAGGCGTCCGTACCGGCGTTGGGCTCGGTCAGACCGAAGGCTCCGAGCCATTCGCCGGAGGCTAATTTGGGCAGATACTTGCGCTTCTGCTCCTCCGTGCCGTGCTCAAAGATAGGAGCCAGGCAGAGGGAAGTATGGGCCGAAAGGACCACGCCGGTGGTGGCGCAGACTCTCGAGAGCTCCTCTACTGCGATGGTGTACATGATGTTGTCCCCTCCTGCCCCGCCGTATTCAACGGGGAGGGGTATGCCGAAGAGTCCGAGCGGAGCCATCTTCTGGACCGTCTCTATGGGGAATCTCTCCTGTTCGTCGATCTCAGCTGCCAGGGGCTTTACCTCTTTCTCGGCGAATTCCCTGATCATCTGCCTGAAGAGCGACTGTGTCGGTGTGAGTTTGAAATTCATATTCAGTAATGCTTAAATTTTAGTATTTGTAAAATCCTTCTCCCGTCTTGCGTCCGAGCAGTCCGGCACGCACCATCTTCCTCAGCAGAGGATGAGGGCGGTACTTGTCGTCTCCGAACTCGCGGTGCAGCACCTCCATGATAGCCAGGCACACGTCCAGACCGATCAGGTCAGCCAGGGCGAGAGGACCCATCGGATGGTTGGCTCCGAGTTTCATGGCCGCGTCGATATCGTCACGGGAGGCCACTCCGTCGGCGAGGATGCCCACAGCCTCATTGACCATCGGAATCAGGATGCGGTTGACCACGAAACCGGGGGCTTCGTTGACTGCCACGGGGGTCTTGCCGATCTCCTGGCAGAGGGCGAACACGGCGTCGAACACCTCCTGTGAGGTCCTCTGTCCCTTGATGATCTCCACGAGCTTCATCACTGTGGCGGGGTTGAAGAAGTGCATGCCTATCACGTGGCAGGGCCTGGAGATAGCGGCGGCTATGCCGGTGATGGACAGCGAGGATGTGTTGGTGGCGATGATGGTTTCAGGCTTGCACATGCCGTCCAGCATCTTGAAGAGCTCGATCTTCAGGTCCATCTCCTCCACTGCGGCCTCGATGATCAGGTCGGAGTCGGCGATGTCCTTGTAGTCGGTGGTAACTGTGATGTTGGCCAGAGTGGCGTCCATGGCGGCCTGCTCCATCTTGCCTTTCTCGACGAGCTTGCCGAGGGACTTGGTGATGCGGCCCATGGCCTTGGTGTTGGAAGCCTCGCTGCGGCTCTTCATGGTCACCTTGCGGCCGGCCTGAGCCAGAGCCTGTACGATACCGGAGCCCATGGTTCCGGTGCCGATAACGGAAATCTTGTCTATTGTCATAACTGTCAGTGTTTTGTTCTATCTTAATTATCTGTTCTTGAACTCCGCCTTGCCCTTGGCCAGGAAAGCCTGCATACCGGTCTTCTGGTCTTCAGTGGCAAAGCATTCGGAAAATGCGCGGTTCTCGGCGGCCAGGGCCGTGGTCTCGTCCAGGTCGTAGCAGGTGTTGATGCAGGTCTTCGCCTTGCGCACCGCTATCGGGGCGTTGGCACGGATGTCGCGGGCCAGGCCCAGGACATAGTCCATCAGCTCTTCCGGGGGCAATACGTGATTGACCAGGCCGATGCGCAGGGCCTCCGCGGCGTCTATCGTCCTTCCGGAGTAAATCATCTCTTTGGCATAGCCCTGTCCCACCAGTTTCGGGAGGCGGTAGGTCCCGGAAAATCCGGGAATAATGCCGAGTTTCACCTCCGGCTGGCCGAACTTGGCCTTTTCAGAGGCAATACGGATGTCGCAGGCCATGGCCAGCTCGCACCCTCCTCCGAGGGCATAGCCGTTCACGGCGGCTATCACCGGTATCGGCAGTTCCTCTATCCTGCGGAAGACCTCGGCTCCGAAACGGCCGAAGTCCAGCCCCTGCTCAGCGTCGAATCCCGCCATCTGGGAGATGTCGGCTCCGGCCACGAAGGACTTCGGGCCGTCTCCGCGAATGATAAGCACCGCGGTACCCTCGGGGATGTCCGTCACGAAACGGTACATCTCCTCCAGTACCGGCCGGCTCAGGGCGTTGAGCGACTGGGGGTGGGATATCGTCAGGATGCAGATACCCTCCTCGGGAGTCTCTATTTTAAGAAATTTCCAATCCATTTTCCAGTAAAATTACTGACGCATAGGTTTCAGGTCCGGGTCAATGATGAGCTGAGCCTCGGTAGCGGCCTGTACCTGCTCCACGGTGAACTCGGGATGAATCTCGCGCAGGACGATACCCTTGTCAGTGATGTCCATCACGCCCATCTCGGTGATGATCATATTGACCTGACCGGCGGCGGTAAGGGGCAGACGGCATTTCTTGAGGATCTTGGGATTGCCCTTGGCAGTGTGCTCCATGGTCAGGATGACCTTGCGGGCACCCACCAGCAGGTCCATGGCTCCGCCCATTCCGGGCACCTTCTTGCCGGGGATGATCCAGTTGGCCAGGTCTCCGTGCTCGTCCACTTCGAGGGCTCCGAGGAAGGTCACGTCCACGTGGCCGCCGCGGATGATCTCAAACGAGGCGAGGGAACTGCATGCGTAGGCTCCGGGCACGGCAGTGATATATCCGCCGCCGGAGTTGATGAGGTCCGGGTTCTCCTCTCCCGGCTTGGGTGTGGGGCCCATGCCCACCAGTCCGTTCTCGCTCTGGAGAATGACGGATACCCCCTCAGGGAGGTAATCGGGAATCATGGTGGGAAGTCCGATTCCGAGGTTCACCACATCCCCGTCTTTGAGCTCGAGGGCAGCCCTGCGGGCTATCACCTCTCTTATCTGATTCTTGTCCATTGTAATAATGTATTTAGTGATTATTTTTTGTTGTGTCTGCGTACATATTCCTCTGCGATGAACGAGGCCACGTCGTCGGCGTAGGTGTTCATGCCGAAGCCGGCGTCATAGCCCAGTTCCTTGGCCAGTTCGTGGGTGATGCGGGGTCCGCCGCAGGCCAGTATGACCTTGTCGCGCAGCCCCTCGGCCTCGAGCAGCTCCACCAGCTCGGTGAGGTTCTTGATGTGGATGTCCTTCTGGGTCACGGTCTGGGACACGAGCAGGGCATCGGCCTTGAGTTCCACGGCCTTGGCTATGAAGTCCTCGTTGGGCACCTGGCTGCCGAGGTTGTAGGCCTCGATCATGTCATAGCGCTCCAGTCCGTAGTGGCCGGCATAGCCCTTCATGTTCATAATAGCGTCGATACCCACGGTGTGGGCGTCTGTGCCTGTGCTGGCTCCCACTACCACGAGCTTGCGTCCGATATTTTCCCGGATGTACTCGTCGGTGGCCGGCATGTCCATGACGGTGGACTCGACCTTGGGCACGTGTATCACCGTAAAGTCCACGGTATGAGTGGCAGAGCCGTAGCAGTTGAAGAATGTGAAGCCGGGGGTGAGCTCCTTGAAGAAGACCACCTGGGGATTGTCCAGTCCCATGCCTTTCAGAAACTGTTTTGCAGCCTCCACGGCCTCGTCTCCGGCCGGTACGGGCAGGGTGAAGCTCAGCTGCACCTTGCCGTCGTTCATGGTGTCCCCGTAGGGTTTTATAGCCTTGAGGTTCAGATTCTTGTCGTAATCCTTCTCCTCCATCGAATAAAGTCCGCCGCTCATGTTATTTTCCTCCTATCATTAGTTTAACAAAGGGATTCATGTAATTGCTGCCCTTCGGAGTGACTCCGTCGAGGCCCTTGCCCCCGTTGCGGGGACGCTTGACATCCGCGAAGATGCCTTTCTCCAGAGCCGAGAAGAGCCCCTCATCGCGGAGTTTCTCCAGCAGCTCTATCGCCTTGTCCAGTACC
>DWYD01000067.1 GCA_019118865.1 Candidatus Coprenecus merdipullorum | reverse complement strand
ACCGGCAGTTCCAAGGGCGTGATGCTCAGCCACCGCAACCTGTGCGCCAACCTCTGGTCCACCGAGGACGTCCGCCCGAGCTTCGACTGGGACGTGTGGCTGTCCCTGCTGCCCCTGTCCCACACCCTCGAGTGCAGCATATGCCTGCTCCTCCCGATGCAGGCCGGAGCCAGCGTCAACTACATCGAGAAAGCCCCCACCCCCTCGATCCTGATGAGCGCCCTCGCCAAGGTGCGCCCCACCACGATATTGTCCGTACCCCTTATTATAGAAAAGGTATACCGCAGCGCCGTGCTGCCCAAGCTCACCGCCACTCCCCTGCTCCGGTTCATGCACAGGATACCGCCCCTGAGGAAAATGATGCACCGCAAGGCCGGGAAGCAGCTCTTCGAGAAATTCGGCGGCCGCATCCGCTTCTTCGGCATCGGCGGCGCAAGGCTCGACCCGGAGGTGGAGCGCTTCCTGCTGGAGGCCCGCTTCCCCTACGCCATAGGCTACGGCCTCACCGAGACCTCGCCCCTCATCGCCGCCGCCACCCCCGACATGGTACGGCTCGGCTCCACCGGTCCGGTAGTCAAGGGCGTGACTCTCAAGCTGCTGGACAAGGACCCCGGGACCGGAGTCGGCGAGATCGCCGTAAAGGGAGACAATGTCACCCGCGGCTATTTCAAGAATCCCGAGGCCACAGCGGCAGCGTTTACCGAGGACGGCTGGTTCAAGACCCGCGACCTGGGCCGCCTCGACCGCGACGGATGGCTCTACATCAAGGGCCGCTCATCGACCACCATCATCGGCCCCAGCGGCGAGAACATCTATCCCGAGGAAGTCGAGAGCGTCATCAACAGCCACGAGATGGTCGCCGAATCGGTCGTAACCTCCCGCAAAGGCCGCCTGACCGCCCTCGTCCACTTCGACTCCGAGAAGCTCAAGGCCTTCCTCGAGTCGACCGACGAGCTCAAGCGCACCACCCAGGAAAAACTCGAAAACCTCAAGAAAGAGGTCCTCGAGTATGTCAATCAGAAAGTCAGCAAATTCTCCCGCATCAGTGAGATAGACCCCCAGGAAGAAGAGTTCGAGAAGACCGCCACCCACAAGATCAAGCGCTACCTCTACGACGGGTCCAAAACCAAGGACGGCAAAGACAGCAAGAGCGGCAAGGATTCCAAGTCCAATGAACGGTAAAGACTCACGCTCCAACACACTCCGAACGGCAAAGGCTCCCAATCCCCAAAGCTCCCCACCACAACGGCAGCATTTCCCGCATTTCAGTGCCGTTGCGGACACCGCTCTTCTGCACTGCACCGCCTAGAACGCCCACAAGCAATCACATCTGTCGACAATCCACTATCCACGCCTGTATCACGCAGGTGAACCGTTTTCCTACTCCTTCGGAAGGAGTCGACGTTAGGAAGAAGCCGACGTTTGAAAAGGAAAACTTTTTTGTTGACGTTCCTCTTAGATTTGCTGTACGCGGTTTGATTCTGCGCATTGAAGGCGTCAGGGCATGGCTTGGTTATAAGCCAAATCCCACCGCCGGAGCTGAACGCCCAGAACAAGCGGTTCAGACTAAAAAGCCTGAATGAGAATGCGAAGTTCGGCACTACGAGCACAGCTTTCTCCGGCTTGCAAACGCCGGTGTGGCCATCCCGGTCTACAATATCGAAGAGCCCAAAGCCCCCCCCTGCTGCTTTCCAGCTCCCGGAATCTGTTCAAACTCTTCTAGAATGATGTCGGACTTTTAGCCGCACAATACGCAGATGGAATCCAGCTGCGCATCATCACAGGCGACAGGGACATCAATTACGGCTCCGTCTACGAGAATACTGTTGCACAGGAGCTTACCGCCCACGGTCTGACTCCGTACTACAACAACAACAAGAAGCGCGGTGAACTGGACTTCGTCATAGAGCTGTCCGGAAGAATCCTGCCGATAGAAGTCAAATCCGGCAAATACTATGAAGTCCACAGGGCACTCTCGAACATCCTGGACTGCAGCGAATATTCTCAGGAAGAAGCCATCGTACTCAACAACGGCAATCTGAGAAAGGAATGGAAAATCCTCTACGCTCCTGTGTACATGATCTGTTCCTCGAGAAAAAGAACGATGCCCCGTCATTCTACAAAGTAGACCTATCCGGTCTTCAGACTACAGCCGCCGGGCACGTTCCGAAAAAATAATGCGGGTCGCTATTCCTACGATATAATCCTCCGGCACCAGTCCGAAATAACGGCTGTCATCTGAATTGAATACATTGTCCCCACATAAAAAATAATAATTGTTCCGGAACACATAGCTCTTGAGAGGAGTATTTTCCAAGAGGGTATTGTAGCTGTCGCATATAACGGGCCTGCTCCCGGTCTCCAGCTCTATTGCTCTTTCATAAAATTTCAGATTATGCGGATTTACAGCGACTGTATCGCCCGATGAAGGAATATATACCGGGCCGAAATCTTTGATTGTCCAGACACATCCGTCATATAGTGTCATTGCATTGAATGCAGTCCGCTTATTTACAACTAGATTTGAATCCCGCTGTCTGGCCAGTGCTCTCTGATACCGCTCCTCACCGATAACTTCACCGGCCGGCACAGACTTGTTGTAAAAATATCCGTTACTGATACCGACCGTATCGCCTGGACGGCCTATACACCGTTTCGCGTACACATAATTGATTTTGAACTCTACCTTCCCAGACCTATATGGATCAGGATAGTTGAAAATAAGTACATCCCCAACCTGCACATCTCTGATTCCCGGCATCCTGAATGAAGATATCTCATGCTTTGAAAAATCGAAGTCCTTATAGATACGGGCTCCGAAGAGCAATTTGTTGACCAGAACATGATCTCCATCCAGGAGTGTTGGGTTCATGGATACTCCTTTGATGCGGAACTGGTCAAAACAGAATACAGGTATAACCGCTGCCAGGACAATCAATGCCGACACACCCCACATCATTATTCCAACAACTCTATATACTTTTGCTCTACAAGTCTTCATCCCGCACCGCCCCTTGAAGGGCCACTTCTGTGACCTGCCCGGAATAACTGTTGGTAAATGACAGCACGTAAAAGAAATCGCCAGCGTACGTTGCAGAAAAACTCAAATCCAGGACGGCGGACTTTCCGGCCGGAATCCTCTTCATCAGAGCATTGCCGATATCCACACAAGGGCATGTACTGCTGGCTTCTGTTATCACAATATCTTCACGGACTGTATTCTCCGCCACCAATTCAATTTCCGTCACCGCCCCCAAGGGCAACACACCCAAATCGTATATCCTTCGGTCAAAGACAAGAGACGGGTCTTCAGCCAAATGCACAGCGTCCGTCATTCCGGCATCACTGACTCCTTCCATACCGATTGTCTGACGGTACAGCTGATAGAGAGCCTCATTGAAAAGCGGATCTCCCATCAGAACGGCTTTGCCGGAACTGTCCAGAAGAAATGTCGAGAATCTCCGGTTCCCGGCATACTCAGGATTATCTTTCAGGAACCGACCGGCACTGTCCAGCCATACCTCATATCTGCCATCGGAAGTCAGCGCCACCATCTCCTCTAAACTACGCCTGGAAGGTGAGAATATAAAATAGTTACGAAGCTTCTCAGGATGTATCGCCGCATATTCCATCATCTCCTCCCAAAGATAGAGATTGTTATACCCGCAGCTGTTGCATGCCTCAGGAGCATAGAACACCACCAGCCTGTGCTCTGGGATAAGTGAATCTGAAGGCAACTCAAAGCGGATCTTCTGAAATGCGACAATGTCTCTTTTGAGACGGTAACTGTCACAGCCACTTATCATCAAAAGAGACATTAAAACCACCGTATAAAGAGATACCCTCATCATACTTAATCCAAAGGGAAAGTCGTGAATTTCAATTTAAAGCGTTCATTCTCCTCCTGTGGTAAAAGGACTGACACCAGCTCTTCACCACAATATCCGACAAACATCTCGTCCATATCTTCCCCGACATTCTTCAAATAAAGAATACTGTTCTGTCTGTCTGCGATGAAATCGACATAAACACCGTGCCTCACCATATTTCCGCAGGCATATCTGGCACCGGCAACTGCGAAATTCAACAACATCATATAATTCTCAAATGTTCCGTTCTCCATACTGGCATCTATATTCTGCCTGATATCATCCGGGACTTTTTCTGATCCGAAATCGAAGTAGAACTGTCTCAAAATACTGCCGTCTGTACTGCTTAATAGATAAACATTATCGTCTATGGCTTTATTATAGAAATACCCCTCTTCTGCTTCTTGGAATTTTGCGGTCGACAACTCATAGTTCTCATCATAAAATTCCAAATGTGGAAGTACTGTGCTCTTTCGCGACATTTCTGAACTTACAGTGATGACACCTGCATCAGAATAAGTTTTATCCCACAATGCCAAAGCAACAATATAGCCACCGTCAATAGATGCCAGACCTTCTATCTCGAAAGGGAAATCGGTAACAGTCTTATATTTTAAATCGCTGCCATAAACGATAAGTTTATTGGCGACTCCATCGGCTATTAAGATATTCCCTTGGGAATCTACCGTAAAATCCGATATTCCAAGATACTCTCCCGGCCCCCTTCCTGTGGTGCCCAAATAGGTTATAAAGTCTCCTTCGTCCGAGTACACAAGGATATTCTGAGTCTCCATATTGTCATTCATGACATACATTCTGTCTTCCCATAGAACAACTTTCACAGGATTCTCAAGACTTGCAATATCGGATTTAAGTTCTATAACTCTACTGGTGAGTGACTTGAAGTCAAAATCCGACATATCTGCCTCCTCCAGACCAACTATCCCGACAATGTCTGCATTCATGTCATTTCTGCCGCACCCGGCCACGCATAAGGCCACGGACAAAAACAGAATAGATTTAATTATTCCTATTTTCATAGCCACTCTATTCTTCTATTGTATAGGAACAGGTGTTGATGGAACTGGAGAATTACATCCAGAATTATCATAACATACGGTCGTGTTTGTGCTTTTACAAATTGTTACAGGACTGAGAAATGCTTTTTTCTTTGGCCCATAGCATGCACCATCCGATGTAGATGTTGAACCTGTCTCGTTATCTGATCCTGCTAAGGCCTCGATATTCGCTTTCGTAAGTTCTGAAAGATCAGACTTACTGTTAAGACCGATAATTGCTGCTGATGCTGCGCCACATAATACTGTAAGAGCGATAATTAATGCTTTTTTCATTGTTAAATGTTTTAATTGTTAAAAACTCAGTTATTTATAAGAAACGTTCCTTCTGCATACAATGCCTTGCTGTCTATTACAAGCCAATATCTACCAGGCGACTGAGGGATTTCCATACTGAACTCTGTTTCTACCGCCCCGAAATAATAAGCTCCAGTAAAGCACATATTCCCATATTCATCCATAATACAAATATAGGTATCCCCCAACTCACATCCCACCACTGTTAAAAGACCGGCATCACTATAGATAAATGCATCAATTGATGCAAAGCCTGCTGATCTGTCCCTTTTATTCTTTTGCACTTCCGTCAAATCAACCTCTTCTTTACTATTAGTTGTACTGCTCTGCGCAAAACAAATCTGAAAAGAAGAAAGGAGAATAGCAATTGTAAATATAATCTTCATAGTCTTTTGATTTTCTGACAAATTTAGAAAAAGCGGTATTTCACAGCAAATAAATCATTTCACATTTTCAGGGAAACACCAACTGATATTCAAGCAGATACAAAGAAGTATATCACACCGGCAGGAAGATGCCGGAGTTCATTTCATTTTTCGGCTGAGAGCAGCTCCCGGATGTAGCCGGAGAGTCTGAGATCCTTGCCGGACAGGCCCAGCTTCACACGGATTCTGGCAGCCATATTGTAATGGGCGTGACCGCCCTTGTTCAAGAGGAATGCTATATCCTTGCCGCTCAGACCGGATGCGTAAAGGCAGCAGTAGCCTATCTCCTTATCTGTGAGGCCTTTGCTACGCAAATGGAGGACAAATGCGGGATTTGTGCTCGAATATGACGCAAACATGATAGATACCAAGGCATTTTTATCTGCAAGAAAATCATTTATATGCCTGCGGTATTCTTCAGAGACAGGTTTGTCCGGGTCTTTCAGGAAAGACAATTCTGTCAGCAATGACAGGGTCCTGGAAACAGACTGCCTGGACTTGTCATCCATTGACTGGGACTGAATCTCCATCATTTTTTTCTTTTCCTCTAAAAGAGCGGCATAAAGTCTACTATACCTCTGTATTTCCTGCTCCTTATCTTTTATTCTGATGTCATACTCACGGATAATCCAACACACGCATATCAAAAATACAAAAACCGCCGCAGATATCAGGACTACCGTTTTGCGGTGCTTCTCCTTCTGCAATTCATTCTCATATTTTTCCCGGACATATCTTACATCCTGTTCGTTTATCCTGCGCTCCTTTTCATCCGACAAGTCGGAATACCGCTCCATCGCCGACAATGCCGTACGGTAATCCCCCTCTGCCTTTGATATACGGTACAGCAGCAGCCAGTACTGCAATGACTCCCCGTACTCCGGAAAAGCGACAGGGTATTTATCCAATGCTGTTCTCGCCGAGTCCAGGTCTCCCGCCAGGAAATAGGTGTACGAGACTATCCCCCACTCCACATCCCGCGGATCCGTCACTGTCCGGAGATAGGCATGTATGCACCTCAGCGCTCCTCCGATGCAACTGTCCCGCAGACGGATGGCGCGGGCAAGCCAGTAATGGCCCTTCTGAAATGTCTCCAGGCCGCTCCACAATTCAGTACGGACAATATCCAGAAGACTGTCCTTTGATGAATACATGTGCATATTCTCAGCTGCATCCGATGCGGATACCAGAGCATTGCCCCAGCGAAGCGTATCCCCGGCCATTGCATAATATTCCGCCGCCTTAAGCGAGCATCTGTAGGAGTCCCCGAACTCGTAGATCTCACTGTAGATGCCTTTCATCGCGGCATACAGCCGTCCGACCGCCCGGTAGTCCGTGACACGCCCGATATACCGTTCTGCCTGCACATAACATTCCAAAGCGTCATTCAGCCTCCCTGCGTTCCAACAGATGCAGCCCAGATAGTACAGGGTCAGCAGTTTCTCGTCCGGAGTCCCGTGATAACGGTAGTACTTCACTGCTGGAGAAATCACACTGTCACTCTCAAGTGACACATAGTTCTTCTCTAAAGCCTGTGAATACAACAGTGAGTATCGGGCCCGCAGACTCCGGGACGACAGCTGCTGCCGGTCGATGGACTCCAGAACTGCAAGAGCCGAATCCGGATGTTCCTCCATCATCGAGGCAACCCGGTCCAGCTGCTCCCCGGCCAGCCGGCTTTCCGCCCTGTTCGAACACGACACCGCACACAGCACCGATGCCGCCAATGCCAGCGGGATCAACATATAACGGCAGGCAATTCTTATCCGGCTCATGATTCCGCAATGATTGCCTGTTCCGCATTGCAGGCTCCGCATAAAAGGTGGAAGGGAGCCCAATCGGAACAGGGGCAGAGAGTTATTTGAAGTCTATGTCAAAGCGGCCGACCCACTCGCCCTGGGCGCCGGCCTGGACGACGACGACATCACGGCCGACGCGGTTCTTGTAGACGCGGTCGGTCTTGAGGAAGGTGTGGCTGTGGCCGCCGATGATGATGTCGATGTTCTCGGAGTCCTTGGCCAGGGCGACGTCGTTGGCCTGGTCGGGATAGCCGGAGTAGCCGAGGTGGGAAAGAGCTATCACCAGATCGCATTTCTCCACATTCTTGAGGTAATCCGCCCATTTCTCTGCCGTGGCGAAGGCATCCATGTAGACAATTCCCTTCAGGTTCTGCCTGGCCACGAGGGTGCGGAGGGGTACGGTCAGGCCGAAGATACCTATCTTCCTGCCGGCCTTCTCCACTATCACGTAAGGCTTGACCAGGGGTTCCAGGGGCGTACCGGAGAAATCGTAGTTGGCGCAGACGGTCTGGAACTCAGCGTAGGAGAGACGGCGGGCGAGCTCGTCTACCCCATTGTCGTACTCGTGATTGCCGATGGCCACGACCTCATAGCCGAGGGCGTTCATCACCTCCATTTCCAGGTCTCCCCCGAAGACGGTAAAATAGGGCGTACCCTGATTGTAGTCCCCGGCATCTACGATGAGCACATGATCCTTGCCGTACTGGTCCAGCACCTGACGAAAATACTCGGCGCGTCGGTGAACGCCGCCTGTCCCGGCACCTCTGCCCACACGGACCTCCTCTATCTGGGAATGGGTGTCATTGGTATGCAGAATCACCAGGTCCTGGGCACTGGCAGCGGGAACCGGCGCAAAAACAAGCAGAAGCAATGCCGCTGCCGCGAATATCGTTTTCATTTTCATAACTGTCTTAATCATCAATGATTACACGTCCGTCGGTCTTGTTCTCCAGCACCACTCCGGATTCGGAGAGTTCCTCCAGATAGGCCACCGCAGCGTCCCGCATCACTATGCCGGTGCGCTTGATGGAGACGGCCTCGCTGCCGATGTGGAAGCGGTCGCCGCCATCGAGCAGGAAATCGATGGTCACAAGGTTATACAGGCCGTCCTCCTCCAGGGGCTGCCCTCCTATCAGGCAGTTCTCTATCTCCTTGTCCTCGACCAGGATCCGCACTCCTCCGAGGGCCTCGAACCGTTCACGCTCAGCGAAGTTCTCGAGAATCTCCCGTACGTCCTTGCCCTTCATTACGGCCACTACGACCGAATTGTTGAACGGAAGGGTGGAATAGATGTCGTAGACGCGGACCGCGCCCTTGGGAAAGTTGCTGCGGATGCCGCCCATGTTGGTCAGGGACATGGTGGGATAATCGTTGTCGATATAAGGCTGCGCTGCATGTATCAGCATATCGGCCACCAGGTTGGTCAGGGCGCTCTCGGGCTGGGCCTCCTCTATCTCGGCATTGGAGTAGATGACCACCTTCATCAGAGGGCCCATCTGCTCCTCATGTTCCGCTACGATGCTGTCCACCGGATACACAGTCCCACTCTCATAGGTCGAGTCCATGTGTACCCTCTGCCACCTGTACTCAAAGTTCTGAGCACTCAGCAGCTGTCCAGCCAAAAGCAGCACAGAAACCACAAATAAAAACTTACAATCCTTCATCGTAAAAATCATAAAAATTAAATAAAGCATCACAATAGGTGCGTCAGAGTGGGTAAAATGCAAGGCGTCGAGGAGGACGGCGAAGGAGTTTACTTGACGTAAATGACTGAGCCGTCCGCCGAAGACAACGCAGCAGTTTGCCCGCTATGACGCGCCGAATCAGTATTTTAACCACTTCCAAATATCCTTCCATGAATATTTCGTTCCATGCATTAAAATTCCGATCCTGTAGACCTTACCGGAGAAGAACACAGCTATCAGGAAAGTAATCAGCAGCAGCCCGATGGACAGCAGCAGCTCCCAGGTCTGGACGCAGCCCTCGAAGGGTACGCGGGCGAGCATCACCATCGGGGAGGTGAAAGGTATCATCGAGCCCCAGAAGGCCAGCTGGCTGTCGGGGTTCTGGAAGGCCTGGAGCATGAGCAGCAGACCGATGATGAGGGGAATGGTCACGGGCAGGACGAGCTGCTGGGTGTCGGCCTCGTTGTCCACTGCGGAACCGATGGCTGCGAAGAGGGAGGCGTACAGCAGGTAGCCGAGCACGAAGTAGATCAGGAAGCAGCCGATGATGAGGCCGAAGTTGACCTCCTTGATGGCCGAGAATACCTGTGCCATCTCGCTGTCGGAGGCCTGGGTCATCTGGGTTATCTGCTCAGAGTCCATGCCGGCCATCTGGGTCATCTGCTCCATGGCCTCGGGGTCGCTCATCAGTTCGGGGCCCATCGCCAGCTGGAAGCCGAAGACTATAGCCAGGGTCAGTATCACCCAGATGAAGAACTGGGTGAGGGCCACGCTGGCCACGCCGAGAATCTTGCCTATCATCAGGTCGAAGGGCTTGACGGAGGAGACGATGACCTCGACTATCTTGTTGGACTTCTCGTTGATGACGCTGGTCATGACCATGTTGCCGAACATCGTCACGAACATGTAGATGACGAAGCCCATGATGAAGGAGATGGCCATGTTGATGCCTAGTATCGACTCACGGTCCTCGCCGTCCTCGCTGACGATGTAGGTGTTCAGGTCCACCTCGTGGCTGAGGTCAGTCTGTATCTGGTCGAAGTTCTCGATATTGTACTGCTGGAGCTTGTAGCGCTCGATGATGCTGTTGACGTCGTCCTTTATCGCATCGCTCACCTTGGCGTTAATCTGCTTGGCGGCGTAGGCGTCCACTGTCACGTTGTTGGCGGTGTCCAGAGGGGAGACATACATCACGGCGTAGACTCCGAGGCTGTCGAGATGGTTCTTGATGAACTCGATGTCAGGGTTGTCGGGGAGAATATACTCTATCGTCGCCCCGCTCTCGAGGGCCTGGGCCACGACACCGGAGTCATCGACCACCATCACCTTGTTCACGTCCTTGTCCCAGTCGGCCATCATTATCAGCGAGGGCACGATCATCAGGGCCGCGAACAGGATAGGTGTGACGATAGTGGTGATTATAAATGATTTTTTCTTGACGCGGATAGAGAACTCACGTCCCAGTACGAGTTGTATCTTCTTGAAGTCCATATTACTTGCCCTCCCCTTTTACTAATTGGATGAAAATATCGTTCATGCTCGGTATCAGCTCGCGGTAGGACACCACGTCGATGCCGCTGCCGGCCAGCTCCGAGAGTATCTGAGCCGA
>DWYD01000066.1 GCA_019118865.1 Candidatus Coprenecus merdipullorum | reverse complement strand
CCTTCACGGTCAGTACATGAGGATCAAGGCTGAGGTCGACGCTGCTGTAGCGGAGGTCATCGACAGCTCGGCGTTCATCAACGGTCCGGCGGTCGGCCGTTTCGCCTCGGCCCTGGCGCAATATACCGGAGCCACCCATGTCATCCCCTGTGGCAACGGTACGGATGCCCTCCAGATAGCCCTCATGGCCCTCGGCCTGAAACCGGGCGACGAGGTTATCGTCCCGGCATTTACATACGTGGCGTCGGCGGAGGTCATTGCCCTTTTAGGGCTCAGGCCGGTATTAGTGGATGTGGACCGCGATACCTTTAATACGGATATCCGCTTCATAGAGAGGGCACTGACTCCCCGGACGCGGGCCGTCATCCCCGTCCATCTCTTCGGGCAGAGCTGCGACATGGCCCCGGTGCTGGACTTTGCCACCGCCCACGGCCTGTATGTCGTCGAGGACAATGCCCAGTCCCTCGGAGCCGTCTACACCTTCCCCGACGGCCGCCGCAGGCACACCGGCACCCTCGGGCACATCGGCTGCACCTCATTTTTCCCCTCGAAGAACCTCGGCTGCTACGGAGACGGCGGCGCCCTTTTCACGGACGACCCTGAGCTGGCGGAGCGCATCCGCATGACCGCCAATCACGGGCAGCGGGTCAAGTACCACCACGACGTGGTGGGCTGCAACTCCCGCCTCGATACCCTGCAGGCCGCTGTCCTTGAGGTCAAGCTGCGGCATCTCGATGAGTATTGCGCCGCGCGTCGGGAGGCTGCCGCCCGCTATCGGGCATTGCTCTCAGGCACAGAGGGAATAGAACTGCCCGCCGAGGCGTCTTACAGCACCCATGTCTACCACCAGTTCACCCTGAAGGTCGCCGGCGGGCGGAGGGATGCCCTGAAGGAGCACCTGGCCTCCCGCGGGATACCGTCGATGATATATTATCCGCTGCCGCTGCATCATCAGCAGGCCTACCGTCAGGATGGGCTGTCCCTTCCCGCTGCGGAGGATTTGGCGCAGAGCGTATTGTCCCTGCCGATGCATACGGAGCTGACGGCCGGGGTGCAGGAGAGGATAGCGGAGGCAGTGAAGGATTTTTTCAGGAAATAGGACAATGGAAGAGAAAGGATATTCCGCACATGAGACGGCGGTCATCGACCCCGGATGCACGATAGGAGAGGGGTGCCGGATATGGCATTTTTCCCATATCATGACGGGGGCGGTGCTCGGGCCGGGCTGCAATATAGGGCAGAACGTGGTCATCTCCCCGGAGGTGGTCCTCGGCCGCAATGTCAAGGTGCAGAACAATGTATCGGTCTATACCGGAGTGACCTGCGGGGACGATGTGTTTCTCGGGCCCTCCTGCGTCTTTACCAATGTGGTCAATCCACGCAGCGCGGTCAACCGCCGGGGGGAGTATCTCCGCACGCATGTGGGACAGGGGGCTACGATAGGGGCCAATGCCACGGTGGTCTGCGGCCATGACATCGGCGAGTGGGCCTTCATCGGCGCGGGGGCGGTGGTGACGAAGGACGTGCCTCCGTACGCGCTGGTGGTGGGCAATCCCTCGCGGCAGGTGGGGTGGATGAGCCGGGCCGGCTACCGCCTGGAGTTCGGGCCTGACGGGACGGCTGTGTGCCCGGGAACCGGCGAAAAGTACAGGCTTCAGGACGGCAGCGTGAGTGTGGTGGAATAGAAATTGAACGATAACCTTTATAAACAGATAATTAATCTCAACCAACAAAAAAAGTATGAAGAAAACCATTTTAACCCTGATTCTGACGGCAGCACTCCTGCCTTTCGCCGCTTCGGCGCAGAATGTCAAGTTCGAGGAGTACGACCTCGACAACGGTCTGCATGTGATTCTATCGCAGAACCACAAGACCCCCAATGTCGTAATCTCCGTGATGTATCACGTGGGCTCGAAGAACGAGGAGCCCCATCTGACCGGCTTCGCCCATTTCTTCGAGCACCTTATGTTCGAGGGCACCGAGAACATCGGACGAGGCGAGTATGCCACCTACGTATCCGAGGCCGGCGGCTCTCTGAATGCCAACACCTCCAATGACCGTACCTACTATTTCGAGCTGCTGCCCTCCAACCAGCTGGAGCTCGGAATGTGGCTGGAGTCAGAGAGGATGCTGCACCCTAAGATTGAGGAGATCGGCGTGAATACCCAGAAGGACGTGGTGTGCCAGGAGATGGGCCAGACCCGCGACAACCAGCCCTACGGCACCGCATTTACCAAGATCCTGACCAACTCGTTCAAGGTTCATCCCTACAACCACGACGTGCTCGGTTCCGAGGAGCACATCCGTAATGCCTCCATCCAGGACTTCCAGGACTTCCACGATATGTTCTACAAACCCAACAACGCCGTGCTGGTAATCTGCGGTGACTTCGATACCAAGCAGACCAAGGAGTGGATCGAGGAGTATTTCGGCGACATACCAGCAGGTACCGTCGAGCCCCGCCGTCCGGATCCCAACATGGAGCCCAAGCGTACTGAGCCCATCAAGGATACAGTCTATGACAACATCCAGATGCCCATGCTGATAGAGGTCTATCCCGCTCCTGCATACGGTACCGAGGACTATTTTGCCATGAACGTTTTCAACTCCATACTCTCCGCCGGCAACTCAGCCCGTCTGCAGAAGCAGATCGTGGACACCAAGAAGACCGGTCTGATGGCTGCTGGTGGCGTGATGCCTTTCGAGCATCCGGGTGTGTTCATGATTCAGGGTATCCCCAACGGTGTGGATCTTTCCGTCCTTGAGGCAGATATAGACGCTGAGGTCTATGGTCTGCTGGAGAACGGCATGTCCGATGAGGAATTCCAGAAGGTGATGAATATGGTGGAGATGGGCGAGGCTACTTCCAACACTACTATCGAAGGTGTCGCCGAGAGCCTTGCAACAGCCTATACCTACCTCAAGAACACCAATTTCGTCAATGAGACCATGGAGCAGTACTCTAAACTGACCAAGGAGAAAGTCCTCGAGGTCGCCAGGAAATACATCGACCCCGCTCAGAAGATCTCCATCTACTATCTTCCCAAACAGAACTAACTTTAAGACATGTACAACGATATGAAAAAGATACTTACACTTACATTGGCGGCCGCCCTGCTGTCCCTTTTCCAGCTGAGCGCGCAGATAGACAGAAGCAAGGCTCCCGAGGCCGGTCCCGCTCCCGTGGTTCAGCTCGGTGACTTCGAGAAATTCACCCTCGACAACGGTCTCCGCGTCATCCTCGTGGAGGACCATGACCGTCCTGTCGTCAACTTCAATATCAATTTTATCGTGGATCCCTTCGTGGAGGGGGAGAAGGCAGGCGAGTCCTCTTTCTTCGGCGATCTCTGGGGCAGGGGAACTGTAAACCGTACTGCAGACCAGCTCAACAATGAGGTCGATTTCCTCGGTGCCTCATTCCGTACCAGCTCCCGTTCACTGGGTTTCATGACCCTTACCAAGTACACCGACAAGATGATGGATATCCTCACCGATGTGCTGTACAACCCCACCTTCCCTCAGGAAGAGCTGGACAAGATCAAGGACCAGGCTCTGGGCGTGCTTCAGATGTCCCGTACTTCTCCTGGTGCCATTATGGACAATATCATGACCGCTACGGTATATCCTGAGGGACATGCCTACAGCGATATCATGACCGAGGCTACGGTAGAGGCCATCACTGTAGATGACTGCCGTGAGTACTACGAGAACTACATTATTCCCAACAGCGCAGTTGTCATCATTGTAGGTGATATGAACCTCAAGGAGGCCAAGAGTCTCTGCGAGAAATATCTCGGCAAATGGGAGAAGGGCGAGATCATCACCCATGAGGACCCCGCGGTCAACTATCCCGAGGGTATCCAGGTGGTATTCTCTCCCAAGGACGGTGCAGTACAGTCCACTATCGAGATGATGTCTCCCATCACACTTACCCCTGACTCCGAGGACCGTATGGCCCTGAGCATTGCCAATGCCATCTATGGCGGCGGAGGATTTGACGCCAAGCTGTTCCGCAACCTCCGCGAGACTCACGGATATACCTACGGAGTCTATTCCAGCGTCAGCTCGGATGAGATATCCGGTAAGTTCAGCGCCGGCGGCGATGTCAACGGCAACGCTACCGACAGCTCTTTCGTGCAGATGCGCTTCGAGCTGCAGAACATGATGGACGGCGACTATACCGAGCAGGATCTGGAGAAGTTCAAGACCATGTATGCCGGTGATTTCTCCCGCTCGCTGGAATCCTCTGCCACCATTGCCAGTTTCGCTTACACTATCGAGCGTTACGGTCTGCCCGATGACTACTACGCCACCTATCTCCAGAGACTGGATGCCTTGACTCTCGATGATATCCGCGCCGTTGTGGCCAAGTACTTCGATCCAGACAACATGTACTGGTTCTGCGTGGGTGATCCTTCCGTACTGCCCGCTCTGGCGGCTTACGACTCTGACGGAGTGGTAGTGGAACTCGACTTCGAGGGCAAGCCCATCGAGCGCAAGGAAGTATCTGCAGACGTGACTGTCGAGTCCGTTCTCGAGAACTATCTCAATGCCATCGGCGGCCGCGCTCTCGTGGAGGGCATCACCGATATGACCGAAGTGGTGGAAATGAGCATGATGGGCATGAGCATCTCGACTGAGACCAAGCGTATTCCCGCTCAGAAAGCATTCTCCATGACTCAGTCAATGGGCGGTACTCCCGTATCTACGATAGTGCTCCGTGACGGCAAGATCAAGGTGTCTGCCGGCGGTATGGAGCAGGAGATTACTGATCCCGTACAGGTGGAGGCCATGAGCGACATCTATCCCATCCCTGAGGTTCTCGGTCCTGAGCAGGGCTATGTATTCACCCTCGAGGGCATCGAGAGCGTGGAGGGCCGCGACGCCTACAAGGTAAGGCAGGAGAAGAGCGGTATCGCTGCATATCACTACTATGATGTGGCTACAGGACTCAAGGTCAAGAGTGTCGTTTCTGAGCAGGGTCAGACTACTGAAGCAGTCATGGCTGATTATCAGAAGACAGCCTACGGTATCCTGTATCCTATGACCCAGAAAGTCACCGTTCCTCAGTTAGGCCTTGTAGAAGCCAAGGTTACCAAGGTGGAGATCAACACCGGTCTTACTCCCGACCAGCTGTAGTGCTGAATACGGCAATTTCAGATTTGCCGTATCCGTATAAGAAAAGGAGGGCGACAGATTCAGTTCTGCCGCCCTTCTTTTGTATATGTATTCATCCTTGATGAGGATGCCCAACTGTGCAGTGCTTTACAGAGTGCCTTGTTTCAGCTTTTCCACATATTGGTCAATACGCTGCATTTCCTTGGGGATATCTATTGACTGGGGGCAGTGTTCGTTGCACTGTCCGCAGCCGATGCAGTGATTGGCCTGGCGTAGTTTAGGCACACTGCGGTCGTAGCCTATGAGGAAGGCGCGGCGGGCCTGACGGTAATTGCTGTCATTGCTGCTAACGGAGAGGTTGCCCTCATTTACGCATTTGTTGTAGTGCAGGAGTACACCGGGGATATCGATTCCGTAAGGACATGGCATGCAGTACTTGCAGTCGTTGCAGGGGATGGTAGGATACTCGTGCATCTGACGGGCGGTCTCCTCGAGGAAGGCCTTGTCCTCTTCGGTCAGGGGCACTAGGGGGGAGTAGGTGCGGATATTGTCCTGCAGATGCTCCATGTAGGTCATGCCGCTGAGGACGGTCAGAATCATATCAGGGGTACCGGCGAAACGGAAGGCCCAGGATGCGACGCTGCTCTCGGGGTCCTGCTCCTTGAGGCGGGCGGCGATGCGGTCGGGGACGTTGGACAGACGGCCGCCGAGCAGGGGCTCCATGATGATGGAGGGAATGCCGCGCTTGCAGAGCTCGCCGTAGAGGTACTGGGCGTTTACGTTGCCGGGGGTTGCGTGGTTCCAGTCGAGGTAGTTGAGCTGGATCTGGACGAAGTCCCAGTGGATGTCATCGTGCATGGCCAGCACCTTGTCGAAGACTTCCTGCTGTCCGTGGAAGGACCAACCGAGGTGGCGGATGCGGCCGGCTTCACGCTCCTTTACGAGAAAGTCCAGCATGCCGTTGTCGATGTATCTCTTGTTGAAGTCCTCCATGGTCTTGCCGATGGAGTGCAGCAGGTAATAGTCGATGTAGTCTGTCTGCAGGTCGATGAAAGACTGGCGGTACATGGCCATCGAACCCTCGCGGCTTGGATCTCCGAAGTTGGAGAGCTTGGTGGCGATGTAGTAGGAGTCCCTGGGGTAGCGTTTGAGGGCTATGCCGGTGGCGTCCTCGGAGAAGCCGCGCAGATATGTCGGGGCGGTGTCGAAATAGTTGACACCGTGCTCGATGGCGTAATCCACCAATGCGTTTACCATTTCCTGGTCAATCTCCTGGTTCTCTCCCTCGGCAGCTTTTTTCATCGGCCAGCGCATGCAGCCGTAACCGAGCAGGGAGATGCGGTCTCCGTTGATATTGCGGTAGGTCATCTTGCCTTTGGGAACCTCAATGGCGGAGTCACCGTCCTTGTCAGAAGCGCATCCGGCGGTCAGTATGGCGGCCGCTCCGGCAGCGCCGGTTATCTTCAGGAAGTCTCTCCTTGAAACTTTATTGCTGTTGTCCATAATATCAGTATTGTGATGCAAATTTACAATTTTAGGGGAAATCTGACAAAGGAATTTGTAACGTTTCTGTGCAGGAGACGACACACCTGAATTTCTGATATGCAAATCTAGCATTTTTTTCATATCCGCTGCAAAATATTTTATCAAACCTGACAAAATCCAGTGCTGCAGCTTCCATAATTTCTTAAACCGGAACCGTTTATACAGTGTGCCGTCTCTGCGCAAGA
>DWYD01000065.1 GCA_019118865.1 Candidatus Coprenecus merdipullorum | reverse complement strand
CACTATTCCCACGATATTGCGGGAATAAAGCGTATCGCCGTCCGTTACAATTGAGAAATCCTGTCCCGATCTGGATGTCAGCATCGTAACACCGGCATCCTCAAGGCAGTCATACAAATAACCTGCTGCCGCCGTCTCTCCCGGAGAGCCTGCCTTGCGGCCCTCCAGGGATGCTGACGACAGATATTCAACATGGTCCTTCAATCTCTTTCCGGTCTCCGGGTCAACACCTCCCCGGGCATAAACAGCCGCAGCCGCAATGACAAGAAGAACCGCGATGGAGGCAACCCGGCTCACTATTTGGCCTTATAAAAAGGAACCTTTACCACCTTGGCCTTGAGCAGTCTATTGCGGACCTTGATGTAAATCTCTGTATCCACTTTGTGATAAGGAGTATTTACATAGCCCATGCCGATGGGTATGTTAAGCGAGGGAGACATCGTTCCGGATGTGACGTGTCCGATGGCATTGCCCTCCGCATCGCAGATCTCATAGCCTTGACGGGGAACTCCGCGGTCGATGAGCTCAAAACCTACAAGCTTGCGCTTGAGGCCCTCGGCCTTCTGCTGGAGGAGATACTCCTTATCGATGAAATCGCCCTTGGTATCGTTGAACTTGGTAATCCAGCCGAGGCCGGCCTCCAGGGGAGAGGTAGTATCGTCAATGTCGTTTCCGTAGAGGCAGAATCCCATCTCCAGTCTCAGAGTATCACGGGCACCCAGACCTATGGGCTTGATACCGAACTCGGCTCCTGCTTCGAAAACTGCGTCCCACAGTTTGTCGGCATCCTCGTTGGCAGCGTAGATCTCACATCCGCCGGCACCTGTATAACCGGTAATGGAAAATATTACGCTCACTCCGCCCAGCATAACCTTCTTGAAAGTATAGTACTCCATGCTCATCAAGTCCTGGTCACAGAGTTTCTGCATGGCCTGCACGGCCTTGGGACCCTGCACTGCCAGCTGGCAGATCTCATCTGAAGCATTGTAGAGCTCTTTTCCGGGGGTGATGCCGAACTTGGGAGCTATGGCGCAGAGATGGTTCCAGTCCTTCTCGATGTTAGCGGCATTGACCACCAGAAGATATGTCTGGCCATCGATACAGTATGTCAGGAAGTCATCCACGATGCCGCCCTTTCCGTTGGGGAAGCAGTCGTACTGGATCTTGCCGGGATAGAGAACAGAAGCGTCATTGGATGACACATACTGCACGAAAGCGAGCGCGTTGGGACCCTTGACCCAGAACTCTCCCATATGGGAGACGTCGAACACGCCGACACCATTGCGGACGGTATTGTGTTCTTCGGTTATACCTACATATTCCACCGGCATATTGTACCCGGCAAAAGGCACCATCTTGGCGCCCAGAGCAATGTGTTTCTGAGTAAATGCTGTTGTTTTCATATGACTTATTATGATTATTTGTTATTGC
The DNA here is from genome assembly GCA_019118865.1 of Candidatus Coprenecus merdipullorum. Lineage (GTDB taxonomy): Bacteria > Bacteroidota > Bacteroidia > Bacteroidales > UBA932 > Coprenecus > Coprenecus merdipullorum. Next base: position 4,167 of record DWYD01000065.1, on the reverse strand, counting down.
TGTCTTACATGCATGTTCTGACGGATATCGTAGATCCAGACATCCTCAGGGCAGAACTCATACTCCATAATATCGTTCATGGCCTTGAGCGCATCCCAGTAATTGTCATAGGCTGCTACGGAGACAACCTCAAAGCCGTTGTTGAACTCTATCACCCGGGGAGTATAGCCGTTCTTCTCCAGCATAGCGTTCATTTTGGCGGCATTACCCTCCACTTTGAAACTTCCGAGAATGACATGATACCTTCCAGTGCTCTCATCCAGCAGGTTCGCCTGCTCGGCAGCCCTCGCCTTCTCCAGCTCAAGCTCCCTGGCCTTATTGACGGAGTCCTGTATCCTCTGCTTGCGGGCCTGTTCCACAGCCTCCTGCCTCATTCTCTCAAGATCCTTCGATGTAGGCTTGCCCACCAGTGAGCGGAAAAAATCGCAACCGGTCACCAGCATAAGGGCGACCATCAAGACAGGAACCAGTCTAAAAGCTTTCATTTCTGACAATTAATTAAAATTTACCAACTCAATATACCCAACAAAAGTACTCAAATAATGACACAGCCGCAAAAAAAAATGTATATTTACCGCCTAATTATTAAAATTTGTCGGATGGACAACAATTTCAAGCATTTTCTCAGCAGCCTGAGATCCCATATCAGCAGCATAGTCAGCCTGAATGACCATATCGATACCGACAAGGCATCGCAATACATCCGCAGCAACATTGACTTCAAAGGGCCCAACGCATACATTCTGGCTTTTGCCATAGTTGTCGCCTCGGTCGGCCTCAATACCAACTCCATCCCAGTAATCATCGGAGCCATGCTTATTTCCCCCCTCATGGGACCTATCTTCGGCATAGGCTACGGTCTGGGCACCAACGACACGGCCTTCATAAAGACCGCTTTCAAAAATCTGCTGATAATGGTCATCATCAGTATCCTGGCCTCTAGCATATATTTTCTGGTATCCCCTCTGGAACTCGAAAATCCTACCGAGCTCCTGGCACGGACCAACCCGACCATCTACGATGTCCTCATAGCTCTATTCGGTGGTTTCGCCGGCATAGTGGAAATCAGCCGCCGGGACAAGGGCACCGTCATCTCCGGTGTCGCAATCGCCACCGCCCTCATGCCCCCGCTGTGCACTGCAGGATTCGGGCTTGCCTCCGGCAGTCTTAAGTATTTCGCCGGAGCCATGTACCTGTTTTTCATCAACAGCATATTTATCGCCATCGCGACATTCCTGACCGTCAAATACCTCAAGTTTCCCATGGCCACCTTCACAGACCCCGCCAAAAAGAAAAGAGTGAGCCGATGGGTGGCAGTGCTGACAGTTGTAATCATCATCCCCAGCGTCTACTCGGCCATAATAATGATAAGGGAGAACAACTTCAGCCAGACAGCGAAGGAATTCATAGCCAAGAACAAGGAGATGTCGCGCAGCTACATCTACGATTACGACATCTACTCCCACAGCAAACCGCCCAAGATAGAGCTTTTCATTGCCGGGGAAGCACTTTCTTCCGAAGAGCTGAACGGAATATACAGGTCCGCACATGAGTCAGGACTGACGGACGACCAGATAATCATCACACAGAGAACAGCTTCAGACCAGAGCGAGATGACAGACAGAGTCGCCATACAGAGCATCTATGAACGGAGTGACCAGGAGATCCGCAAGAGGGAGGCCGTCATTGACTCGCTGCAAAGTGAACTGCAGGCTTACAGATCGCGGGAGCTGCCGTACGCACAGATAACGGACGAGCTTAAAGCCCAGTACCCTTCCCTTTCGGACGTAACCCTTACAAGAGGATACTCGGTAAGTACGGACACCCTCGGCAGGACCGAAGAGATCATCATCATCCTGCATGCCGGAAAGAAAATATCTCAGGAGAATATGGAAAAGCTGCGCAAATGGCTCTCCGTCCGGCTGGATTTCAATAATGTCAAACTCCTCCAGGAATAGCCCATGCCCTCAATCAGTCTACTGCTGGCCGTTGTCGACACAGTCTCGATTCTCTTCCTGGGAGACATCATGCAGCATAAGGAGCAGCTGCGCTCGGCCCATATTCCTGGAACCGACACCCTGATTTCATCGTCCTACGACTACTCGTCCTACTTCAGGCATATCCGGCCGATGATCGACAGTGCAGACTTCACCGTGGCCAATATGGAATTCTGCCTGGGCGGGCCACCATTCACAGGATACCCGTCATTCTCCGCCCCGGAGACCTTGGCTGAGGAAGCCGCAGACGCAGGAGTGGACCTGTTCCTATGCGCCAACAACCACATCTGCGACCGCGGACGCAGGGGGCTTATATCCTCCATCGAGCACTATGAATCCATAGGTGTTCCGTTCACGGGAATCTACAGGGACAGCCTGTCCGAAGCCTCGGACAATCCATACATAACCGATATCGGAGGCATCTCCGTCGCTTTCGTCAATTTCACATACGGAACCAACGGAGTACGGGTACCGTCCCCGCTCATTGTCAACCTGATGGACGAAGAAACTGTCCGCAGGGCCATCACCCGCGCCCAGAATGCAGGAGCAGACATCATCATCGCGCTCCCCCACTGGGGACCGGAATATGTGACTTCTCCCTCCGACGGACAGAGGGAATGGGCGGAAAAACTGCTGGAATGGGGTGCGGATGCAGTCATCGGCGGCCACCCTCACGTAGTGCAGCCTGTAGAGCCCCCGGTCGTCTATTCTCTGGGGAATCTAATCTCCAACATGAGCCGCCGCGACACAGAGCTGGGACTGGCCTATCGGCTGGACATAGCCGTAACATTCTGGGGAACGGTCTTTATTGCCGGAGGTGAGGCAATACCGCTGTGGTGCTCCAGACCAGGGGGTTATGAGGAAGGGTACACCATCCTGCCGGTCAAGGAATTTCTGGACCGGCAGGATGAATTCCTCAACAAATGGAACCATGAGAAAATGAAGACTACATATAACCGGCTGAAAACATTGTTCGAAAAATAGAATATGATAGAGAAGACAATATCGACCGAAGGCCTGAACTCAGTGGACATCTACGGAGTCAACGACCGGAAACTGGACAGGATGCGGCACTACTTCCCCGATGTCCGCATCATCGCAAGGGGAGCGGACATAAGGCTTGAAGGACCTGAAGATCAAGTAGAAATACTATCTGAAAGAATAAACGCCATGACCGCATCCCTGCGCAGGGGCAGAAGTATAAGCGACAGCGACCTGGAGAGAATGCTCGACTGGCGGACTTATCCCTCGGAACTCGAGGAAATGGAGCCGGCACACAATGAGGAATACTACAACATCGTCTACGGCAATGAGGGCCGCATCGTCAAGGCCCGCACCCGCAACCAGCGCCGGCTGGTGGACGAGTACTATAAGAACGACCTTATCTTCGCCCTCGGACCGGCAGGCACAGGCAAGACATACACAGCCATCGCACTGGCCGTCAGAGCCTTGAAGAACAAGGAGGTAAAGAAGCTGATTCTCACCCGCCCGGCAGTGGAGGCCGGCGAGAGACTGGGATTCCTGCCCGGCGATATGAAGGAGAAGCTGGACCCCTACCTACAGCCTCTGTACGATGCCCTGCACGACATGATCCATCCCCGCAAGCTGCAGATACTCATGGAGGAGGGCATCATCCAGATAGCGCCGCTGGCCTACATGAGGGGCCGCACCCTGGACAGCGCCTTCGTCATCCTGGACGAGGCTCAGAACACCTCCCTGGGACAGTTGAAGATGTTCCTGACCCGCATGGGCTGCAACGCCAAGTTCATCGTCACCGGTGACGCCACCCAGATAGACCTGCCCAATAAAAAAGACTCCGGGCTAATGCGCGGAGTCGATCTGGTACGGAATATAAAAGGTATTGCCGTCATCAATTTCGGGACAGAGGACATGGTGCGTCATCCGCTCGTCACCAAGATCATCAAGGCCTTCGACTCCTCCGAAGAGGTCTGACCCCTTCCAGGGAAGGGGCTTTAGTCGGAAGTTCCGGCGGAGAAGACGCTACCAACTGCCACCGGCTCCACCGCCGCCGAAACTTCCTCCTCCGAAGCCGCCGCCGAAGCCGCCGGAAAAGCCGCCGCCGGAGAAACCGCCGCCGTGACTGCGGCCTCCGCCGAGAATGGAAGACCAGAAGATAGCGTCGGCCACCGATGAGCCACCGTGGCCTATA
>DWYD01000064.1 GCA_019118865.1 Candidatus Coprenecus merdipullorum | reverse complement strand
GGGCATGGGATAATACTGCTGCTGTGTCTGAGTCTGAATGTTGTTGTTGCTGTCCATAACTATTACTTTTTAATGATTAATATTCCGTTCTGTTTTGTTTTACGGTGCAAAGATATGGCGGCGGTTTTGATAAATCAAATCGATATTTTTTATATTCTCATAGATAATTTCTATATTTGCCGGCAGTATGAAGACAGATACCAATCTCAGCCTTACCGCCCTGCGCTACATCGTCGCAGTGGACACCCACCGCAACTTCGTCCGGGCCGCCGAAGCCTGCGGCGTCACCCAGCCGACCCTCAGCGCAGGCATCCGCAGCATAGAGACCGCCCTGGACGTGACCATATTTGACCGCGGAGCCCACCCCGTCCGCCCCACCTCCCTCGGAGAGAAGATCATCGCCCAGGCCCGGGTGACCCTGCACAATGCCTCGCAGATCGAGGAGCTGGTCGCCGTCGAGAAGGGAGACGAGAGCGGAGAGGCCGTCATAGGCATCATCCCGACCATTGCCCCATACATTCTCCCAGGACTCTTCCGGAGGATGCACGAGGAGCACCCGTCCATACATCTGCGTGTGTCCGAGATGCGCACCCGCTTCATCGTGGAGAAGCTGCTGGCGGCGGAGATTGACATGGCCATCCTGGCCACTCCGCTGGAGCAGAAGGGCCTGCTGGAAATACCATTGTACTACGAGAAATTCGTGGCGTACATCTCCCCGTCCGACGAGCTGCACGCCCTGAGCGAAGTGCCGGCCGACCGCCTGGCCTCCGACCGTCTGTGGATCCTCGAGGAGGGCCACTGCCTCCGCAGCCAGGTCTTCAACTTCTGCCACAGCCGCCGCCGGACCCGCACCGAATACCAGGCCGGCAGCATCGACACCCTCGTCCGCATCGTGGACACCAACGGCGGCTACACCGTCATCCCCGAGCTGCACGCCGCATTCCTCACCGAAGAGCAGCGCGGGAACCTCAGGCCCATCGTCCGGCAGAACGGCGGGGCACCGGCTACTGACATTGCCCCCTCAGGCAGCATCCCGTTCCCCGACTGCCCGACCTGCGTCCCCGTCCGCGAAGTCTCCCTCGTCATCCGCGAGGATTTCGTCCGCGAACGCCTGCTCAACGTCATCGCCGGCTGCATCAAGCACATCGTTCCGGAAGGGATGCTCGACTCGCGGCTCAAGCGCTTCGCCATCAAACTTTAGAAAATGGAATTGCCGATATCGGTGGTAAAATGCTCGAGGGCGGCCATTCCGATGAGGGAGTTGCCGTGGCGGTTGAGTTCGGGGCTCCAGACGGTGATAGCGAGGTTGCCGGGGATGTAGGCCGCGATGCCGCCGCCTACGCCGCTCTTGCCGGGGAGGCCGGCGCGGAAGGCAAAGTCGCCCGACTCGTCGTAGAAGCCGCAGGTGAGCATGAGGGCACCGAGGCGCTTGGCCTGGCTGACGGTCAGGACCTGCCTGCCGTCGAAGGGATTCACGCCGCGGTTGCTCAGGAAGAGGAAGGCGCGGGCAAGGTCCGTGCACGACATCGATATGGCGCACTGGTGGCAGTAGACGTCCAGCAGCGTCTCCACGTCATTCTCGATATTCCCGAAGCTCTTCATGAAATAGGCCAGGGCCAGGTTGCGGTCGGCATTGAGCCGCTCGGAGCGGGCTATCTCCTTGTCGTAATAGATATCGTCGTTGGCGCAGAGGGCGCGGACAAACTCCAGCATGGCATCCTTGGGATGAGGGTAGAGCGATATCAGGCGGTCCGTCACGACGAGGGCACCGGCATTGATGAACGGGTTGCGGGGCAGGCCGTGCTCATACTCGAGCTGCACCAGGGAGTTGAACGGGTTGCCTGAGGGCTCACGTCCCACCGCCTTCCATATATCGTCCCCGATGCGCCCGGTCACCATAGCTAAGGTAAACACCTTCGAAATACTCTGAATCGAGAAGCACACCTGCGCGTCCCCGGTCCTGAACTCCTGTCCATCGAGGGTAGCCACCGCTATCCCGAACTGCCTCGGATCCACCTTCGCCAGCGCCGGTATGTAATCCGCCACCCTGCCCTGTCCCCACAGCTCCTGCAGCTGGCCGTGAATCCTGTCAATCACATTCTGATAATCCATATTCTCACTTTAAGACTGCAAAAATACACAGGATACGGGAAGAATGAACTATATTTGCGGCCCGATAAACGGAATATATATGAAGACAGCAGAAGAAAGACGCAGAAAAGTACTTGACAGACTGCAGGAAATGGGCATCAGCTACATCATCCACGAGCATCCGCCGCTTCCTACGATAGAGGAGGCCATGAAATACTGGAAGGACTTCGACTCAACGCACTGCAAGAACCTGTTTTTCAGGAACCACAAGGGCAACCGCCACTACCTGGTCATCCTCGAGTGCCACAAGCAGATGGACATCCACGGCCTGGAGCATCAGCTGCATCAGGGCAAGCTCTCCTTCGCCTCCGAGCAGCGCATGGAGAAATACCTCGGGACTGTCCCCGGCTCCGTCTCCCTCTTCGGTCTCATCAACGACCCTGACCACCAGGTCAAGCTCTATCTCGACAAGGACCTGCGCCAGGCCGAGCGGGTCACCTTCCACCCCAACGACAACACCGCCTCCCTCGAAATCTCCCGCGACAACATGTACCGCTTCATTCAGCTGTGGGGCGGCGAGTGGGAGGAACTTTAGCCAGGCTGGCTTGCCGACCGGCATCTTGAGTCCTCCTTAAGACGTACGGTACAAGCCAAAATTACAATAAGATTACTCTGACAACATGAAAATAGGACTTTTTATCCCCTGCTTCGTCAACGCCGTATACCCGTCGGTGGGCGTGGCGTCGTACAAGCTGCTGAAAGCGCTGGGGCTCGACGTGGACTATCCCCTCGGGCAGACCTGCTGCGGACAGCCTATGGCCAACGGCGGATTCGAGAAGGACGCCGCTCCCCTGGCCCGCCGCATGGAGGAGCTTTTCAGCGGCTATGACTATGTGGTAGGACCCTCCGGCAGCTGCGTGGCCTTCGTCAAGGAGCATTATCCCGACATCCTGCACAAGGAGGCCCATGAGTGCCTCTGCAGCCGCATCTAAGAGATCTGCGAGTTCATCCACGACGTGGTGCGGCCCTCGGAGCTGCCCCGGGCGTATTTTCCCCACAAGGTCAGCATACACAACAGCTGCCACGGACAGCGGCTGCTCGGACTGGCA
>DWYD01000063.1 GCA_019118865.1 Candidatus Coprenecus merdipullorum | reverse complement strand
GTGCTGATGATACCGGTGGTGTTCCTTTCGGGGCTTCTGTTCCCGGTAGAAAGCATGCCGGGGTTCTTCCGGGTGCTGTCCGGGGCTGTTCCGGCCCGCTGGTACATCGAGGGCGTGAAGAAACTCATGATCGAAGGACTGCCCGCTGGCATGGTCGCCGAGGAGTTTGCAATACTCTCAGGTATGGCCGTATTCCTGCTGGCCGTCAGCATCAAAAACTTTAAACTCAGACTGCGATGACACTCGGATACCTCATAAGAAAAGAATTCAAGCAGTTCTTCCGCAATTCCTTCCTGCCGAAGCTGGTGATCGCCTTCCCTGTCGTGATCATGCTCGTCATTCCGTGGATTGTCAACATGGACATAAAGAATATCAGACTGACAGTAGTGGATAAGGACGGAAGCAGCACCTCCGGAAAGTTGATAAGGACTCTCGGGGCCTCTGAATACTTCATTCTTGAGGATGTTACCGGAAGCTATCCGGAGGCACTCCGGCAACTGGAAAAGGGGCGGACCGATGCAGTGGTGGAGATTCCAGGATACTTCGAGCAGGACCTTGTGAGCGAAGGCCGTGCCCCGGTGCAGATATCCCTGAATGCTGTCAACCAGATAAAGGGAGCCCTTGGGTCCAACTACCTCAACGCCGTATGCGCGGACTTCTTCGCGGAGAACTTCGCCCCGGTTTCCGTCAGCCCCGTCCCCGCACCCCGGGTCAGCATCAGCGTCATTAATAAGTTCAACCCGTACATGGACTACAAGAACTTCATGATTCCGGCCTACATGGTCATCGTCATTATTCTCCTCGGAGGCTTTCTTCCGGCCCTGAACATCGTCGGAGAGAAGGAGAAAGGGACCATTGAGCAGATAAACATCACGCCTGTCCGCAAGACGACATTTATCTTCGCCAAGCTGATTCCCTACTGGATCATGGGACTCATAGTGCTGTCCATCTGCATGCTGCTGGCCTGGGCTGTATATGGGTTGTCGCCGCATGGTGGCATTTGGACTGTCTATCTGTTTTCCCTCCTTTTCATATTCGCACTTTCCGGATTTGGTCTAATAGTTTCCAACTATTCCGACACCATGCAGCAGGCCATGTTCGTCATGTTCTTCTTCATATTGGTTTTCATGCTGATGAGCGGACTTCTCACTCCTATATCCTCCATGCCTGAATGGGCACAGGTTATCACCTGGCTGAATCCTCCGAGATACTTCATCGAGATGATGAGGGGCGTCTATCTGCAGGGGTGCTCATTGGCGGACCTCAGCCACCAGCTTCTGGCATTGCTGGGCTTTGACGTTTTCTTCGGCACATGGGCCGTCATGAGCTACAGGAAGACCCGGTAGTTTATCGGATTTCATTTGCTATATTTGCATCTATTAACTGACAAATCCGCATGGCATAATATGAGGTTCGTAGACGTGATAATACCGCTGAAGTTCAGGGACTCCGTGACCTATTCGGTTCCGGAGGAGCTGGAGGGGAGCATAGTGCCCGGCAGTCTCGTGAGGGTGACGGTAGTGGGCAGGGCCTACACGGCGGTGGTGCTGAGGGTGAAGGATGAACCGGAGTTCGACATCTCGAAGATAAAGCCGGTCAAGGAGGCGGTCAATTTTCCTCCGGTGACACAGGCCAATATGGACTTCCTGCGGCAGGTGGCGTCCTACTACATGTGCTCGCTGGGGGAGGCCTTCCGCTTCGCTGCCCCGTCTACGGTCAAGGCTCTCAAGCGGCCGAAACAGCAGGCTGCATCCGGTGAGGGAGATGCAGCTCACGGATCATCAGACAGCGGCGCAGGCATCATGCCGGCATCCCCGGCAGACATCAGCCGGGCGGAGCTGCCTGTCCTCTCGCCCGAACAGGAAACAGCGGCGGCAGATATCAGAAAGCACTTCGCTGCCGGCCGGAACGTCCTCCTGCACGGAGTCACCGGCTCAGGCAAGACGGAGATATACATCACCCTGGCGGCCGAATGTCTCAAAAGGGGGCTGAACGTACTCTACCTCGTCCCGGAGATAGCCGTCAGCCGCCAGATTCAGAGCCGTCTGTCCGGGTATTTCCCCGACAAGCTACTGGTATACCACTCCAAGCAGACAGCCCCGCACAGGCGGGAGGTCTACAGCAGGGTGGCCTCCGACACAGAACCGTACATCGTCCTGGGCCTGCGCTCCGCCCTATTCCTGCCCCACAGCCGCCTGGGCCTCATCATAGTGGACGAAGAGCACGATCAGTCCTACAAGCAGACGGACCAGGCTCCCCGCTACCACGGCCGGGACACCGCCCTGATGCTGGGCCGGATCCAGGGCTGCCCGGTACTCCTCGGTTCCGCGACCCCTTCCTTCGAGAGCCTGTACAACGTACGCACCGGCAGGCTGGAATACGTTCCCCTCTCCCACCGCTATTTCGAGGGCGGCGGCAGCACCGTCACTATCGTGGACATGCCCCTGCAGAGACGCAGGAATGCCGTGAAGGGGGCATTTTCCCTGACTCTGCTCAAGGCCATAACCGCCCGGCTGGAACGGCATGAGCAGGTGCTCGTCTTCCGCTCCCGGAGGGCCTACGCCTCGGCCATGGAATGCCCTGACTGCGGCTTCATACCCCGCTGCCCTTCCTGCAACATCCCGATGAGCTACCACAAGTTCAGCCACAGCCTGAGCTGCCACTGGTGCGGGCATACGGAGCCAGCCCCCGCCGCCTGCCCCCAATGCGGGAAAGCTCCGATGAAGTTCCTGGGAGACGGCACCGAGAAGATAGAGGAAGAGCTGCGGACATTCTTCCCCGATGCCCGCATAGAACGCTTCGACGCGGACACCACCAAGGACAAAAAGGAGGAAACAAGGATTCTGAGACAGTTCTCCGAAGGGAAAATAGATATTCTGGTCGGAACCCAGATGATATCCAAGGGGTTCGATTTCAAGCACCTGACCCTGACGGCTGTGCTCAAGGCCGAGGCCGTGACCTCGGTATTCGACTTCCGGGCGGACGAGAGGGCTCTCCAGCTGCTCCTGCAGTTCATGGGCAGAGCCGGCCGCAGGGACACTCCGGGGGAAATGATCATCCAGACCAGCCGGGCGGACCACCCGGTATTCCGTATGCTCAGGCTTCCGGAGGAGGGGGACATAGAATCCCTGATGGAGGAAAGGCGGGAATTCGGATATCCCCCCTTCACCAGAATCATCCGGCTGCTGCTCAAATCCCCTGACAAGGAAAAACTGGACAGCCTGGCAAAGGAAGTATCAGACATTCTGGGGAAAAGCGGCTTCAGGGACATCTGCGGTCCCGCCGCCCCTCCGGTCGAGAAAAGTTCCGGGGAATTTCTGCTGCAGTTCCTGATAAAGACCGACCGCAGCCACAGCTGGACTCAGGCCAAGTCCCGGCTCTACAGCCGGCTCCGCGGTTTTCCGGCAGCCTCACTGACCATAGACGTGGATCCGGTGTTCTAGTCAGGACAAAAGGAAGACACCAGAATTCTCACACTACTTAAAATCTCTGCCCACCACTACCCTGAGAGCTCTTGGCAGGACTACCATACTCATCGGCGTGGTTCCTACCACCTCTCCGTCAATTTCCACTCTATCCGGCCTGCGTGAGATTACAGTCACTCTGGATGCAGTACAGTGAGACACCTCTTTTATTCTGTATATAGTTCCCTTGAACAACTGTTTGAACAGCAACAGGAACTTGACCTTTGACACTTTACGTGCCACCATTATATTCACCAGCCCGTCATCGGGAACAGCATCAGGCACCTGCATCATTCCGCCGCCGCTGTATCTCCCTATCCCGAACGCGATGGAGAACATTTTCCCAGAAAAGAAATTCCTGCCGTCAACCACCACCTTTGTAGGATTGCTCGTTCGGCTGACCAGGGCCTTGAATGCGGCCCGCACATATGCCAGTTCCCCCGCCCTGCCCTTGTTTTTAGATGCGTTGCACCTGCTACAGATATTGGCGTCCAGACCTACCCCGGCCACATTAACCATATAACGTGCATTTCTGACCCCTGACTGCATATACTCTACGCGGGCGACATCCTGCAGGACGGTACGTCCCTCGATAACTGTATCTATCGCCCTGTCGTAATCCTTTGGAATCCTGTACATCCTCGTCCAGTCGTTGGCCGATCCCGCTGGAAGAACAGCCAGCGTTATCTCCTCTACCGGAACTTCTTTCTGATAGAAGATACCGTTGACTATCTCATGGAGAGTTCCGTCCCCACCGACCGAGATGAAATTACGGAAACCCCTCTTCAGGGAATATATGACGAGCTCTACAGCATGATACCGGTGCGTTGTGAATACTTCTTCGAAAGAGAATCCTCTGTCTTTAAGCATATTGGACAATAAAGGCCACTCACGTGCGACCCTGCCCCCTCCGGCATTGGGGTTAATTACCGCAATCCACGAACTGTCACTCATCTGTTTTGAAAAAAATTTTCGCGAAAATAATATTAATTATCGGTTGGATGAAAAGAATTTTTAATTTTGCGGATTGCTTAAAAGAATAATATGGGTAAAATCATCGCTATAGCCAATCAGAAAGGAGGAGTCGGGAAAACTACCACATCCATCAATCTCGCTGCGTCTCTGGCCGTTCTTGAGAAAAAGACACTGCTGATAGATGCAGACCCCCAGGCCAATACTACATCCGGCCTGGATTTTGACCCTGACTCCAAAGGAGGAAATACTTTCTACGAGGTCCTTATCGGTCAGAAAAGCATACAGGAAGTGACGCTCGACACTCAGATTAAAGATCTCAAGATAGTACCCTCCCACATTAATCTGGCAGGAGCCGAGATAGAGCTGACCAAGATAGACAACAGGGAACTGGCCATGAAAGAAGCCGTCAGCGGAATCAGGAATGAATACGAATACATTATCATAGACTGTCCCCCTTCTCTGGGACTGGTCACGATCAACTGTCTTACAGCTGCTGATTCGGTGATTATCCCCGTGCAGACAGAGTTTTTCGCTCTTGAAGGCCTGGGCAAGCTTCTCAACACCATAAAGCTCATCCAGACAAGACTCAACCCGACACTTAAAATAGAGGGCTTCCTCCTGACCATGTTCGACGGCAGGCTCAGACTGGCAAACCAGGTTGTCGAGGATGTTCGCCACCACTTCGGGACAATGGTATTCAACACTGTCATCCAGAGGAATGTAAGGCTGAGCGAAGCCCCCTCTCATGGAAAACCGGTCATCCTTTACGATGCCATCTCGGCCGGAACCAACAACTACCTCAACCTTGCCCGCGAGATAATAGCCAAAAATTCATAACAAGCAGCACACGCCATGTCAAACAAAAGAGCAGCATTGGGGAAAGGCCTCGGAGCATTGATTTCCGGGATGGACGGTACGGACAGCGCACAGGTCTCCGGTCCCGGTATATCATCCGGAACGGCCGGGCCGGCATCAATAAATGAAATTCCTGTAAGCAAAATATCCGCCAACCCATACCAGCCGCGGAGCAACTTCGATGAGCAGGCTCTGGCCGAACTGACAGAGTCCATACGTCAGTTGGGCATTATCCAGCCTATCACTGTCCGTAAAACAGGAATGAGCTACCAGATAATCAGCGGAGAGCGGCGTTTCAAAGCTGCCAGGGCTGCCGGTCTGGAGACCATTCCTGCCTACGTGAAGGAAACGGATGACAAGGGTATGCTGGAGATGGCTATCGTCGAAAACGTTCAGAGAGAAGACCTTGACGCCATAGAGATAGCTCTGAG
>DWYD01000062.1 GCA_019118865.1 Candidatus Coprenecus merdipullorum | reverse complement strand
TGAAGTGAGTCACATTGACATCGGACCTCACCCTCCAGTTTTCGGAAAAGTCATAGCCTAGCTTGGCATAGCCCCCGTACTGCTCGAAGCCCATATCCTCCCGATGCCCGTCAGTGCGGTTGTAGGACAGGCTGACCACACTGGAGAAGCCGCCGAAGCGCATACGGCCGGTCACCTCGGTCTGCACCGTGTTCCATGAACCGTAGCCTGCGGAAATATTGGTCCGGACCCCGTCCTCCTCCATCTTGCGGGTGACGATATTGACCACGCCGCCCATCGCATTGGAACCGTAGAGCACCGAGGCCGGGCCGCGCAGCACCTCCACCTGCTCCGCCATCAGGGACTGGTAAGCGTCCGATATCGGATGCCCGAACATGCCCATGTACTGCGGATGGCCGTCGATAAGCACCATTACCTGCCCGGAGCCGCCGCTCAGACCGCGGACCGAGATATTGCCTGCAGCCCCGCCGGAGACTCCATAGCCCATGACACCGCGGGATGTAGAGAAAAATCCAGGCACCTGCTCCGTCAGCACCGGCAGCAGAGAAGGAGTATAGGAGTACTCGATGGCAGGACGGTCCAGTACCGTCACCGTCAACGGAAGATGCCGGATATCAGTCCTGCTGCGGGTTCCGGTAACCACCACCTGCGCAAGTGTGTCCGTCATGCCTGTGCCCGAGGTATCCTCCTGCTGCACACACTTTTCCGCCATCACATCCTGTCCTGTACCCGCAGCCTCCGCAATATAAACGGGACACACTGCAATCACTGCAAGTACAATCCTTATTCTCATGTTCCAGCTGTTTCTCAGCACCTGTCCGATTCTTGTCAATGCCATAATAACTAATAATCTGTTTTCGCCCACAAATATAGTTTTCCTATAGCCGCAGCAATAGTCTTTTTCCATGAAATATTACCAATTTTACTGAAAATATACTGCGGTGTCTCGGCTTCTCCTTATATTTGCAGTATGAACAGATCACCACTCAGTACAATGAAGAAGATTTTCAAGAAACCCTTCAAGGAATCATTGACCCAGAATATACTGCTGATACTTGCCATTCTCCTCGTAGGATATCTGATAGTCAACCTGTCTCTTAGAATTGTCACCCGCCACAACCAGGAGCTTACAGTTCCGGATTTTTACGGGATGAGTCTTGCAGAAGCTGCTGCGGCAGCCGATGATGCAAAATTGCGCCTGGAAGTAACCGACTCCGTATACATCAGAGGCATTGAGCGCGGAGCCATCACCCGCCAGAACCCCGAAGCCGGCAGCAAGGTAAAGAAAAACCGCCGTATCCTGCTGGTCATCAACTCAGTTGCCCCGCGCCAGTCAGTAATGCCGTCCCTCACCGGTTTCTCAATGCGCCAGGCCAGGACGGAGCTCAATGCCAACGGTCTCAATATCGGAAAACTTATCTACAAGGAAGACATTGCCACTAATAACGTCCTCGCCCAACAGTATAAAGGGCGCGACATCGCCCCCGGCACACTTCTGAACAGCGGCTCCTATATCGACCTGGTCGTAGGCCTGAACCCCGCGGACAGCACCACCTTCGTACCCAATGTCATCGGTTACCGCTACAGGATGGCCGTCGAGCTGCTGCACGACAACTCCCTGAATATCCTCGGGAACAAATTCGACAGCACCGTTTCCACCTATTCTGACTCCCTGGAAGCCTATGTCTACGGCCAGTACCCTCCGGCATCTGACTCCGTCAGCGTACGCAGGGGCTCGTCAGTCACTCTCTACCTCTCAAAAGATGTCACACGCATCCCCGAACCCGAAGATAAAACCGACAGCACCGATGTCCGGCTCTAAGCAATACCCCCCAGCAGCCATATCCGAAGAAACGGTTGCGGAGAATGAAGATTTCACCCAAGAGGACGAGGACAATCCGGAAGAGGAGAACGACCAGGGCCTGTTCGAGCACTACCATGTCACTGTAGACAAAGGCCAGAGCATGCTCCGAGTGGACAAGTTCCTGACGGCCCACATTATGGGCGCATCACGCAACCGCATACAGCAGGCCATAGACGCAGGCTATGTCTACGTAGGAGGAACTCCAGTCAAGGCCAACTACAGGGTAAAACCTCTTGACGACATCCGCATATGCCTGCCCTACCGGCGCCGCGGCTATGAGATTCTGCCCGAGAAAATGGATCTGGACATCCGTTATGAAGACGAGGACGTGCTGGTAGTCAACAAACCGGCCGGTCTGGTAGTACATCCAGGCTGCAGTCACTATACAGGGACTCTGCTCAACGGCCTGGCATGGTATCTGGGACGCAGCCAGGGGCCGGACGCCAAGGATGACCGCATGGGTATCCTGGTACACCGGATTGACAAGGACACATCCGGGACCCTCCTGATTTCCAAGAACGACGAGGCTCAGGTCTATCTGGCCCGCCAGTTCTTCGTCCACTCAATTGAGCGAAAATACACTGCGATAGTATGGGGCGACATGGAAGAAGACAGCGGAACCATCACAGGCGACATAGGCCGGGACCCTGCCAACCGCATCCGCTTCAAGGTGGTGGAGGACGGTACCGGAAAACACGCGGTAACCCACTGGAGAGTGCTGGAGCGCCTGGGATATGTCACCGTCGTGGAATGCAGCCTTGAAACCGGCCGTACCCACCAGATACGCGTGCACATGAACCACATAGGTCATCCCCTCTTCAACGATGCGCTCTACGGCGGAGACCGGATTCTCAAAGGCACCCTATACTCCCGCTACCGCCAGTTCATCGACAACTGCTTCGAGGTACTCCCCCGCCAGGCCCTCCATGCCGGCACTATAGGATTCATCCATCCCCGCACACACAAAAAAATAGTCGTCGGGAGCGAACTGCCCGACGACATGAAAAATCTCATTGAAAAATTCCGGAACTTCCGTTATCTGCGCTGAGGAGGTCTCGGGCCTCCGGGGCCGCGGCGTCCGCCCATCATATTGTCGAAGTTACCGAATCTGTAGACCAGCGAAATGATGAAATACTGGCCCAGAGTATTGTTATAGGTATCCTCCACATAGTTGTCGGTGGTAGTACGGTAATTGTTCTTGGACTGGTTAAGGATATCGTAAATCTTGAGCCTGAGGGTCATCCTGTCCTTGAGGAAGAGCTGGGATATCTCCGCATTCCAGGTCAGCTCCGGTTCTCCGAAACCGGCCTCGTAACCGATATAGTAGTTATATCTGGCATCGGTGCTTATCTCCATACCCCAGGGAAGGGTTGCGTTAACCTCGGCGTAAACCGCATTGTCCCATGTATCCGCCCTGGCCTGGGAAGCTATCTCATACCACGCCTTGCGGTAGGAAGCGCTCGCACCCAGACGGGTCTCGATATAATCGTTGCGGTAGACGAAAGTGATGTTCTCACTCAGGGACATCGATGTAGTACGTCCGCCGATGAGGTAATCCTGAATCTCGTCAAAAGTTGTGGCCTCAGGATTATCTCCGGTATAGGACAGGGTACTGGTCACAGCACCTCGGGTAAAAGTCGTAAGGGAAAATCCCGACTTTCCGAACTGAGAGTTGGTCATCAGCATCACATTTCCGCCAAGAGTGGGACGGTCCGAATTGACAGGTACTGTATACTGGGTTCCTGTCTCATTGTACCAGCTGGCATTGATGATATCGTCCTTGGTGAAATTGAAGCCTCCCATAACGGAATAGGTGGAGAAAGTCTCCATATCCGTATAACGGTAATGCATCATGAAACGGTTCTGGAACTCCGGCTTCAGGCTCATGTTTCCGACTGACACATACAGAGGATCGGAATTGTCGGGCACGGGCATCAGCTGATTGATGGACGGCTGCGAGGTGCTGCCCCAATAATTTATACGCAGGAACTCATTGTTGGAAAAGTCGTAGTCAAAGCGGGCCGACGGTGCGAAATTCCAGACGGTATAGTTGACATTGCGGTCAGGGTTGAAGTCGTCCCGCGTAATGGTAGTGGAAGGCTGGGCATTGACACCGAGCTGCAGATTGTATTTTTCCTCCTGTTTCATGAAGCTGATCTGCATCCTGTGACGCATGAGAGTATTTTCCGTACGGGAAGAATAAGTAGAATCCAGCTGATCGCTCAGAGAGCCGTCCTCCAGAATATCGCGGGTGTCCTTCTCACTCTGGCTGTTGCTCCAGCTGAAACGGTAGGAGCCGAGGAGGAAGAAATTGTTGCCAAGGGGCTCTGTATAAGTCAGGTCAGCCGATGCGGAATAACTTTCCTCTCTCTGCTCGTACCTCTGGTTGATAAGATCCGTTCCGGACTGCACACCGTCGGCATAGGTGTTTGTGAGGGAATAGTTGGTTCCGGTATAATCACTGTTGGACAGGGAGTAGTCCACATTCAATGAGAGAGTCCGGCCCGCCTTCTCTGATATTCTCTGACGGTAAAGGATACGGCCGTTGGTCCTCCATGAAGTTCCGTCGGAATTGGAAGTGCTGACACCGTCATTGACTTTCCCGGTGCGCGAGTTGTCAGTGCTGTACTCACTGTTCTCCTCGTAGCGGGAGCGGCTGTAGTTGAAACGGGGTCTGAACAGGATGGAGGTCCTGTCATTGAACTTATAGTCCAGCTCCAGTCCTCCGCGGTGTCCGTCACTGAAAAAACGGCTGGTCTCGCTGTTTAAGGTATGCTGGCTGACACTGTCATTGAGGAACGTGGTACGGCTGCTGCGCTCCTCCACATCGCGGATGGATCCGTTGTAGAGATAGTTGCCGCCCAGCTCACGGTCTTTGTTTCCTCCGATGTTCATATTGGCATTGACACCTGCCATCCAGGTGGTCATGATACCGCCACGGTTGCCTCCGAAACCACGGCCACGCATACCGCCTCCCATCTCTCCGGCCATATCGTTGAATCCACGGTTGTTGGTATTGTTGCCGTTGAGGATGAAACTGATCTGGCTGTCCTCGGTAAAGCGGCCAAGCATACCCGATGCCTGAAATCTTGCGGCATGCTCCTCGGTCTGAAGGTCATGACCGCCGCCGGCCGACACATTGCCGAACCAGGCCTCCAGAAGTCCAGGCTTTATGCTAAGGTCTATCACCTTCTCTTCCTCACCGTCGTCAATACCGGTGAACTCTGCCTGATCAGACTTCTTGTTGACTATCTTCACCTTATTGATAATATTCGCGGGAATATTCTTGGACGCTAGCGAAGGATCGTCCAAAAAGAACTCCTTGCCGTCAATCATGATCTTCGTAATCTCCTCTCCCTCCGATGTAATCTTACCGTCACTGTCAACTTCCACTCCGGGCAGCTTCTTGAGCAGATCCTCCAGGACATCATTGTCAGTGGTCTTGAAAAGCTCGGCGGTATATTCCAGTGTATCCTTCTTGACGACCATCTGGTTGCCGACCGCTGTCACAACTACCTCGTCCAGCATGGTTATGTCCTCATTCATGAGCATCTCACCGATATCGGTAACATTTTCCTTAATTTCCACAGGGTGTACAATACGGTAATATCCCATAAGTTCCGCCACGAAATAATACTTACCGGGCATAGGAATCTTGGATATGACACCGTTGCCGTCTGCATCCGTCATTGCGAAATACGCGTTTTTATTGGAGCCGTCCTTCGAGACATAAATCGTTGCAAAGGACACAGGCTCATGAGATACGGAATCGGTAAGCTTGACCTTAACGGAATAGTTTCCCCTCTGTTGAGCTGAAAGCCCCCACGCCGAAAGGAACGCGAGGAGGAAAATGAATAGAATGCGTCTTTGTATCATCGCCTGTTCTGATATTTTGGTTCAATTTTTTAATGTTCATTTGACAAATCTGCAAGGCGATAGTTTAATCATCGGTCAAGTTATTTTAACCTGTCAGGATGCGCTCTGACAAACTTGCCCCAATCGGTAGAAGTAACGGTATCAGCCAGTGGATTAACCAGCTGGTAAAAGTGGCACATGGCTATGGCCAGCGCATCCGTGGCATCCAGGAACGCAGGCTTGAACTCGGTATTCAGGGTTCTGGAGAGTATAAGGGCGACCTGCTCTTTAGAAGCTCCTCCCTGCCCGGTCACGGCCACTTTTACCTTACGCGGCGCATACTCGAAAATCGGAAGATTCCGTGCTATGGCCGCCGATATAGCCGCTCCCTGCGCTCTTCCGAGCTTGAGCATGACCTGGGGATTCTTTCCGTAGAACGGAGCCTCGACCGCTACGTCATCAGGAGAGTAGCGGTCTATTATGCCTCCGACTTCCGTATAAATGGTATTGAGTTTCGCAAAATGGTCTTTCTCCCTCCTCAGGTCCAGCACTCCCATATCCACAAAGTGGACTCTTCTCCTGTCAACGAGAATGACCCCATAACCCAGAAGCATGGTGCCTGGGTCAATTCCCAATATCACTCTCTGCTGTCCGTCCATCTCCCGAAGGGCGTCAGTCAATCCTGAAGAACCTGGTGTACTCGTGCAGCACCTTGGGTATGGTAATGCCGTCCGGGGTCTGATTGTTCTCCAGCAGCGCTGCCACTATGCGGGGCAGGGCCAGGGAACTGCCGTTAAGCGTATGGGCCAGCTGTATGTTGCCTTCCGCATCCTTGTAGCGGAGCTTGAGGCGGTTTGCCTGATAGGACTTGAAATTCGACACGGAGCTGACTTCCAGCCATCTTTTCTGAGCGGCGGAATAGACCTCGAAATCATATGTGATGGCTGAGGTAAAGCTCATGTCCCCTCCGCACAGACGCACTATCCTGTATGGCAGGTCAAGGGAATTGACCAGCCTCTCGACATGGAGAACCATGTCGTTCAGAGCCCGCTCGGAAGCATCCGGAAGGGCAAGCTGGACAATCTCCACCTTGTCGAACTGATGCAGGCGGTTGAGGCCCCTCACATCCTTGCCGTACGAGCCGGCCTCGCGGCGGAAGCAGGGAGTATAGGCAGTCATCCTTATCGGAAAATCCGACTCGCTGAGAATAGAGTCACGGTAGATATTGGTCACCGGGACCTCTGCCGTAGGCACGAGGTAGAACTTGTCCTGGGAAGCGAAGTACATCTGTCCCTCTTTATCAGGCAACTGGCCGGTACCGAAACCGGAGGCCTCATTCACCATGATAGGGGGCTCTATCTCCATATAGCCCGCCTTGGTATTGAAATCCAGAAAATACTGAATAAGAGCCCGCTGCAGCCTTGCGCCCTTACCCTTGTAGACTGGGAAGCCGGCTCCGGTAAGCTTTACGCCCAGATCGAAGTCAATTATGTCATACTTGGACGCCAGTTCCCAGTGGGGAAGCGCATTCTCCGGCAGTTCCGGAATGTCTCCGCCCATACGGACCACCACGTTGTCATCAGCATTCTTGCCGGCGGGCACCATCTTGTCCGGCAGATTAGGCAGCAGCACGAGCAGATCGTCCTGCTTTTGCCGGCACTCCTCCATCTCAGCTTCCAATTTTTTGGATTTTTCCTTCATGGCAGCCACTTCCTTCTTGGCAGCCTCCGCTTCTTCCTTCAGGCCCTGCTGCATGAGCTTGCCTATCTCCTTAGCCTTTATCTTCTGGACTGAGAGAGCCGCGTCCAGCTCCGTCTGGCAGGAGCGGCGGCGGCTGTCCTGCTCCAGTATCTGTTCTACGATTTCAGAGGCGTCAAAATTCTTGACCGCCAGCCTTTCCACTACATATTCGGGCTGTTCCCTCAAAAGTTTTAGAGTCAACATCTTCTATTTTGTTTTAAAACGGGTGCAAAGATACAAAAAGTTCCGATGGATAGATATCCACCGGAACCTAATTCACTCTAATTTCTATCCGCTTACTCAACTGCGGGAGGGAGCACCGAAACGTATGAGCGGTTCTCTCTTGTCTTGCGGAATGTTACAACTCCGTCCACGAGAGCGTAAAGAGTATGGTCCTTGCCCATACCTACATTCTTTCCGGGATAGTGGACTGTACCTCTCTGACGGACGAGGATATTGCCGGCCTTGGCCATCTGACCGCCGAACAGTTTCAGTCCAAGTCGTTTGCTGTGTGATTCACGACCGTTCTTAGAACTACCGACACCTTTTTTGTGAGCCATAAGTATTTCCTCCTGTTAATTAAGCGATCTCCTCAATGAGAATCTGGGTTAAACACTGGCGGTGACCATTCAGTTTCTGATAGCCTTTGCGGCGTCTCTTCTTGAATACCAGAACCTTGTCAGCCTTTACATGATCCACGATGGTGGCCTTTACGTTGACTCCCTCAACATAGGGAGTACCTACCTTGACCGAACCGTTGTCATCGGTCAGAAGCACTTTGGTGAAATCGAGAGAAGCACCCTTCTCGCCCTCGAGGCGGTTCACGAAGATCTTCCTACCCTTCTCCACCTTCATCTGCTGTCCTGCAATGTCTACAATTGCGTACATTTAATAAATCTTTTAAAGTTAGCGGCAGTAAGCGGCCACTGTACTTGCAAGTGACTCTTTTTCAATAGCTTATCAGCCTAAATCATTGTTTTTGGGAGAGCAAAAGTAATACTTTTCATTTTTTTTCACAAATTTAAATCAAAAAACTTACTTTTTTTCATAAATTTGCTCCGCGTAAAACAAAGATGACAACATGGAATCCCCTTTTACTTACAACACCATCGCTATCGGCAGCGACTTTCTTTCCAGAAAGAAAGACGTCAGCCACCTTGCATCCCTAATCGCAGATGGCAGACATGCCGTCATCTACGAGCCCCCCCGCACCGGCAAGAATTCCCTCGTCAACATGGCGCTGAACCAATTTGAGGGTAACGCCGGGTACGACATTACCCACATCAGTCTTATCGACATTATCGACCCTGAAGACTTTCTGCACAGAATGGAGGAAGTATATTCCCTGCCTCCCGAACCGCGTCACATCGTGTACATCGAAGAATTCCAGAACATTCTCCGTATACGCGACTGGGACCGGATGCTGCACGTCATGGAAAAGGAATGGCAGAAGCCCGGCACACCTATTTACATCATATCAGGGTCGGGAATCAATGCCATGAAGCTGATCTTTGAAGAAAAAAAATTCTTCTACAGGATGTTCGAAAGAGTGCGCCTCTCTCCTATAGACGAGAGGGTGATCTCCGACCACATAACCAGAACATTCCAAAAAGTCGGCCGAGTCATAGAGCCGCATCAGACTGAATATATCTACAACATCACAGACGGCCATCCCTGGTATATCTGGCAACTGGCCGAATGCTGCTTCAACCTGACAAAAGGATATCTTTCCGACAATATGCTGGCTGAAGCCGTAGATACTCTGCTGTATACTCATGCCATTCGTTTCCAGGAGACGGTTGACAACCTGAGCCGGTATCAGCTGTATCTGCTCAGAGCCATTTTCGACGGCGTTACCAAAGTCAGCTCCTCAAGCATCATCAACAAGTACAGTCTAAACTCCTCGGCCAATGTCCACCGCGTCAAGGAAGCTCTCACCAAGAAAGAAGTAGTAATCTTCGAGACCCAGGACTCACCCAGAATCATCGACCCGATATTCAGAGTATGGCTGGACAGATACTATTTCAAGACAAATAAGACACTACAAGACAAATAATATGAAAAGACTCGCAGTACTCTCAGGGGCGGGAGTCAGCAAGGAAAGCGGAATCAATACTTTCCGCGACTCCGACGGGATGTGGGAACAGTATCCGGTAGAGGAAGTTGCCTCCATCGAAGGCTGGTACCGCAACCCCGGCATGGTCCTGGATTTCTACAATGCACGGCGCCGGGACATACAGACCAGGCAGCCCAATGAAGCCCACCGCATCATCGCCGCCCTTGAGAAGGACTTCGACGTCACTGTCATTACCCAAAACATAGACAACCTCCACGAGCGGGCCGGATCTTCCCGGGTGCTGCATCTCCACGGGGAGATCACCAAGGCCCGCGGCGAGAGGTCGCCCAAGCCAGTTTACGATATCGGCTACAGAGACATCCGCCTCGGAGACACTGACGACCGCGGCGAACAGCTCCGTCCGGACATTGTCTGGTTCGGTGAGGCCGTACCCATGATCGAACCGGCCGCCGGAATCGTATCAGAGTGCGACATACTGCTGGTCATCGGCACCTCGCTGGTAGTCTACCCTGCCGCAGGCCTGGTCAACTACGTCCGCCACGGTGTGCCAGTATATCTGATAGACCCCAAGCCCATCCACGTAAGTTACAAGTATTACACACAGATTCAGGACGTCGCCACAGCCGGTATGCGGAAGTTCCTGGAGATAGTACCCTCCCTGAAATGAGTCCGGAGACTCCCGCACCCAGAGTGCTCAAGTCCCAGCCCGTCAGATGGTACGTGCTGTACACAACCTCCAGGGCCGAAAAAGCCGTGGAACGGCGGCTGACACTCCTGGGTGCCGAGGTATTCCTGCCCCTGTACCGGGAGAAACGCAAGTGGTCCGACCGTGTCAAGACCGTGGAAGTTCCCCTGTACCGTTCCTACATCTTCATCCACTGCACAAGGGCACAACTCTCCAAGTACGCCTCGGTGGAAGGTGTGGCCTGCCCTGTCTATTGGTGCGGTGAGCCGGCCGTAATCAAGGACTCCGAGATCGAGGAGATCCACAAATTCCTCATAGTGATCGACCAGAACCGCATCATCTCCGAAGGCGACATGGTACGCATCCTCGGAGGCCCCTTCGAGAAACGCACCGGCCGCGTCACCAAGATCGACAACCGGTTCATCTACCTCACCCTCGAATCCATCGGCAACCTCACAGTCTGCGCCGAGCTGCGCATCGACAAGGATATGGTCGGCAAATAGAACAAAAAAAATTCCGACAGACCCGCGGGTCTGTCGGAACTGATATTGTTGGAGAAGTTCCTTCTGCAGGATTACTTCTGGCGGTTCTTGTAGCGCTGGTAGAATTTGTCCACGCGGCCGGCGGTGTCGACGAGTTTCATCTTTCCGGTATAGAAAGGATGGGAGGTGTTGGAAATCTCGACCTTCACGAGGGGATAGGTCACGCCCTCGATGTCGATGGTCTCCTTGGTGTTGACACA
>DWYD01000061.1 GCA_019118865.1 Candidatus Coprenecus merdipullorum | reverse complement strand
TTACGGGAGAAGATGTAGGATGAGCTGATTCCGGGAGGCACGTTCATGAAGCCGCCCTTGGCCTTGTCGAAAGGAGGGGTGGCGATACGGACGTTGAGCATGATTATGTCGCCTTCTGCAGGGTGGTTGGCCATGGAGTAGGCCTTGAAGGTAGGCTCGGAGTTGTGGGCGTGCAGGTTGAACACTCCCATCTTCTCCCAGTCGGCCCTGTAGGGTTCTTCGATATCCATGTCCTTGTAGTCGATATCGTACTTGGGAATGTCGATCTGAATGTAGCCGCCGGAGCGGAAGTTGAGGTGCTCGCCTGCGGGGAGCTTCACAACGAACTCCTTGATGAAGGTGGCCACGTTCTTGTTGCTTACCACCTCGCACTCGAGCTTCTTGCTGCCGAGGATGCTCTGTGGCACGAGGATCTTGAGGTCCTCGCGCACCTTGACCTGGCATCCGAGCCTCCAGTTGTTCTGCTGCTGCTTGCGGGTGAAGAATCCTACCTCGGTGGGCAGGATGCTGCCGCCGCCGGAGAGCACCTGGCATTTGCACATGCCGCAGCTTCCGCCGCCGCCGCAGGCAGAGGGAAGGAAGATCTTCTCATTGGAGAGGGTGGTCAGCAGGGAGGAGCCGGGATTGACATCGAGGACTCTCTCGCCGTTGTTGATGTCGATTTTGACATTGCCCTGGGGAGTCAGCTTGGCCTTGGCCACCAGCAGAAGGGCGACCAGGATCAGGGTAACTACCAGGAATGTGATGATTGATACGATAAGTATTGTAGTCATACGTCAGTCCTCCTATAATTGAATACCCATGAAGCTCATGAACGCGATACCCATGAGACCGGTGATGATGAATGAGATTCCGAGGCCCTTGAGAGGCTTGGGAACGTTGGAGTAGGCGAGTTTCTCGCGGATTGCGGCGATGGTCACGATGGCGAGGAACCAGCCGATACCGGAACCGAGGGCATAGACAGTGGCGTAGCCGAGGTTGGCGAAGTCCCTTTCCTGCATGAAGAGGGAGGCACCCATCACGGCGCAGTTCACTGCGATAAGGGGCAGGAAGATTCCCAGTGACGAGTACAGGGCGGGGGAGAACTTCTCCACGATCATCTCCACGAGCTGAGTGATGGCAGCGATGACGGCGATGAAGATGATGAAGCTCAGGAAGCTGAGGTCGAGGTCAGCGAGAGCAGGGCTGATCCAGGACATGGCTCCGGGGGTGAGGAAGAACTTGTTGAGCAAGTAGTTGATAGGCAGGGTGACGAGGATTACGAAGATCACTGCGATACCCAGGCCGAAGGCCGTCTTGACATTCTTCGATACAGCCAGGAATGAGCACATCCCCAAGAAGTATGCGAAAATCATATTGTCGACGAATATCGACTTGACAAATAGACTTAAATAATCCATAGTGATGTGCTTTTATTATTTTTCGATAAGTTCTTTCTGAATGCCTCTCTGCAGCCAGATGAACAGACCTACCAGGATCAGGGCCATGGGAGGCAGGATGATCAGGCCGTTGTTCATGTATCCGGCTTCATACCAGCCGTCAGGAATGATCTGATGTCCGAACAGGGTACCGGAGCCAAGAAGCTCGCGGATGAAGGCCAGTGCCACGAGAATCATACCGTAGCCGAGACCGTTGGCGATACCGTCAACGAACGAGGGCCAGGGCTTGTTGCCGAGGGCGAAGGCCTCGATGCGGCCCATGATGATACAGTTGGTGATGATCAGACCGACGTACACGGAGAGCTGCTTGCTGACATCGTAGGCGTAGGCCTTGAGGAACTGGTCGATGAGGATTACGAACAGGGATACAAGCACAAGCTGCACGATGATACGTATGCGGTTGGGAATCGTATTTCTGAGGAGAGATGCGAACAAGCTTGAGAATCCGGTCACGAAGGTAACCGAGAGAGCCATCACGCAGGCAGGCTCAAGCTTTACGGTAACTGCCAGTGAGGAGCAGATACCCAAGACTAAGACCGTTACCGGGTTGGCCTTGAAAAACGGGTTTTGGTATATTTCCTTTTTCATGATTATCTATCAGCTTTCTGTTTTTCAAGATAAGGTTCATAATATTCGAGCCACTGACGGATGGCGTTCTCCAGGGCACGGCTGGTGATGGTGCCGCCGGAGATGGCGTCGATCTCATGGGCGGAGCCTTCGGGTGCGCCTCCCTTGACTACTGTCACGGATACCAGGCTGCTTCCGTCGAAGATGGACTTGCCGATGAACTGGTCGCTGAACATAGGTGTGGCTATCTCGGCGCCCAGACCGGGAGTCTCGCCCTTGTGGAGGAAGGTGGCTCCGTAGATGGTGTTGTAGTCATCCTTGAGGGAAACATAGCCCCAGATAGGGCCCCACAGACCGGCTCCGTAGATGGGGAAGATCTCGACCTTGCTGCCGTCGTCCAGGGTGCAGACGAAGACGGGGAGGGTGAGCTTCGATACATCGGGATTGGCCTGTTTCATGATGTCGTACTGGGATTTCAGACCTGCTGTAAGGGCGAGGGAGAATGCGTCTCCTTCCACCTTGTTGCCCTGTGCGTCGACCAGATAGGAGTCAGTGATGTACTTGTTGAACTCCTGCTCAACGTAGGCATTCTTGTCGGAGGCCTCGTCGGCGCCCTGCCCGAGGTTTACGGAGGACAGGATGCTCTGGCGGGTCTCGGTATTCACGTTGGCCTGCTGCTTGCCGCTCAGGGATACGGACACGTACGCGAGAACAGCAGCCACGATCACCACCATGACGGTGGAGTAGATGATAGTATATGTGTTACTGTTGGTATTCATAGTGTGATTCTCCCTTATTGATTGATTTGAGCTCTCTTGAGACGGTTCTTGATGTTCCTCTGAACTACGCAGTAGTCAATCAGAGGAGCGAAGGTGTTCATGAGTAGGATGGCCAGCATCATTCCCTCGGGGTAACCGGGGTTGAACACTCTGAGGATGATGGTGAAGGCTCCGATCAGGAAACCGTAGATCCACTTGCCGGTCTCGGTCTGGGCCGAGGTCACGGGGTCGGTGGCCATGAAGACTGCTCCGAAGGCGAAGCCGCCCATGATCAGGTGCTCCCATGCGGGAAGTGCGAGATAGGACGATGCGTCAGGAGCAAGGGCGTTGCAGAGGTAGCCTACAGCCAGTGCTCCGACAACTGTGGACAGCATGATTTTCCAGCTTGCCACTCCGAAGAACAGCAGGATGGCGGCGCCGATGAGGATTGCTACCGTCGAGGTCTCACCGGGACATCCGGGGATGAATCCGAGGAACATGTCCAGAGCCGAGGGCATATTGGAGAAATTGCCGAGAGCCGCGTCCGCGAGGGGAGTCGCTCCGGAATATCCGTCCACGCCGGCAACCCAGACCTTGTCACCCGACATGCTGGCAGGGTAGGCGAAGAAAAGGAATGCCCTGGCGATGAGGGCGGGGTTCCAGATGTTCATGCCTGTGCCTCCGAATACCTCCTTGCCGATGATGACGGCGAAGGCCACTGCGAGGGCGAGGATCCAGAGGGGAGTGGTGATGGGCACGATCAGGGGGATGATCATACCGGTAACGAGGTATCCCTCGTTGACTTCATGTCCGCGGATCTGAGCCGATGCGAACTCGATGCCCAGACCTACGATGTAGGATACGAGGTAGAGGGGAAGTATCTTGAGGAATCCGTACCATACCATCTGCCAGAAGCCCATGTCGGTGCCTGCGGCGAGGCTGTGCTGGTAACCGATATTATAGATACCGAAGAGGAAAGTGGGGATCAGGGCGACCACCACGATGATCATGACTCTCTTGAGGTCGTTGCAGTCCCTTACGTGCGAGCCTCTCTTAGTGACGGTATTGGGCACCCGGAGGAACGACTGGAAGGCCTCGATGGTGGAGTCGAATATTGAGCCTTTTTTCTCTTTCTTTTCCATATTGCTTATGCCATTTCTTTAATCATGAGGTCAATACCCTTGGATACGATAGCCTGGATGTCTATCTTCGAAGGGTCAATGTATTCGCAGAGGGCGAAGTCCTCCTCGACCACCTCGTAGATGCCGAGCTGCTCCATCTTGTCGATGTCCTCGGCGAGGATAGCCTTGAGCAGGTACACGGGATAGATGTTCATGGGGAACACCTGGGCGTACTTGTTGGTCATTACGAAAGCTCTCACGCCTCCGTTGAGGTTGGAGTCCATCTTGTATCTCTTCTTGGGGGTGAGCCAGGAGAAATAGGTGGATGCGAAGCTGTATTTCTTGGTCCTGAAAGGCTTGGCCCATCCGAATGTCTCGTAGTAGGTGCCTTCGGTTATCAGGGAGATGCAGTCATCGTAGAAGCCCAGGTATCCGTCCTTGCCGACGTTGGTGCCGGTGAGGATGTTGCCGCTGATGTAGCGGATGGGGCAGCCCTGCTGGAGTTTCTCCACGTTGTCGTTGACCATGTCGGCGATGTCGTTCAGGCACATGCCGCTGATGCACTTGATGTATCCGGGGTTGCTTACGCGGGGGCCTCCGACGGCCACAGTCTTGCGCATGTCTACCTTGCCGGTGTTGAAGAAACGGCCCATGATGGCCAGCATCTGGAGATTGACGGTCCAGATCAGGTCACCTTTGTTAATGGGGCAGACGTGGTTGATCTGCACGCCCACGTTACCTGCGGGGTGAGGTCCGTCGAATACGTGGAACTCGACTCCTGTAAGTTTGTGGAAAGGAGTGCTGGCATGTGTTCTGGCACAGAGTCCGAAGTGGATTTTCGGTGCAATTTTGGACAGAACGCTGATGGCGGTCTGGATATCAGCCACCTCGTCTTTCAGAATAAAATCATAGTCTGCTGCGAGTGGAGCTGAGTCGAAACCTGAAATGTAGATGGCTTTGGGGCGTGCATCGGGACTGGGCACGATGCCGTAGGGACGCTGCTTGATGCAGGGCCACAGACCGCTTTCGAGGAGTGCGGCGACAGCCTGTTCGGCAGTAATGGCCTCAGGCTTGGGCAGATTGAACCCGGCATATTCCGTTTTCTGGTCAGCCTTGATTCTGACTTCGAGAAGCTTTCTCTTCTCGCCTCTGACAATCTCCAAAACAGTACCGCTGACCGGTGAGGTAAACTTGATCTCAGGCCTCTTCTTATCGACAAAAAGGACGGATCCGGCCTTTACGGCGTCACCTTCCTTTACTGCGAGCTTTGGGATAAGACCTTTGAAATCGGTTGGCTTGACGGCTACTGTCTCAGAAACTATACTCTTGAGGATCTGGGCAGACGGTACTCCCTCGACGGGAATATCGAGCCCTTGTTTCAACTTTATATAGTCAACCATATCCTATATTATTATATGAAAATTTGGCTGCAAATATAGATAAAACTTTTGTAGATTTGCGCGGAAAATTAAAAAGAATGCAATATGAATTTGTCGGGATTGAACAGTGTTCAGCAAGAGGCAGTTAGATGTGCTGACGGAGCTTCTATAATAATCGCCGGAGCCGGATCCGGGAAAACTCGCGTGCTTACGTGGAAGATAGCGTGCCTGATAGAGTCGGGCGTGGAGCCCTCCTCCATCATGGCCCTTACATTCACCAACAAGGCGGCCAGGGAGATGAAGGAGCGCATCGCGTCCATTGTCGGCCGGGACCGCTCGCGCCGTCTGTGGATGGGTACTTTCCACTCCATTTTTGCCCGCATACTCAGGGAATACGCCGACCTTCTGGGCTTCCCGAAGGCGTTTACGATATATGACGCAACGGATGCGAAGAACGCAGTCAAGATGTGCATCAAGGAACTCCAGCTCGACGACAAGGTCTATAAGCCCGGCGAGGTACTCTCCCGCATATCTACCGCAAAGAACTATCTGGTCACGGCTGAGGCCTACATGAACAATCACGAGGCCATCCGCAAGGACACCCAGATGCGCAAGGGCCGTATATGCGATGTCTACAGGCTGTATTCGGAAAAATGCCGGAAGGAGGGAGTCATGGATTTCGACGATATCCTCCTGTACACCAACATCCTCCTGAACCGTCATCCGGAAGTGGCGGAGAATCTCAAGAATGTCATCTCGCATATCCTGGTGGACGAGTATCAGGACACCAACATGGCGCAGTACCGGATAGTGAATCTGCTGGCCCGCGACCGCCGCAACCTCACTGTAGTAGGCGACGACTCCCAGAGCATCTATGCCTTCCGCGGGGCAAGGATTCAGAACATCCTCAATTTCAAGCGGGACTATCCCGAGGCCAGGGAGTTCCGCCTGGAGCAGAACTACCGCTCAACCCAGGTAATCGTCAATGCCGCCAACTCCGTCATCGTCCATAATCAGAACCGCCTGAAGAAGGAGTGCTTCTCCGAGGGCGACCGGGGGGAGAAGATAGAGCTCATCAAGGCTTACAATGAGCAGGACGAGGCTTCGTCCATTGTCTCCTCCATCATGCGGCGCATCTATTCCTCCAAGGCCTCATACGATTCATTCGCCGTCCTCTACCGTACCAATTCCCAGTCGAGGGTGCTGGAGGAGGCCCTGCGCCGCCGCAATATACCTTATATAATATATGCCGGTCACTCCTTCTACGAGCGGAAGGAGGTCAAGAACATGCTGGCCTATCTCCGCTTAGTGCTCAATCACAATGATAATGAGGCCTTCCGCCGTATAGTCAACCTTCCCGCCCGCGGGATAGGACAGACCTCCCTGAGCCGGCTCGGAGAGGCTTCCGCCGCCACCGGCATTCCGCTGCTGGAGATGTGCCGCCAGAGCGGTCTCGGCCGCTTCGACATCAAGGAGTCCACTGCCGCCAAGCTCCGGATGTTCGCCGATATGATCGACGGCTACTCATCCAGGATAGCTACCGATGACGCCTACACCCTTGCGGTGGCGGTGGCGGAAGGCTCCGGATACCTCCCTTCGCTGAAGGCGGACCTGTCGGTCGAGGGCATTTCGGCTCTGGGCAATGTCTCCGAGCTGCTGAACGGCGACAAGGAGTTCGTGGA
Organism: Candidatus Coprenecus merdipullorum; assembly: GCA_019118865.1. Lineage (GTDB taxonomy): Bacteria > Bacteroidota > Bacteroidia > Bacteroidales > UBA932 > Coprenecus > Coprenecus merdipullorum. The sequence goes on along the minus strand of DWYD01000061.1, from coordinate 614 downwards.
CCAGGAGGTTGAGGCGGCTGAGGAAATGGGAGAGCACGGCCGTATCCCCTCGCTCGAAGCATATATGGAGAATGTCGCCCTGCTGACCGATGCAGACAATGCCGACGAGGGGGATGAGAACAACCGGGTGAAGCTGATGACCGTCCACGCCTCCAAGGGACTGGAATTCCCATACGTCTACATCTCCGGTATGGAGGAGAATCTTTTCCCCTCGTTCATGTCAGGTGAGAGCCTGGAGTCGGTGGAGGAGGAGAGGAGGCTATTCTACGTTGCATTGACAAGGGCGGAGAAAGCCGTCACCGTGTCCTATGCCGGCAGCCGCTTTCTGAACGGGAAGACTTCGGCCTGCCGCCCGAGCCGATTTCTCAAGGAAATTGCGCCGCAGTATCTGGACGGAACGGTTGAGGACTATTCAGCAGTAGGAGGTTCCGGTTATGATGACGACGAGGATGATTTCGCTGCATTCGGGCATCATCAGGCTCCGCGCAGGCAGTATTCAGCGCCGGAGCCGGTAAGGACCGCCCCGGATATGTCAAGGCTGCGGAGGCTGACATCTTCTGAGTCCGGCAGACAGGTGGCTTCAGGGGGTACGCAGCACGTTATGACTCCAGTGG
>DWYD01000060.1 GCA_019118865.1 Candidatus Coprenecus merdipullorum | reverse complement strand
GCCCTCATGGTGGCAAAAGAAATGGTCGAGACCACGATAAGCGGCAGCAGCAGCGCATAGCCGCCGGTAATCTCCGCTATCAGGAAGATGGCCGTCATCGGAGCCTGCATCACTCCGGCCATGAGCCCTGCCATGCCGACAAGGGCGAAATTGGCCTCGGGCACGGCATGGAAGCCCATCAGGTTGATGGTCCGCGCCAGTATGAACCCGGCGATACCGCCCACGATCAGGGTCGGTCCGAAGGTTCCTCCGACACCTCCGCCGGCATTGGTGAAGGACATGGCGAAGACCTTGAAGACCAGTACCAGCGCAAAATACACAGGTATCACCCACTTATGCTCGAATATCCCGGAGAACAGAGAGTTCTCGAGAATAGTATCCGGATTGCCCTGCAGCATGTGTCCCAGGGACGAGTAGCCCTCCCCGTACAGAGGGGGGAAGATGAATATCAGCAGACCCAGCATCCCGGCGCAGAAAGCCCAGCGCTTGAAAGGATTGGATATCTTCTTGATGCGGTCCTCCAGCGACAGGGTCGTCCTCAGAAAATACAGGGAAACCAGACCGCAGAACACTCCGAGCAGGATATAATACGGCAGATTGCCCATTGCGAAAGGGTCCACCGTACTGGTGAACGGCACCTCGCGGCCCAGGAACAGATACGAGACCGTAGTGGCCGTCACCGAGGAAAGCAGCAGCGGCAGGATGGAGGACATGGAGATGTTGAACAGCAGTATCTCCAGACAAAACAGGATACCTGCCATCGGAGCCTTGAAGATACCGGCCACGGCCCCGGCAGCACCGCAGCACAGGAGGATGGTCATGTTCCTGTAGGAAAGTCCCAGGGAGCGGGCCACATTGGAGCCTATAGCCGCTCCGGTGTATACGATGGGGGCCTCCGCTCCGACCGAGCCTCCGAAACCGATGGTCACGGAACTCGAGAGCAGGGAAGTCCACATGTTGTGCCGCTTTATACGGGAATTGTTGCGTGAGATGGCGAAGAGAACCTTCGTCACCCCGTGTCCGATATCGTCCCGGACCACATAACGCACGAAAAGCAGGGAAAGAAGCATACCCGCACCGGGGTACAGAAGCAGGAGGAAGTTGTCCCAGGAGGCATCGAACCACCCTGTCAGCAACTTCCCTATAAGTTCGATAAGCGTCTTAAGCACTACCGCGGCCGCCCCGCTGCCCAGTCCCACCACCACCGCGAGGATCATCATGACCCTCTGCTCCGGCTGGTGCTTAAGCCATATCAGCGGTCTAATCATCCATCTGGTCATCCTCTCCTCCCTGCATTTCATCACCATTGTCAGGGAATACCTCGCCGCCTATCTCGGCCGCATCGTCCACCTCATCATCGAAAAGTTCATCCTCCGCCTTCTCGTAATCATCTATGTCCACATCAATCTTCACAAGATATACTGCATCGGGTATATCAACCTCCACAGCGTAGAAGCTGGAACCGTCCGGCTTGTCCACCTTGAAGAGATCCCCCATATAGTCGGCATATCCTTTAGGATATTTCTCCTTGAAGGCGGCCTGAAGCTCAGGCGACATGTTGTCATAGCTGATTACGGCTCTCTTTCTTGGACGTGAAGCCGCAGATGATTTCTCTTTCTGTTCCATATTCTATTTTTCTCTTTTTCTTAAAAACGGCTGCAATTATAATGCATTTTTTCTAAAAAAAAGAGATTTTTGGATTTTCTTTCCCTGGATGCTTCTCTCCACGAAAACCAGCCGTCCGGACAAGTCTTTTCCTGTATAGAACATCACCGATGAAGCGGTCATGGGCGTAGGGGTGAAATCCTGCACCTGTTCCAGCTGTATTCCCCTGAGTTCCTTGTTCCCGGCCAGGGCCTTCATGTCCTTGAGGGTACATCCCGGATGTGAGGATATGAAATAAGGTACAATCCGGTATGGCAGCCGCTCCCTGGCCGCAATCCTCGAGAACTCCCGTCTCAGCACGGAGAAAAGGGCGAACGGCGGCTTGGACATCAGCCTCAGCACATGGTCCTCCGTATGCTCAGGGGCCACCTTGAACCACCCGGAGGTGTGGTTGGTCACCACCTCCCTCAGGTATTTCTCCGAATACTCGTCGAGGAAGCCATCCTTATCCAGGAAAAGGTCGTAGCGTATGCCGCTGCCGATAAATGCCTTCCTCACCCCCGGAACGGCCGTAATCCGGCTGTACAGCTCCAGCAGCGCCTTGTGCGAATGTTCCATGTTGGGGCAGCGCGAAGGGAAAAGGCACGAGGGCCGGCTGCAACGGGCACAGCGCGAGGCGTCCCGTCCGCGGAGGCCGTACATATTGGCGGTAGGCGCCCCCACATCGGAGATTATGCCTTTAAAATGCGGCATGGTCGTCAGACGCTCCACCTCCCGGACGATGGACTCGGGGCTGCGGCTGCGGATAAATTTTCCCTGATGGGCGGCTATGGTGCAGAAACTGCATCCGCCGAAACAGCCCCGGTGGATGGTCAGGGAATTCTTTATCATCTCATAGGCCGGTATCTCCTTGCCCTTGTAACGCGGATGGGGCTGCTTGGTGAAGGGCAGGCTGTAATAAG
>DWYD01000059.1 GCA_019118865.1 Candidatus Coprenecus merdipullorum | reverse complement strand
GGTTATCGCGGGGGAGAAAATGGGTCTGTCGGCCGTCTCGCCAAGATAGCGGCGGAAGAAAAGGGACGAGCGTCGGTTGGGGAAGACAAAGCAGTAGCCGCGCAGCTCTCCGCCAGTAAGGCTGTAGAACTGCCCGGCTACACTTCTGAGAAACTCCTTTCTCATCTGCTGATCTGCTGTAATGCCTTAACGGCTACTCGAGCCTCTTGCGGATGGCCTCGGCCTGAGCCTCGTAACCGGGCTTGCCGAGGAGCGCGAACATATTCTTCTTGTAGGCCTCTACTCCGGGCTGGTCGAAAGGATTGACTCCGAGGACGTAGGCCGAGATACCGCAGGCCTCCTCGAAGAACATGAAGAGTTCGCCGAGATTGTACTCGTCGATACGGTCCACTGTCACCCTGCCCTGGGGCACTCCGCCGTCGAGGTGGGCCAGACGGGTGCCGGCCTCAGCCATCTTGTTGCAGTGCTCGAGGTGCATGCCGGTGAGGAAGTTAAGGCCGTCAAGGTTCTGGGGGTCATTGGTGATGACCAGTTCGCGGCCGGCATTCTCTACGGAGATGACAGTCTCGAAGAGCATCCTCTCGCCCTCCTGAATGTACTGACCCATGGAGTGCAGGTCGGTGGTGAAATTAACCGAGGCGGGGAAGATACCCTTGCCCTCCTTGCCCTCGGACTCGCCGAAGAGCTGTTTCCACCACTCGCCGACGTACTGGAGCTTGGGGTTGAAATTGACCAGGATCTCCACCTTCTTGCCGGCGTCATAGTGCTCGTTGCGGGCTGCGGCGTAGATGAGGGCGGGATTCTCCTCACTGCGCCCGGAGCAGCGGCGGGCCATGGCGGCGGCACCCTTGAGCAGGGCGCGGATATCGTAACCGGCCAGGGCGATGGGGAGCAGACCCACGGGGGTGAGGACCGAGAAGCGTCCGCCTACGTTGTCGGGAATCACGAACGTACGGTAGCCCTCCTGGTCCGAGAGGCTCTTCAGGGCACCGCGGGCCTTGTCGGTGACGGCCACGATGCGGGAAGCTGCTTCGGACTTGCCGTAACGCTCCTCGATGTGCTCCTTGATGACGCGGAAAGCCACTGCGGGCTCAGTGGTGGTGCCGGACTTGGAGATAACCACGGCTGCCACCGATTTATCCTGGATGTAGTCCAGCAGCTCGGCGTGATACTCCTCCGAGAGGTTGAAGCCGGCGAAGACTACGTGAATGCCTTTCTCATTGAGGCCGAAGGAGTGCGAGAGAGCCTCGAGGGCTGCCTTCGCTCCGAGATAGGAGCCGCCGATACCGATGACCACGGCCACCTGCACACCCTTGTCCTTCCATTCCTTGGCGATGTCCTCGCAGCCCTTTATGATGGACTCCGGAGTGTCCGAGGGCAGATCGAGCCAGCCTAAGAAATCATTGCCTCTTCCCTGTCTTCCCTGAAGGGTGTCGAAAGCGTTGAGTGCCTTCTCGATATACGCCTTCGAGGGTTTGAAATTTACATTTACCATAACTTTTGTTTTTAAGTTTATTGTTTTTCTGTTCTTTTCCAGTGTTCCGTTCCGGTCCTACATCAGGCTGTCCTGCAGGGCACGCATGGCCTCCACGGCATTTTCCCTCCCGTAGAGGATGGAGTAGACCGTATCGGCGATGGGCATGCTGACCCGGAACTTGCGGTTGATCTCGTGTATCGCCTTAGTGGCATAATAGCCCTCGGCCACCTGGCTCATCTCGAGGATGGCGGTCCGGACCGAGTAGCCCTTGCCGAGCATGCGGCCGAAGTTGCGGTTGCGGGAGAAGGGAGAGTTGCAGGTCACGAGCAGGTCGCCGAGATAGGCCGACATGGAGGTGTTGCGGCGGGTATCGGGGTTGGTGACGTTGATGAACTCCTTCATCTCGCGGAAGCAGCTGGCTATCAGTACGGCCATGAAATTGTCACCGTATCCGCAGCCATAGCAGACACCGGCGGCGATGGCGTATACGTTCTTCAGGGCGGCGGCGTACTCCACTCCGTAGATATCGGTGCAGGCTATCGTGTTCACATAGTAGTTGCGGAAGAAGCCGCAGAGATATTCGGCCACCTCTATGTACTTGGACGAGAGGGTGATGTACGAGAGGCGCTGCATCCCCACCTCCTCCGCATGGCAGGGCCCGCTGATCACTCCTATCCGGTCGAAAGGCACGCCGTGGTCCTCGTGGAAATACTCGGCGATAGTCAGATAGCGGTCACCCACGAAGCCCTTGACCGCCGAGATCAGCAGTTTGCCGTCATAGGACGCGGTAATCCGGCTCACCTCTTTCAGGAAGTAGGCCGACGGAATGGCGAAGATCAGGATATCCGATTCCTCCACCACATAATTGATATCGTTGGTGATGGTAAAACTGTCGGCGTCCAGTTCCACCGCGGGCAGATATTTCGAGTGATGGTGATACCGCTCTATGTGCTCTATCGCACCTGTGTCGCGCATGTACCAGTTCAGCTGCCGCCCGTTGTCCGTCAGCAGCTTCACCAGGGCCGTAGCCCAGCTTCCCCCTCCGATGACCCCGAACACGGGATCGTCCTTCATCTCCACCGCGGTATCCGCGCCCATCTTCTCGTATATCGTATTTTTCATGCCTGAAAATTTGCAAACTCTATTCTGCAAATATACGAAAATTTCCGATACCCGTCCATCCTTCTACTCAGTCTTCTATTTCGTAATCTACTCCATCCCTGCTGAAGCGAAGTTATTGCCAGATAATTCCTCCACCATATTGTCACTATACATTTTCGTTTCAATGTAAATTATTAATTTTATGATATTTAGCTCTTCTTCAAAATGTTAGAAGAGCCGAAATCAGGCCAGAATCGGTCACTGCGACCTCTTCTTACATTTTTCAATTTTGGAATCTTATGAATATCAACCATATGCATTATAACTAAAATGTAAAGTGATAGTTAACGTGTATAGTCTATTGCCGCCTAATATTTTCATCATTTATTTTTTGCCTTTCACTTCAGATTGCCTTTCTAATTTTATCGCAACGATATTTTATCGGGGAGCAGGCTATCTAATTAAATCACAGATATGCAGCTAGTTGACATTTTAAAACTCTCCCATAAGCTGTTTCAAAGTTCTTTTGGGGAGAGCTTTAAAATGCCATGTATCCGATAATCAGCAAGATAACAAAATCACCCTCTCCCCGATAAAATCTCGTCATAATTAATTTCACTTTACATAGGCCACCACAAGACACTCCGCCGGAACCTGTCCGCTGCCTGAATCTGCCTGCGGACGGAACCTGTCTGCCTCCGGAAGCTGTCCGGCTCAAGAATACCCGGGCATCGTGGCATGCTTTTCGATATATCCTGCTGTATCATGACAGACACAACACAGGCCATAATCAAGAAAGAGAAGATATCGTCTCCGTCCGACGGACTGGAGATCAGCATCCTGCTGTGCGGACCCGCCGCCGGTACGCCCAAGGGCATAGTTCAGATAGTGCACGGAATGTGCGAGCACAAGGAGAGGTACATCCCGTTCATGGAATACTTAGCGGCCAACGGGTTCTTCAGCATCATACACGACCACCGCGGACACGGGGAGTCGGTGCGCTGCTCCGAAGACCTCGGGTATTTCTACGAGGGAGGCTGGACGGCCATGATAGACGACATCAAGGCTGTCACGGAGAGAGTGCGGACCGAACATCCGGACCTGCCGCTGATTCTTCTCGGGCACAGCATGGGCTCGATGGCAGTCCGCTCATTCGCAAAACGTTACGACGACATAATCTCGGGCCTGATAGTCTGCGGCAGTCCCAGCCGCAACAGCGGTGCCGGTATCGGGAAACTGGTGGCCAGGCTCTATACCGCACGGGCCGGGGAGAAATGCCGCCCGAAGATCATCCAGTCCCTCGCCTTCGGCTCGTTCAACCGCCGCTTCCGGCACGAAGGCTCGCCCAATGCCTGGGTCTGCTCCGACCCCGAGATCGTACGCAACTACGACGCCGACCCTCTGTGCAACTTCCAGTTCACGGCCCACGGCTTCCTCAATCTCTTCACCATCATGCAGGACGCCTACAGCATCTCCGGATGGAGGCCCCGCAACCCCTCCATGCCCGTACTCTTCATTTCCGGAGAGGACGACCCCTGCCTGCTGAGCCCTCGGAAATTCCGACAGGCCGTCCGCACCATGCAGCGGGCCGGATACACGGACGTGCGGTCCCGCCTCTACCCCTCCATGCGCCACGAGATACTCAACGAGAAGGGCAAGGAGGCAGTATGGGGGGATGTCCTGAGTTTCTGCAAAGGCCTCGTGGACTGAACCTGACACTTCATGTCAAAAATAACTTGCTAAAAACCCGACACCTTCCTAATTTTGCACGGATTTAGGAAAAATGTTAGGAACTATCGTCAATACCTCGTGCATCATCGCCGGCAGCCTGCTAGGAAGCCTGGCCCAGAAGGCCATCAAGCCCGAGTACCGGGACGCGCTGTACAATGCTATGGGACTGGCCGCCCTCCTGCTCGGGACGGGCGCCTTCGTCTCCAACATCTCCAAGAGCGAATACCCTGTCCTGTTCATCGCCAGCCTGGCCATAGGCTCGCTGACAGGTACAGTACTGAAGATTTCGGACCGGTTCAACGGGCTGGTCTCCAGGTACTCGAAATCACGGCTTGCGGAAGGCCTCTCCACCGGCATCCTGCTCTACTGCATCGGCACCCTGTCGATGGTCGGCTCGGTGATGAGCGCCCTGTACGGGGACAACACCTATCTGTTCACCAACGCCATGCTCGACCTCGTGACCTCCACTGTCCTGGCCAGCACCTATGGCATAGGCATGGTCCTGGCTGCCCCGGTACTCTTTCTGTTTCAGGGGGCGATATACCTGATCACCTCCCTTGCCGGTGACGTCATTTCCGACAGCCTGATGTGCGAGATATCTATAGTCGGCGGAGTCCTCATCGCCAGCTCCGGACTCTCCATCCTCGGCATCAAGGACTGCAGGACCCTCAACATGCTGCCGGCCCTGCTCGTACCCGTACTTTTCTACATCGTCAAGTCGTTTTTTTAGAATATGAACCAGCATTTCGGAGAGGTCATCTCGCTCATCGTCGCCGCCTCCTGGACCCTCACGGCACTGAGTTTCGAATACGCCAGCAAGGACTGAATAGAAAAATTTCATAATTTTGCACTCACCCACTCACTTATGATGATGACGAAATTCCCAACAATCTGCCTGACGATTCTGTTCTGCATTTCCGCCAGTATCTGCGCGGCACAGAGCAAGGACACAACCGCCTGCATGAAGCTGGAGGAGACGATGCAGGCCGGGAAAGAGGATGCCGGGCGCAGGATTGAAGAGACCGGGCGCATGATAGAGGAAGTGCAGGAGAAAGTCGTCCGGCAGAAGAAGGCCATGACCGCATACCGGAAAGCCCTCGACCCGAAAGTACGGACGAGGAGAGTCATCGGC
>DWYD01000058.1 GCA_019118865.1 Candidatus Coprenecus merdipullorum | reverse complement strand
TCTCTACTCCGTCATCTATGACGCGATAAACGAGGTCAAGAGCGGTATCGAGGGTATGCTTGCTCCCGAGGAGAAAGAGGAAGTCACCGCCACCGCCGAGGTTCGCGAGACCTTCAAGATATCCAAGGTCGGCACCATCGCCGGATGTATGGTCAAGGAGGGCAAGATTACCCGCAGTTCCAAGGTCCGTGTCATCCGTGACGGCATAGTGGTCTACACCGGAGCCCTCGGCTCGCTCAAGCGCTTCAAGGACGATGTCAAGGAAGTCGCAGCCGGTCTGGACTGCGGTCTGAACATCGATGGATTCAACGATATAAAAGTCGGAGATACCATCGAAGCCTACCAGATAGTAGAAATAAAGCGAAAACTGTAACAGTTTTTCAGCAACAGCACTTTTTCCGCATACGAGTGTGGATTCGAAGGCAGATGTTCAACCTCGAATCCACACTTTTCTCGTTTTCTGCCGCCATATTGCCAAACAAATTTGTATCTTTGCAACAAATTCGTTAATCACTATGAAATACGCCCATTACCTCAGCCCGAAAACAGATCTGACATTTAAACGGGTATTCTATGAACAGCCCTACATCACAGTGGATTTTCTAAACGCCCTACTGCCGTTTGAAAACATTGAAGAAGAGCGCATTGCAGAGTGCTTGGAAATCAACTGCCGGTCCCGCCCGTCAGGCAGCCCGGTCCTGCAGTGCGGCCCCATAGGCGCATTGTGCAGGAATATAAAGGGCGGTATTGTATACGCAGAGATGCGTCTGCTGCTGACCGGCATCTACAGCACAGAAATGTTAAGGGAATACATACAGACCTGCCCCATACCTGCAGAACGGTATAAAGCCGCACAGAAAGTATTTTCACTGAATCTGATTGACGGTACGGTATCCGACTCCCGGAGGTACTGTCACGACCTCCGGCTAACCGGAACAGGGGATGAGGCACAAAGCAACATCAGAATGCTGTTCATCGAACTGCCTAAGGTAGGAACAGACAGACAGAACCGCACCCATGACTGCAACATATGGCTGAAGTTTCTCTCTGAAACAGGGGCATACGGAGAAAAACCCGATAGGTCTATGATTTTGCATCCGGGCATCGGCCCGGCCCTAAGTCTCCTGGAGAGTACCGCCTACTCCGATAAAGAATTGAACGAATATGCTGAATTCATAACTACCGTCAAGACATTCAGGAACATAGCCGGAAAAATCTTCAAAGAAGGTTTCGACAAAGGACGCATCAAAGGGCTGGAAGAAGGTTTTGACAGATGGTACAGAGAAGGAGTCAATACAGGAAGCATCGCCGCATTCCGACAGTTTCAGAGGGAGAGCGCCGTACGCATGAAGGAAGACGGCATCCCCGATGAGAACATCCTCAAATGGACTGGTATCCGGAAATACGAGCTGGACTTATTCTGATTTGGTAATTCCGATATTTTGGCCCAAATTCGCGCTGCGATAAAAAACAACGGAACCATGCAGCGCGATGCTATAGATTTCGGAACAGTAAACATCCCGTCCCTATTCGGTAAGTATTTCGTAACCACACTACTGGGGATGGTGAGCATGTCGGCGGTCACGGCCATCGACGGTATCTTCATAGGTCACGGAGTAGGCAGCGACGGTATAGCCGCCGTCAATATCTGCGTCCCCGTATGGATGATATTCACCGGCCTCGGTCTGATGGCCGGAGCCGGCAGTTCTGTAGTTGCCTCGATACACCTGGCCCGCGGCAAGATCAAGGCCGCCCGGCTCAATGTCACCCAGGCCATACTCTTCGTGACCATCATAGCCGCGCTGGTCGCAGGTCTCATCATGACCTTTCCCGAAACTACGGCCCGGATGCTCGGCTCCTCGGAGCACCTTATGCCCCTCGTACTGGACTATCTGCTGTGGATTGTCCCGGCCCTGCCCTTCCAGATGTGGCTCTCGGTGTCGCTCTTCATCATCCGCCTGGACGGAGCGCCGCAGTACGCCATGTGGTGCTCGGTCGTAACGGCTCTGATCAACACCGTCCTCGACTGGCTCTTCATCTTCCCCCTCGGCATGGGTGTCAAGGGCGCGGCCATAGCCACCGGCATCAGCATCGTCGTGGGCGGCTGCATGGGCATCGGCTATCTGCTGCTGCGGGCCAGGGTGGTGCGTCTGATAAAGTTGAAAATGAGCCGCAAGAGCGTGCGTCTGAGCATGCGCAACATCGGCTACCAGTGCAAGATAGGCTCCCCCGCCCTGCTAGGCGAGGCCACCATCGCCGTGCTCATGTTCATGGGCAATCAGGTCTTCATGCGTTACCTCGGAGACGACGGCGTGGGCGCCTTCGGAGTGGCCTGCTACTACACCCCATTCGTCTTCATGTTCGGCAACGCCGTAGCACAGTCCGCCCAGCCGATAGTCAGCTTCAACTACGGAGCCGGCAAGATGGACCGCGTCCTGTCCGTCAGCCGCCTGTCGATAATCACTGCCGTCATCTGCGGCTTCGTCGGCATGATGCTCTTCGTGCTCCTGCCCGGCCCCCTCGTAGGCCTGTTCATCGGCCAGGAGGGCAACGCCGCCCGCATCGCCATCGACGGCCTGCCCCTCTTCGCCCTCGGCTACATCTTCTACGTCACCAACGTAGCCTCCACCGGCCTCCTCCAGAGCCTCGAGAAGATGAAGCCCGCCATGCTCTTCGCCTGCCTGCGCGGCCTCGTCTTCATCGTCCCGAGCTTCATCATCATGCCCCGCCTGCTCGGCGACGCCGGCATCTGGCTTGCCATGGCCGTCTCCGAGGCCCTCACCACTGCCGCCATCGCCCTCTATTACTTCCTCGGCCGTAGGAGAAACCTCTGATTTGCACTTGCGGAGTGCAAATTTTTCACATTTTTGCACTTCACAAGTGCAATTTTGCAGGCAGCCTCCGACGAAGAAAGCCACACCGCCAAGGACGGCATCAAGTCCTCCTCCGGCAACATCCTTCCGCTCTGGTGGTTCGGCCTCAACTACCAACTACTGATACGCAACGTCAGGCTTCCCACATCAACATACAAAGCCATCAGTGTCTGCAATTTAAATACTACGCATAATTCGATGAATTACAGCAATTTATCTTAATATTAACAATTACAGACTGAAGGGATAGGAGTGCAACTGCTTCTCGGAATCCGCTTCTGAGTATGCTGCAGGACGGAATAAATAATCCATCTTGAATTTTCTCTATCGAGTCTGTTTTGTAACGACGCACATAAATACCAATATAGCAGCCACATACGTCCATCACGACAAAACAGACAGTGAGGTATACCTCTCTGTCTGTAATTCCAGCGAGCGGCATAATGCTCTTAATTTATGCCGCTTAGCAAAATATGACCCATAACAGACTAACAGACTGACGATAGCTTCCACAATGGCACAGAATCATGGGATTTGCTGCCGTTGTGGAAAGGGGGAACGGAGGAAAGATGCCGTACAGGGCCTGTGGAAAGGGTACACGGAGAAAGCGGCCTCCGCAACGGCACCGAATCGCGGGTTTTGCTGCCGTTGTGGAAAGGAGGACGGATAATGTGGCCGGGAAGAGCCGAAGGATGGCGGATAATGTGGTACAAATGATTTTTCTTACTTTTGGGGCGTGAATTAGAGCCATGAAAAATCTGCTGATCATATTGGGAGCTGTGTCGCTGGGGCTGGGAGTGGCGGGAATGTTCCTTCCGGTGCTGCCGACCACTCCGTTCCTACTGCTGACGGCGTGGTGCTGGATGAAGGGGTCGCCCCGGCTGCATGGATGGCTGATGGCGCATCCTAAACTGGGGCCTTATATCCGGGACTTCCAGGAACACAAGTGCATCTCCCGGAGGGTAAAGGCCGTCTCGGTCGCGACCCTGTGGCTGACCATTGTCCTGAGCATCATTCTGGTGCAGCCAATGTGGCTACGAGCTCTGCTGGCCGCCATTGCCACCGGGGTCACTGTACACATATTGTCCTTCAAGACAAAGGAATAAGCATGAAAAGGGCCGCTCCACAGCACCTGAGAGTCAGTATTTCCTTGAATAGTCCCTCGTCAGGTTCGATTTCACAAAATTGCGGACATAATCTCCCAGACCTGGGGCCGATATGATTTTTATATGGTCCGCCATACTCATGTAAAAACGACCGAATCCGGTAATACCGAAGACCTCGGCCTCAAGTCTCCACTGCCCGGACTCCTGCCTATGAAGCTGATTGGCCGATTCCGGAAACATCTGAGACAGCATGACCGCGGCTGTCATATCCAGCTCCGCGGCTATTTTCACTGCCGAACTGCCCGTATGACGGAATATATCCATATCTCCCTGTTCATGCCTGCTCTCACATTTCCAGCCCTCCTCCAGCACCTCGACATTTCCTGCACGGTTCATATAGAAGACTTTATTGCACTCAGCCTCCACATCCCAGCACCACACGGCTGTATCTTGGGCGACTATGGCGAAAGGTTCCAGCAACCTGTCCCTGACTTCTCCTGAAGAGGAAGAAACATAGTCATGGAATATCGCCCTCTTGCCGTTATCGACCGCCTCCGCTACAGCCGCTGAATTGACAGACCTGACCCTGGTGGAGAAACGGCGTCTGTTCCTGACATTGCGCCTTACCTTATCCGTCATTTCCCGGGACTCGTTGTTCACCCTCACGTATGGAACGCCCTCCAATTCCACCACTCCGTATCCGTATGGCTCTATCCGCAAAGCCACTACCCTCCCGTCATACATGGGCTTTATATCGATATGAGTAAGAACGTCCAGTCCGAAAGCCTTTCGGGCCGAATCCTGAATAAACCTCATATATGCATCCAGATTCATGGACAGATATTTCAAGTCCTCATCCAGTCCCACTACATAGCCAAGATCGGAAACACCCATATAAAGGATTCCTCCTGCCTCTGAATTCAGGAATGCGCATACTGCCTTCAGGACATTGAGTCTCTGTTTTTTGACAAAAGGCCGCATATTATTGTCCGGAGGGTAGACGAATGAGGTCTTGAACTCTTTCTGACTGTCCTCCAGCCCTAGATACACCCCATTCTCTCCTTCAAGCTCCTCACCGGACTCCGACTCAATGGAAAGAAGCCGCACTATCTCCCGCTTGATGATATTGCGCATCGAATCCGGCACAATGCCTTCCAAACGGTTACACGACTGGACCAGTTTCGCCAGACGGACAAGAATCCCGTCAGCCGGATTGCTGACCCCGCCCATAGATGAGGAAACTATGGCATCCAGGGTCTCTGACTCTCCCCCCTCGCCATATTTCATCAGAATATCCACTATCGCCGAGCGTCGGGAGAATACACCGGATGTCTCATCATCACACCTGAGCGGATGCATTCCACGATAGTCTCCCCTGGCGAAACATATAAGATTCCGGATATACTTCATAAGCATACCGGCATACTTCTCCGACACACCGTCCCCGAGCAAAGCCGCGACAATCTTCATAGCGCACACAGTCCTGTACCGGACACGTGGACTGCGCTCCTCTTTCTGGCAGACATACAGCAGATGAAGCAGATTGAATACAGCGGCACGGCTTATGGGCAGAGGCTCGGGGCCGGTCACATCCTCTTCCGAATAATTTACAAAATCCTCGATACACTCCCTCTTAGTCTTCTGCATATCAGTACAGTCACTCTCCTCATCATAGCCGCGGGCCCACATCGCATAGACAAAACCATTGTCACCCACCTTATTGAACTTAAGATATGCCTTATGGCCCACCGTATACTCCTGCCCCTTGGGTGTGCTTGCAGGATATCCGAGTTCTGTCCACCACAACGTACGCTCCGACTTGAACTTCAGAGCCTGCGCTACCACTGCAGTCCCTATATTGCGCCTGGCATCATCCACTATGAATGACAGAAAAGTCCGGGCAACAGAAAAGCTGCAGACTCCATTACGGATATGGAGTTCGGCATCCAGAACATCCCCGGGCCGCAGGGCTGCGGCAAAATCATTCCTCCGGTACAGCATGATATTAAGACTGTCAGTATACAACTGTCCCGATACCCTGCCGTAGGATACATCCACGCTTTCCACCTCAATACCTTCGTTTCCTGTCGACAAGACTCTCACTTCCAAGATATCTCCGTCCGAGTATTCTGAGAATGTCCCGGAAGACGTCCGGACATTCCGCTGTATAGCCGTATAGTCGTCTGCAAAAGCGTCAAGGCAGTCTATGTCCTGCACCTCCGACTCACTCATCTTCATATTTCCCGGAGCCTTGAAGTCCACGGCATCTGCAATCCTGAGGACGGTAGCATAATGCTTTGAGACAGCCCTTGAAGTCCGCGGTGTTCCTGGGAACACCAGCAGTGAGCCGCCGACAGTCAGCATGCATCCATACCCACCATACTGCCGATCAACCACCATTCCCTTCTCGAAAGAAGTGTTGTTCAGCAGTTTATGTGCGAACAACTGAGGGCTGAAATTGACCACATCATCCCAGTTGACGCCTATTCTATACAACTGACGGGAAAGACATTTTGCAGCTAAAGCAGTGAGACCAGCAGCATACTTCGGTTCCATAGCAGCCATGATCCTCATCAGGCACACAGCAGCGTCCTCCTCCCTGGGCAGATTGCCGCAGAGTATCCCGGCAGCCAGCAGCCTTGCCTGAAACGCCTTGGTCTCATTAGTGTCTGCCTCCTCCTCCTGCACCGTAACGGGGACGGCAAGAGCCTCTATCAAGTCCCCGACTCTATCTCTCACCAGTTCCAGGGTAGTCTGAAAAAAACTGTCATCACTCGAAAAGTTAAGACATGCTCTCAGATAGCGCAGCACATCCTCAAAACTGTCGTCTATGTACTCCTTCTTTAATTTCAGCCACAAGGGCACATTGCTATTGATTTCTCCCATAATTTTCAAAGTTACATAAAATCGGGCAAACAACAATCTCCCACAGCAGGCAATATAAAAAAATCAGCACTAATAAGGAATGAGCATGAAAAGGCCGGTCCCCTATGAAGAGACCGGCCCTGCATAACCAATACTTGATATGAAGATTCGGGAGATTTATTTATGCGCATCTACGAATTCCTGAGCATCGGAGACCCCGTCTTCCGTACAGAGGACATCGTATTTCTGGAGCGGTCCCCAGTTGCCGTTCTCATCCTTCGCTGCACCGACCAGAATGTACTCAATGTTGTACGAAGGAAGCAGATACAGGATCGGATCAGTATAAGGCTCGCGGGAGTTCAGCATGGTGTAAAACTCCTCGTCCGTGTCATCCTTGTAGTACGCCTTGTTCACGAAAGCATAATAATACTCACATCCCGCCGGGTCAGTCGACACCTCCACCGGCATCACAACCGGATAGTATTCCAGATCCACGACAAGGTCAGCCATAGAAGGGTCAATCGCCAGCACCTCCTGCACATCATAATACTTATCAAAGTCCATGTTGAGCGTTACATCGGCAATCTCCAGAGCGGGAGTGGTGAACTTGTATGTCCAAAGCCGGGTAGTGTACTGATTATCCTCGACACCGAAAGCATAGATAGTGTACTCGGTCTCCGGAGTCAAATCTGTAAGTTCTTCCGTATAATCTCCGTACACATCCTGCCCCCAGTAGTACATGCTCAGGATGTAGTTCATGGTCTCCTCATCGGACATTCCTTCAAAGACCTCGGGATTGAGTTCCAGCGCGATATATGGATCTCTGTTGGTAGCGGAGACATTGAGGGTCGCTGAATAAGCCGTCAGATTGTCTACACTGATAGTCAACTCATTGTCCGACTTCTCCACAACAGACCCTGTCGTAACTTCCGCCACAGTAGGCTCTCCGATAACTACACCGTCCTCATTGAGGGGATAAGCGACTATGGTATACTGCATCTGGGCCACGAGTTCAGTCCACTCTTTGTCGGACTCTCCGCTGCGGGTATAGAACTCCATCGTGTCTTCAAATGAGACACCGAACATATTCTGATAAATGTCTATTATCGTAGAGAAATCGTAATAACACAACTCATACAGAGTCTGCCCGGATGCCAGTCCGAAATCCAAGGTCGGCTTGTCATAGCAGTCTACATAGTACAGTCCGTCGTAATCAACGGGAGTCGTATGGCAAGTGATAGTCGTTCCGTCGACTTCGGTCTCGAGTATAAAGTCCACATCGATGAGAGTTATCTCCGCTGTAGTCACATTGAGCTTTATCAAGTCCGTCGTCCTCGTCCTGGACAGCGTATCATAACCGTAGCCATAGATAATGTAATCGGTCTCGGGGAGACACTGCCTGTAGCGGTAGTTGAGTTTCTCACCCTTATCCACGAAATCGCTGTAATGCATGCCGCTGGAGACACCTCCCTCGATCCACGCACTGTCACTCTCCAATATCGCATCATCTGTAGTCAGTCCCATATCTTCCAGGTTCTCCATCATGTCGCACATGAGGAAATAGGTCATATCCGGATCCGAAGGGATGATGTCCACCACTATCTGGCTTTCGTTCAGTTCTTTCAGGTTGATTTCCAGAGAATATTCCTTGGGGTCCTCTCCCATCGTGCCGCTCTGGACAATGGTGAATGATGTCTCGGGAGCGGAAGGGTATGTAACTGTCACGACACATTCGCGGGACTCCTCGGACTCATTGGCCGCCACTGTAAAGAGGATCGTTCCTTCGTCCGTCCTGAGTTCTGAAACCCATCCGGTACCGTCCTGCTGCTTTACGGCAGGCAGGGTACCTTCTATAGGATTCTCGACCTCCCACGAAACAGAGTAATCGCCGCCCTCGACGGGGACTGTCACCTCGGTCTGTCCGAGAGTCAATTTTGGTGCCGCTGTGTTAGGGTCTTTCTCGCAGGCGGAAACTACGAGGGCCGCAATGGCCAGGATCAATAGATAAGATTTTCTCATAAGTGAAAAATTTGATTGTTGATTAATTTTTCACAAAGCTATTTTCCCGTCCCCGCAGCTCCAAATTTCCACATTACCAGATTG
This sequence comes from Candidatus Coprenecus merdipullorum, assembly GCA_019118865.1. Lineage (GTDB taxonomy): Bacteria > Bacteroidota > Bacteroidia > Bacteroidales > UBA932 > Coprenecus > Coprenecus merdipullorum. The sequence goes on along the minus strand of DWYD01000058.1, from coordinate 1,951 downwards.
TATATTTTACAAATCGACAGTACTGCAATCCTGATTCTCAGCAGATTACCCTCTACGCTGTATTTCCTCCCTATACTTGCCCGGAGACAGTCCGGTCTCCTTGGAGAAGGCCCTGTAAAAGGCCGTAACGGAACTGTATCCGACCGCCGGACCGAGTTCCTTCAAATCCACGGCACCGCCTCTGGCCTCGATGATGCCCACAGCCTCGCGGATACGGAGACGGTCCACATAGCTGCTGAAGTTGCCTCCGGAAAACGCATTCACGGCCTTTGATAGGTAAGTCCGGTTGGTCGTCAGCTCCTGCGCCATGCTTTCCAGCGTAAGGTCTTTACGGAGATACAGCTTGTCCACATTCATCATCCGCTCCACCTTTTCCCAAAGATGGCGGTCCGCCTCTTCTGCCGGCTGTTTCTGCTGCGTCCGCTGCATGTAGCTCCGGTACTGGTCCACCAGAGTCCGGTTGAGCCGACGCTGCCGCCTGAAAAGGACAATGAAGGACACCGATACTACCGCCACGATTATCAGCACGAAGACCACGACAAGTACCAGCCTGCGGGACTTCACCAGAGCCAGTTCCTTGGCCTGCACCTCCTGCTTGTGCAGCACCTCCTGATAGGACATTCTCAGGTCGTTGAGTTCCCACTCCTGGCTCCGCACCCGTCCCATCTGGCTCGCCCGGTAATTGGACAAAGAGCCTTTCATATCCCCGAGTTCATAACTGACATCGGCCAGATGGAGCTGCAGCTCGTTCCTAAGCTCCATATTGGCATACCGGTCGGATATAGCCAGGCCTTTTCTGTACAGCTCCGCAGCTTTCCCGTTCATTCCTCTGTCCTCGCAGAAACGGCCGTAATGCAGGCATATCAGGGATATCACCACCGGCTCTGTCACTGCCTCGCGCTCCAACGCCACAGCATACAGCGAATCTGCTGCCGTACTGTCTCCGTCCAGCAGAGACATATCCGCCTTCAGCAGGTCTATGATGCTGTAATACGGCTCATACTCCTCGCTGCGGATAAGAGAGTCCGCTGTCCTCAAGTACGGCCATGCATCCCTTGGAGAATCCGACAAAGACAGCATCTCAGCCATGATCATGGAAGCTACTCCCTGATAATATGGAGAAAGCGAGTTGTCCCGGACCAGCGCATAGACCTCCCGGGCATAATCCAGGCCCCGGACATCCGAACGCATATAATAAAAATTTACGATATTGATCAGAGGGTAAGCCATATTGGCCACCTCTCCCAGCTCCTTATAGACATCATAGCTCTTAAGCAGCATCCCCACCATCCCGGGAAAGTCCCACTCCGACTTCATACGGTACATACCCTCCAGGACATAGTACATGCCCTCCATCCCCAGACCGTCGATGCTGTCCAGATTGCGCTGCACGATATCCAGATAGTGAGCCACCGAATCCAATGACTCGCGGTAAAGCCAATACTGCGCGTTGTACAACGACGCACACACCTTGGAGAGGGTATCGGCCTGGGCCCCGTAGACCAGAGGCATCGTTATGCTGAAAAGTGAGTCCCACTCTCCGTCCACGGTCAGGCGGTCCAGCCGGTCACCCAAAGCATCAACGCTTTGGTCACTGTTGTCCCCAATAACAGTACCGCCGCACCCGTACAGCGACAGCGCGGCGATACCTATTATCAATATTGCTGTTAGCTTACTCCTCATGATGAGGCCGTCTGTCTTACTTGAGGACAGTCTTGAAGAAGTCGTTGCCCTTGTCGTCCACGAGGATGAAGGCGGGGAAGTCGACTACCTCGATCTTCCAGATGGCCTCCATGCCGAGTTCGGGATACTCGAGGAGCTCGACCTTCTTGATATTGTCCTGAGCCAGGATGGCCGCGGGGCCGCCGATGCTGCCGAGGTAGAAGCCGCCGTGCTTCTTGCAGGCGTCGGTCACCTGCTGGCTGCGGTTGCCCTTGGCGATCATGATCAT
>DWYD01000057.1 GCA_019118865.1 Candidatus Coprenecus merdipullorum | reverse complement strand
CAAATATACGCAGAAGCCGAGAGCAGAGCAAATTTATTTGCTATGCCGAGGCGCCACAGTATATGCGGCGAAGCCGAATATACGCAGAAGCCGAGAGCAGAGCAAATTTATTTGCTAAGCCAAAAAAAACGCCGCAATATCTGCGGCGTTTAATGTGGAAAAGCTAACGCTTACTCAGCGGCAGGTTCTTCTTTCGGTTGAGGCTGAGGCTTCTCGTTGCCGACAGCTACTGTAATGGTACGCCCCATATATTCGGTTCCATTAAGGGCTTCTATAGCTTTCATGCCTTCTTCTTCAGACATTTCGACAAAGCCGTAACCTCTGGATCTTCTAGTCTCCTTGTTGACAATAATCCTGGCTGAGGTTACCTCACCGTAAGGAGTGAACAGTGCTGTGAGATCCTCCTTTCTGACCTTGTAATTCAGGTTCGATACAAAGATGTTCATGCGTGCAGTTTGGTTATATTTTCCCTGCAAAGGTATAAAATTAATTCATACCTCAAAGAAAAAATAAACAAAACTGTTTTTTTACAGTGTGTCCAAGTACCTATTCGTGCCCGTAACTGCTGCCGTCAAAACAGTGAGTGCAAACCATTTCCCTTGGCAGACCAATGGATGAAATCAAGTTGTCGATAGTGTTGAATTTTAGAGATGCGACATTGACCTCCTTACGGATGTACTCCACCATCTCTGCGTATTCGGCCGTGTCGTTGCGCACATATTTGCCCAGATTCCTGTCGTGAGCTCCTTCTTTCTGCTGTATAAACCTGCGGCAGATGAGCTCCAGCGGAGTCCTCGATTCGGAGAAGTTTATGAACTCGCATGGATACACCAGGGGAGGACAGCTGATGCGCACGTGCACCTCCTTGGCTCCGTACTCGTAGAGGTTGCGGACATTGTTGCGCAGCTGGGTGCCGCGGACTATGGAGTCATCGCAGAATACCGGTCGGTGATTGTGGAGGATGGTGCCGTTGGGAATCAGCTTCATCTTGGCCACAAGGTTGCGCCTGTCCTGACTGGTAGGGGTAAAGCTGCGGGGCCAGGTCGGGGTGTATTTGACGTAGCCGTTGCGGAAGGGCACGCCCTTGCCGTCGGAGTAGCCTATGGCCATGCAGGTGCCGGAGTCGGGGATGGAGCATACGGTGTCCATGTCGGAGTCGTCCTGCTTGGCCATCTTATAGCCAAGGTTGTAGCGAACCTCGTCCACGTTGATGCCCTCGTATGAGGAAGCGGGATAGCCGTAGTAAATCCACAGGAAGGAACATATCTGCATCTTCTTGCCGGGCTTTACTATCTGCTCGAGGGAATCAGCTGTCATTTTGACAGCCTCACCGGGGCCGAGGATGTACTCGTCCTTGTATCCCAGGTTGGGAAAGCTGCACGATTCGGATGCGACTGCATGGGCCAGAACTCTCTGGCCGTCTTCCTCTGTATCCTTCTTGCCGATGACCAGTGGTGTCCTGCCGTAGAGGTCCCTGCATGCGATGAGGCAGTTATCAGTGAGGATAACGAAGGTACACGAGCCCTTGACCTTCTGCTGGACGGACTTGATGCCTTCCTCGAAGGAGGGGGAGCAGGTGATGATCTGGGCGATGAGTTCGGTCGGGTTGGTCTTGCCGGAACTGAGCTCGGTGAAGTTCTTGTTCTGGGACAGCATCTCCTTCTCCAGGTCGGCGATGTTGCATATCTTGCCGACCGTCACGATGGCGAAGCGTCCCAGATGGGAATTGACGACTATGGGCTGTGCGTCAGTATCACTGATCACCCCGATGCCGAGGTTACCGGTGTACTTGTACAGGTCGTCCTCAAACTTGACTCTGAAATAGGAGTTCTCGAGAGAGTGGATATCTCTTGCGAAGATACCGTCACCGTTGTAGACAGCCATGCCGCCCCTGCGTGTTCCCAGGTGAGAATGGTAGTCTACTCCGTAGAAGAGGTCATTTCTGCATTGCTTGGTGGAGATGACTCCAAAAATTCCTCCCATAAAAGTAGTTGTTGTGGTTAATAACGGGTGCAAATATACTTCCGTTTTCGGAAGTTTTTACAAGAAAAATACACCCTTTTTCGTCAGTTTGTTTATAAGTTGCTGAGAATGTTGTTGATGTCAATGAAAATTTTTATTACCACCTGCAGCAGCCGGGTCGTGGTTTCAGCGGCTTCCCCGCCAATCCATGATGCTGCAAAAGCGGCTGGTATGAGAGCCATGGCTATGCTGACCAATGGCGTGCATAAAAGGTTGGCTAACAAGGAGAAGAATGCGAAGGTCCTGAAATGAAGATATATTATGGGTGCGGTGGTGATCTGGCAGGCTACAGTCATGGCGCAGATATCTATGATGTTGCCGGCAATCCGCTTGCGGGTAGGCAGGATGGCTCTCAGGTGGGGGTATATCAGAAAAATAGCAGTCATTGCCGCGTATGAGAGTTGGAAACTGAGCCCTGAGGGCGCGTCCGGGTCAGCGATGGTGATGATGATAGCGCTGAGTGCCATGGAGTTGATGCCGCTGCGAACCCTTCCGAAGAGTGCTCCTCCTTCGTAAATGCTGAACATTACGGCTGCCCGGAGGATAGAGACCCCGCAGCCTGTAAAGATGGTGAACGCCCATAGGATTATGATGATTAGGACAGACCGCACCCTGCGTACTGCCGGTGCGTTGCCGGCGAATGCCAGCAGGTAGGACAGGATACCGTAGAACAATCCAAGGTGCATTCCCGATATTGCCAGCAGATGAATGGCACCGCTCTGGCGGAAGCTCTCCTCTATTTCTGAAGGTATCTCGTCCTGATAACCGTATGCCAGAGCCTTGACTACAGCCCTTGTTCCTGCCATTTCTTCTGACGGCAGCAAGGAGTCCACCGCGGATGAGAAGCTCTCCCTTAACCGCGAGGGAATGAATTTTAGAGCCGGAGAAGTGCAGGAATGTACCTCCAGCTCCGATCCGCGCCTGTAGAAGCAGGTATAGAATACCCCCTGCCTTTCCATCCACTTTCTATAGTCGAAGTCCGGAGTGAAATTCTCAACTCTGGAGCATCCTAATCCGGATGCAGTAACTGTGTCGCCGGCTCTCCACCGTACTCCGGCTGGTATATTGTATATAATGGTGTTCTCATTTTCAAGCTCTATCTCCAGAAACGGCCGTCCGGAGGAGGAAAGGCCGCCGTCTGAGATGATGCCTTTCAGAGTCAGGCTGCGGCTGTCGCTCAGGGACGAAGATGTCGGGCCGGGCCTGAAAAATTCGTGTGCTGCGGCTCCCGATGCTCCCAGAAGTAGAAATGCGGTGAGGAATATCCACGGTAATCTCTTTTTTACCGTTAAAACGAGAATGAGGTCGGAAATGCAGAGCAGAAAGATAGCTGCTGCTGCGGTACGTATATTCTCCGGGGTAAAAGTAAAAATATATTCTGCTGTCAGATTGCCGGATACGAACAACAGTGCAGCTGCAAAAAAATATAGCTCCCTCCTCATGCTTTCCTCTCTTTTTTGGATTTGAAACGCAAGGTAATAATTGTTTATGAAAATTCCTATTTTATGTTTAACTTTGCAAGATTGATGGAATAAATTTTAACAAAATAAAAAGACTATGATCGTACTGGTAATCAACTGCGGAAGCTCATCGCTGAAGTATCAGGTCCTCGACATGCAGGACGCTAACAACTATTCCCTTCTGGCCAAGGGACTTGTGGAACGAATCGGACTCGAGATGGGGGAGGTGACCCACCGTCCCGCGGGCAAGGATAAAGTTGTAATCGACAAGCCCGTGCCCGACCATACCGAGGGCATCAAGTCCGTGCTCGAGCTGCTTACAGACCCCAAGTGCGGTGTGCTCAAGTCCCTGAACGAGATTCAGGCCGTAGGTCACCGCGTGGCTCACGGCGGCGAGCTCTTCCCCGAGTCCTGCCTGATAGACGACAAGGTGATTGAGGGCATCGAGAGCCTCTGCGAGCTGGCTCCCCTGCACAACCCCGCCAACCTCCTCGGTATCCGTGCCGTCAAGACCCTCCTGCCCGCAGTGCCCCAGGTCGCAGTCTTCGACACATCCTTCCATCAGACCATGCCTGACTATGCGTACATGTACGCCATTCCCTACGAGTGCTATGAGAACTACCGCATCCGCCGCTACGGATTCCACGGTACCAGCCACAAGTTCGTGGCCCAGAAAGCCTGCGAGTTCCTAGGCATGGACATCAACAAGTCCAAGATAGTCACCTGCCACCTCGGCAACGGCGGTTCCGTGACAGCGGTGCTCAACGGCAAGTCGGTGGACACTTCCATGGGCTTCACTCCCGTAGAGGGCGTGGTGATGGGTACCCGCTGCGGCAACATCGACGCCGGCGTGGTGACCTATATCCAGGAGAAGGAGCATCTGGACGTCAGCGGCATTACCAGTTTTCTGAATAAGAAGAGCGGCTTCCTCGGCGTCTCCGGTGTCTCCTCCGACTGCCGCGACATCGTCAATGCCCGTGACGGAGGCAATTACCGTGCGGGTCTGGCCCTGAATATGTTCTTCCACAGCGTGCGCAAGTATATCGGTGCCTACAGCGCCGTGATGGGCGGTCTGGACGTGATAGTCTTCACCGGCGGTATCGGCGAGAACGACGCTGAGGCCCGCGAGGAGATCTGCAGGACCCTCGGCTACCTCGGAGTGGAGTTCGACTCCGCAGCCAACGACGGAGTGCGCGGAGAGGACAAGCTGCTGTCCAAGCCCACCTCCAGGGTCAAGGTGCTTACCCTCACCACCAACGAGGAGCTGGTCATCGCCCGCGACACCATGCACCTGGTACGCGGATAAATATCCTGAAATAATAACACTGACAGTATAATTTTTAAAATCAAAGACATGATTACAAGTTTCGAACAGATCTATGAGATTCTCCGCTCAAAGACCCGTAAACGTCTGATCGCGGCATGGGCCGTGGACGACCACACTATCACCGCAGCCTACAAGGCCGTGGAGCTCGGTATCGTGGACGCTACCCTCGTGGGTGACGTCAACATGATCAAGAAGGTCTGCGAGGCCGAGAAGATCGACCCCTCGGTATTCACCATCATCAACAACGAGAATGAGCTGGCCTCCATCGCACAGGCCGTCCTCATGGTGCGCGAGGGGCAGGGCGACATCCTGATGAAGGGTCTCTGCTCCACCGACAAGTACATGAGAGGCATCCTGAACAAGGAGAAGGGTCTCCTTCCTCCCAAGGCCGTCCTCAGCCACGTATGCGTGCTGGACAACCCCAACTACCATAAGCTCATCGTTCTCGGTGACATGGCCGTCATCCCTCTTCCTGACCTCAATCAGAAGATCGCCATCGTGAAGTATCTGGTCAACACCGCCAAGGCTCTCCAGATCGAGAAGCCCAAGGTGGCCCTGCTCGCCGCTACTGAGCAGATGCTGCCCGCCATGCAGGCCTGCGTGGACGCCGCCATCATCTCCAAGATGATCGACCGCGGTCAGATTCCCGGCTGCCTGGGTGACGGTCCTCTGGCCCTCGACGTGGCCATCTCGAAGGAAGCCGTACAGATCAAGAAACTCGTCAGCCCCGTGGCCGGCGACGCCGACTGTCTCCTCTTCCCCAATATCGAGTCCGCCAACACCTTCTATAAGGTTAACTCCCAGCTCTGCCAGGGTGTCAAGCAGGCTGCCATCGTAGCCGGAGCCATGGCTCCCTGCGTGCTCTCCAGCCGTGCCGACAGTATCGAGACCAAGTTGAACTCAATAGCACTCGCAGCACTCACAGCAAAATAGAACCGAGGAATCATGGCATATATACTGGCAATAAACCCCGGTTCCACATCTACCAAGATAGCTCTTTTCGAGGGGGAAAAAGAAGTATTTACAAAGACACTCAGACATTCGTCCGAGGAGATCTCGCAGTACGAGAGGGTCATCGACCAGCTCGAGTTCCGCGAGAGGACTATCCTTGCAGCACTGGAAGAGAACGGTGTCAGGCTCTCCGACATCGCGGTCATCGTAGGCCGCGGCGGTCTGCTCCGCCCTATATCCTCCGGTGTGTATGAAGTCAATGACGCTATGACCGCGGACCTGGCCTCTGCCTGCTACGGCGAGCATGCCAGCAACCTCGGCGGTATCTTGGCCAAGAGGATTGCAGCTTCGATAGAGGGCTGCAGGGCATTCATCGCCGATCCCGTCGTAGTGGACGAGCTCACGGACATAGCCCGCGTCAGCGGTCATCCGCTCTTCCCGAAGATTTCGATTTTCCACGCACTGAACCACAAGGCCATCGCCAAGCTCTATGCCCGCGAGACCGGCCGCGCCTACGCTGACCTCAACCTCATCGTCGCCCACCTCGGCGGCGGAGTCTCCGTAGGAGCCCACAGCGGCGGCAGGGTAGTGGACGTAAACAACGCACTCTTCGGTGAGGGCCCGTTCAGCCCCGAGCGCACCGGCGGTCTGTCCGCCATGCAGGTGGCTGACGCATGCTTCAGCGGCAAGTACACCCACGCTGAGATTAAGAAGATGATTTCCGGCAAGGGCGGTATCGTGGCCCATCTCGGCACCAATTCCTTCAAGGAGGTGGAGGACCGTGTGGCTGCCGGTGACGCCAAGGCCAGGCTCATCTCCGACGCATTTGCCTACAACGTGGCCAAGGCCATCGGCGGCATGGCGGCGGCGCTCTCCGGCAAGGTGGACGCCATCCTGCTCACAGGCGGTATTGCCTACGGCAAGGAACTGATGCAGCAGATAGCCGACATGGTGTCCTTCATCGCTCCCGTGAAGGTATATCCGGGAGAGGATGAGATGGGTGCCCTCGCAGGCAATGCCCTTGCGGTGCTCGAAGGACGCGAGGAGGTCAGGAAATACTGATTTTTCCGAATCAATCTTTATAGGAAGCTGAGGGGATCTGTCCTCTCAGCTTTTTTGTTTTTATCACGAAGAATGTGAACAGGCCCAGGGCTGCGGCGACTCCTGTGATGTAGCTTACGGTGGAGGGCAGGGAGAGTCCTCCTACATTGTAAGGAGCTATCATGAAATAGCATACGCAGATGAAGGTCAGGAAGGTGGCGGGCAGGGACATCATCAGGTGGCTGCGGCCGTTGCGGACGAGGTAGGCCGCAGCAGTCCATGTCACTACGGTCGCCAGCACCTGGTTGCCGATACCCACGTATTTCCAGATGGTGGAGAAGTCCACCTTGCAGAGGATAAATGCCACTACAAATATAGGCACTGCTATGATAAGGCGGTTGCGTATGGGCTTCTGGTTGAATTTCAGGGCGTCGCCTATCGTGAGCCGGAGGCTGCGGAAGGCTGTGTCTCCGGAGGTGATGGGGCAGACCACCACTCCGAGTATCGCTATCACCGCTCCGACCTGACCCAGCCACGACTGGCAGATCTCGTCGACCATGATGGCGGGTGTCTTGCCGGCGTCGGCCGCGGCGTTGAGGCCCTCCGGACCGCCGAAGTAGGCTATGGCGGCTGTGGCCCAGATCATGGCCACTATGCCTTCGGCTATCATGGCTCCGTAGAATATGGGACGGCCGTACTTCTCATCGCTCAGGCAGCGGGCCATGATGGGGCTCTGAGTGGAGTGGAAGCCGGAGATGGCTCCGCAGGAGATGACCACGAAGAGCATGGGGATGAGGATGTTGCTCTCGGGGTTGGTGTGGAAGTTGCGGAAGCTGTCGAAAGTAAGCTCTGTCATCCGGAGCTCTCCGGAGAAGCCCTTGACGAGCATTGCCCCGGCTATGGCCACGGCCATGAAGAGCAGGACGGCGCCGAATATAGGGTAGAGCTTGCCGATGATCTTGTCCACCGGGAGCAGGGTGGCTACGATGTAGTAGGCGAATACGATGTAGAGCCAGATGCGCTTGTCCCAGCCCGTGAGGGTGTGCAGCAGGTCGGCCGGTCCGGTGACGAAGGAGACTCCCACGGCGATGAGGATGAAGGCTGAGAAGAAGACCAGGAACTTCTTGACCCCGCTTCCGAGGTATTTGCCCACCATGTCCGGCAGGCTCATGCCGTCGTTGCGCACCGAGAGCATGCCTGAGAAGAAGTCGTGGGCCGCTCCCATGAAGATGCAGCCGAGGACTATCCAGATGTAGGCCACCGGGCCGTAGGCAGCGCCGAGGATGGCTCCGAAGATAGGGCCGAGGCCGGCTATGTTGAGGAACTGGATGATGAATATCCTCCATGGCTTCATCTCCTGGTAGTCCACGCCGTCGGCCAGGCGCTTGGCAGGGGTGGGGCGGTCGGAGGAGACCCCGAAGAATCTTTCCACGAATTTTCCGTAGGTGAAGTAGCCTATTACGAGGGCTGCGAGACAGGCGATAAATGTAATCATCGGTTTGAGGTTTTACGGTTCTAAAATCGAGGTGCAAATTTATGACTTTCTTCTGGAAAATGTTAGCGGGATTTGTGTAATTTTGCGGCATGAATGCAAGAGTTCCTACCGAGCTGGGGACTGAGAGAATCCCCAAACTTCTGAAACAGTACGCTATCCCGGCGATCATCGCCATGACCGCCTCCTCGCTCTACAATATGGTCGATGCTATCTTCATCGGCCACGGCGTAGGGCCATACGCCATCTCCGGACTGGCTCTTACCTTCCCCTTCATGAACCTCGCGGCGGCCTTCGGCACCCTCGTAGGAGTCGGAGCCTCGACCATGGCCTCGATGCTCCTCGGCCAGAAGAACTACGATGTCGCGAAGAAGGTACTGGGCAACGTGGTGGTGCTTAATTTCTTAATAGGACTGCTCTTTACGATAGTGGCCCTGGCCTTCCTCGACCCGATACTCTACTTCTTCGGTGCGAGCGAGAACACCATATCATACGCCCGCGAGTACATGCAGATAATCCTGGCCGGCAATG
>DWYD01000056.1 GCA_019118865.1 Candidatus Coprenecus merdipullorum | reverse complement strand
GATATAGTCCTTGTAGGCCACGTATATTTCCATGCAAGTGAACTCGGGGTTATGGGACTTGTCCATGCCCTCGTTGCGGAAGTCCTTGGCGAACTCGTAGACGCCGGCGAAGCCTCCGACGATCAGCCTCTTGAGGTAGAGCTCGTTGGCGATACGCAGGTACAGGGGGATGTCCAGGGCGTTGTGGTGGGTGATGAAGGGCCTGGCATTGGCGCCTCCGGGGATGGGCTGGAGGATGGGGGTCTCGACCTCCATGTAGCCGAAAGAGTTGAAGTACTCCCTCATGGTCTGTATGATGCGGGTCCTCTTGATGAAGACGTCCTTTACCTGGGGATTGACCACCAGGTCCACATACCTCATGCGGTAGCGGAGCTCGGGGTCGGAGAATGCGTCGTAGACCTTGCCCTCCTTCTCCTTGACTATCGGGAGCACCCTCAGGGACTTGGAGAGGACGGTCAGACTTTTGGCGTGGATGGAGAGCTGGCCGGTCTGGGTGATGAAGGCGTAGCCCTTGATGCCCACGAAGTCACCGATGTCGAGGAGCTTCTTGAAGACGGTGTTGTACATGGTCTTGTCTTCGCCGGGGCAGATCTCGTCGCGCTTGATATAGACCTGAATCCTGCCTTCGGAGTCCTGCAGCTCGATGAACGAGGCGGCGCCCATGATACGGCGGCTCATCATCCTGCCGGCTATGGATATTTCAGGGAAGGGGCACTTTTCCGGATCGTATTTTTCCTTTATCTCGGTTGAGGTGGTATTGACTTCGAAAAGTGCTGCGGGATAAGGCTCTATCCCCAGCTCGCGGAGCTTGGTGACGGCGTCACGGCGGTTCTGCTCCTGTTCGTTCAGTTCTATATTTTCCATCTTGTCGTTATTAGTTCAATCGGCAAATTTAAGAAAGTATTTTAAACAACTTCCGCACCATTCGATAAATTTTGTAAATTTGCGCTCATGTCAATCGAAAAAAAATGGATAGTTAAAGAACAGGGCAACCCCGCTCTGGTCCGCGCCCTCTCCTCCGAGCTGGGCATCGACCAGGTTCTCGCCAATCTTCTGGTACAGCGCGGCATCACCACCGCTGACCGGGCCCGCGAGTTCTTCAAGCCCGACCTCTCCAAGCTCCACGACCCCTTCCTGATGAAAGATATGGACAGGGCTGTAGACCGGCTCGAGAAGGCTATCGCCGAGGAGGAAAGGGTCATGATATACGGAGACTACGACGTGGACGGTACCACGGCAGTAGCCCTGATGTACACCTTCATACGCAATTTCAACCCCAATGTCGAATACTACATCCCAGACCGCTACGACGAGGGCTACGGCATCTCATATAAGGGCATTGACTGGGCCTGGGAGAACGGCTACACCCTGATTATCTCCCTCGACTGCGGCATCAAGGCCGTGGAGAAGGTCCGCTATGCCAAGGACAAGGGCATCGACATCATCATCTGCGACCACCATCTCCCGGACGAGACCCTGCCCCCCGCCGCCGCCATCCTCGACCCCAAGCGGCACGACTGCAGCTATCCCTTCGACGACCTCTCCGGCTGCGGAGTCGGCTTCAAGCTCGTCCAGGCCTACGCCTTCCGCAAGGGACTGCCCTTCGCATGGGTGGAGTCCTTCCTCGACCTGGTGGCCGTCAGCATTGCCGCAGATCTGGTCTCCATGACCGGCGAGAACCGTATCCTGGCCTACTACGGCCTCGAGCGGCTCAACACCTCTCCGAGCAAGGGCCTGCTCTCCATCATCAAGCTCTCCGGCCTGGAGAACCACAAGATCACCATCGACGACATAGTCTTCAAGATAGGCCCCAGGATCAATGCCGCAGGCCGCATGGAGTCGGGCCGCACCGCCGTCCATCTCCTCGTCTGCCGCAATGACGACGAGGCCCAGAGCATCGGCAAGGCCATCGACACCCACAACAAGGAGCGCAAGAGCGTGGACAAGGAGATAACCCGCGAGGCGATAGAGACCGTCAAGCGCTCCAAGGACTACCCCCTGCGCAAGTCCACTGTCGTGTTCAATCCCAAGTGGCACAAGGGAGTGGTCGGCATCGTTGCCTCAAGGCTCGTGGAGGCGTTCTACCGTCCCACGATCGTCCTCACGGAGTCCAACGGCTTCATCACCGGCTCGGCCCGCAGTATCGCCGGCTTCGACCTCTATGAGGCGATAGAGGAATGCTCGGAATATCTGGAAAATTTCGGAGGCCACATGTACGCGGCCGGTCTCACCCTCAAGCAGGAGAATTTAAAGCCCTTCGCGGAGAAGTTCGAACGGGTCGTAGCGGCCAAGATCACCGAGGACATCCTCACACCCGTAGTGACCATTGACACCTATCTGGACTTCAAGCAGATTACCCCGAAGTTCTTCAGAATACTCAAGCAGTTCCAGCCCTTCGGCCCCGGGAACCTCTCGCCGGTGTTCATCACCGAGAATGTCTATGACAACGGCAACGGCCGCCTCGTCGGCTCCGACAACGGCCACATGAAGCTGGAGCTGATACAGGAGGACGAGCCCTACCGCCACATCTCGGCCATCGCCTTCAACCGCTCAGAGCATTTCGAGCACCTGCACGCCGGCAATCCGGTGGACATCTGCTACTCCATCGCGGAGAACTACTACCGCGGCATAGCCAACATCCAGCTGCGGGTCAAGGATATACGCAAGAAAGAATTATTCTAGGACAATACAGGAGGCAACATGCTCAATTTTGAAAACGACTACATGCGGGGAGCCTGCCCGGAAGTGATGCAGGCACTGGTCCGCACCAATATGCAGCAGACCCTCGGTTATGGAGACTACCCCTATACTGCCGCCGCCGTGGAGAAAATCCGCGCGGCCTGCGGCTGTCCCGAGGCCCAGATTCATCTGCTGATAGGAGGCACCCAGGTCAATGCCCTCGCCGCCTGTGCCGTCCTCCGTCACTGCCAGGGCGTCATCTCGCCCGTCTCCGGCCACATCAACCATCACGAGTCGGGAGCCGTCGAGGCCACCGGGCACAAGGTCCTGGCCCTGCCTGCCCACGACGGAGGCAAGCTGCGGGCTTCTGAGGTCCGGGAATATCTGCGGGCATACTGGGCCGATGAGAACTACGCCCACATGGTCGAGCCCGGCATGGTCTATGTCACCCATCCTACAGAGCAGGGCGGTCTGTACTCCCTGGCCGAGCTCCGGGAGATGGCCGGTGTCTGCCATGAGTACCGCATCCCGCTGTATCTGGACGGCGCCCGCCTGGCATACGCCCTTGCCTCCGACCGCAACGATGTGTCGTTGAGGGATATCGCTTCCATCTGCGACATGTTCTACATCGGCGGCACCAAGTGCGGCGCCCTCTTCGGAGAAGCCCTCGTCGTGCCCCGTCCCGGCCTGGTAGGCAACCTCTTCTCGCTCATCAAGCAGCGCGGAGCCCTTCTGGCCAAGGGACGTCTGCTCGGAGTCCAGTTCGACACCCTCTTCACCGACGGCCTCTACGAGCGCATAGGCAAGGTGGCTCTGTCTGCCGCAGACCGCCTCGCCTCCGGCCTTTCCGCCAAGGGCTATACTTTCTACGCCCCGCCCAAGACCAACCAGCTCTTCGTCATCGTCGACAATTCTGTGGTGGACCGCCTCCGCGGCCATGCCACCTTCTCCCTTTGGGAACACCTCGACGACCGCCGCAGCGCTATCCGCTTCGTCACCGACTGGGCCACTACCGAGGCCGATGTCGATGCGCTGCTCGCGCTGCTTTAAATTCTTACGATAACTGTTGCCGATAACCGCTACTCATACCGCAGGCACTCGATAGGATCGAGGGCAGCGGCGCGTTTTGCGGGGATGTAGCCCGAAAGGATACCGACGACCATGCAGAGGACGATGGCCAGGAGCATCCAGAGCCATGGGATTACGAATGAGGACTGCATGACTGCTGCGATGATGTTGCCTATGAGGATGCCGGCGGCGATACCTATCAGACCGCCGGTCTGGCCAATTATTACCGACTCCATCAGGAACTGTGCCTTGATGCGCTTAGAGGCGGCTCCAAGAGCCTTGCGCGTACCGATTTCCCTGGTACGTTCGCGGACCGATACCAGCATGATGTTCATCAGGCCTACTGCCGCTCCGGTCAGGGTTACCAGGCCTATGACGATAGCGGCTATCGTAAGTGTGCGCATCGTGTAGTTTAGTTCCTCAATGACCGCCTCGCTGCGGGTGATGCGGAAGTCCGCGTCATCGAAAGGTGCCAGTCGCCGGACGGCTCTGAATGTCATTTCGGCTTCTGTTGCGGCAGTCTCGGAACTGACGGAGGGATCAGGGAGGATGCCGATGGTGAAGTCTGGGGAGGAGGAGGCCAGATTGGCCAGAGCATTGGTATATGGTATCAGGATGTTGTCATCCATGCTTCCGCCTGCGTTGTTCCCGACTGGGGCAGCTACTCCTATTATTATATAACTGTGCCCGGAGATATGCACTGTCTGTCCCACTGGATCATTCTGCGCGTCGAAGAGGGTGCGGGCCACATTGTCCCCTATGACACAATAGAATCTGCCTCCCTCCACGTCGGAGGCAGAAAGGCTGCGTCCGGAGGATATCTCCAGCATGTTGAATTTCATATAGCCGCCGTCCGTAGCAATGACATCTACGGTGGGATTGGTGCGTTTTTGCCCTGCTTCGGCCCTGGTACCTGACAGGACAGTAGTGAACAGGGTTACGGTGGCCGGTGTTTCGTAGTAGTCCGCAAACCGTTCGGCCTGAGCCCGTGATATCTCGCGGGAGTTGCGGATTCGGTGCATGTCTGCCGGCATTGAATAGAGCGAGCGGATGTTGATGATGCCTGCACCCATACGGCTGTAGGCGTCCTTTAGAGTGGCATCCATCGAGTCTACGGCAGTAAGAATGCCTACCAGGGAAGTAATTCCCAGGGCAATGATGGCAATGGTCAGGGATGACCTGAGTCTGTTGGATTTGACGGCCCTCAACGCCATATCGATATTTTCGGCGGCCATTGTCAGGCGGCGGTTGCGGCGGGGCCGGGCAGATGTTCTCCTCTTCATGACTTTCACACGTTTTATAAAATGATGGTGTAAAAATAGGAAATTATATTCGATTGACATACCTTTGCGTGCAAATTTCAACAAAAAAACAGATAGCTATCGACATGAGACCACGCATCAGACGGTCACAGACCCGGGAGGGACAGGACCGCACAGACTACAGGAAAACAGATTATTCCGATCACAAAGCCTCGGGAGAGAGACATTCATTCAGACCCCGCAGGTCTTTCGACAGAAATGGAGAAGAACGGTCCGAAGGCAGATTCTCAAGGCAGGACCGGAATAACGGCAATTTCCGCAGGGACAATAACGGAAAACCCGGATTTCGTGGAGGAAAACAGGAAACAGCCGGCGGCCGGCCCGGATTCCGCGGCAGGAGCGGCAAGCCCTTCACGACTGGAGAGCGTACGGGCCGCCAGTTTAAGGAACACAGTGGCTATGAGCGCCGGGTCCGTTCCGGGCATCCCGGTATGGACAGGCCGCAGATGCCTAAAACTACGGCAGTGGTGAAGGAGGATGACGGACTGGTACGTCTCAACAAATTTATCGCCAACTCCGGAATATGTTCCCGCCGTGAGGCAGACGAGTATATCGCTGCAGGCCTGGTGACGGTCAACGGAGAAGTGGTTACCGAGATGGGAGTTAAGGTCAATCCGGCTCAGGACGATGTCCGCTTCAACGGAGAGCGTCTGCGCGGCGAGAAGAAGGTATACGTCCTGCTCAACAAGCCCAAGGACTTCGTGACCACCACCAGCGACCCCCATGCCGAGAAGAACGTGATGCAGCTCATCAGTAGGGATATGTGCCCCGAGCGCATTTTCCCCGTAGGACGGCTGGACCGCTCCACGACCGGTGTTCTGTTGCTGACCAACGACGGAGAGCTTGCAGAGAAGCTGACACATCCTTCCTTCCAAAAGAAAAAGATATACCAGGTGACCCTGGACAAGAACCTCAAGCCAGAGGACATGGACCGGCTCGTACAGGGGGTGGACCTCGAGGATGGTCCCGCATATGCCGACGAAGTAGCCTACAACGGGGATGACCGCAGTGTTGTGGGCATAGAAATCCATTCGGGCCGCAACCGCATCGTCCGTCGTATGTTCGAGGCCCTGGGATACCGTGTGCGCAAGCTCGACCGCGTCTATTTTGCCGGGCTTACCAAGAAG
>DWYD01000005.1 GCA_019118865.1 Candidatus Coprenecus merdipullorum | reverse complement strand
GGACAACGTATTCTACAATTTCAGGACAAGTAAGGCCAGAATCAAGAATATGGTGACCCAGGAGGAAGACGGCATACTCCGTGGGGACAATCTTAATATGATGCCAGACCGTTCAGTAAACATCACGGGCGGAAAGTATTCAGTCTGCGATCTGGATCATCCCCATTTTTACCTGCAGATGACGGCGGCCAAGATAGAGACGGAACCCAAGCAGAAAACAGTGTTTGGCCCGGCATATCTTGTGCTGGGAGATGTGCCTCTGTATCCGCTGATGCTGCCTTTCGGTTTTGTTCCCAAACGTCCTGAGAGGGCGAGCGGAGTGCTGTTCCCTTCTTTCGGAGAGGAGGCGTCCAGAGGTCTTTTCATGAAGGACGGAGGATTCTACATTGTACTGGGGGATTATTTTGACGTGGCTCTCACAGGAAGTTTGTACTCCAAAGGATCCTGGAGCGCCAACCTGTCCACACGTTACAAGCTGAGATATAAATTTAACGGAACGCTGGACCTGTCATTCTCCAACGACCAGACTGGTGAGCGCGGAAGCACGGATTTCTTCCAGACCCGCAACTTCAGTGTCAAGTGGAGTCACTCGATGGACGCGAAGGCCAGACCGGGTACGTCATTCAGGGCGTCCGTCAATTTCTCCAGTCCGTCCAACAACAAGTACAACTACGGCAATATCAATGATGCTCTTCAGAACCAGGTGTCCTCGTCCATCTCGTATTCCAAGACGTGGAGCGCCATGAGTGTGTCGGTCAATGCCCTGCACAGTCAGAATTCAAGGGACAGCTCCTATGCCATAACATTTCCTAACATTACGTTTAATGTCAATCGTTTTTATCCGTTCCGCCGCAAGAACAGGGTAGGAAGCGAGAAGTGGTACGAGCAGTTCGCTCTGAGTTACAGCGCAACGCTGCAGAACAAGATAAACTTCAAGGCCAGTGAGGTAAGAGATCCTGATTTCTGGAGCAAGATGCAGACGGGTATGACTCATAATTTCTCCATCGGCCTGCCTACCTTTACGATTCTGAAATATCTGACACTTTCTCCATCAGTCTCTTATGGTATGAACTGGTATTTCAGCTCCCAGAGTCAGTACTACAATCCCGAGACGGATAAGCTGGAGACCGTACGGACCGGGCTGTTCGAGGATTTCGGCGCATCGCACAATTTCTCTGCCAGCGCATCGCTGAGTACACGTATCTATGGTATGTTCAATTTCAGAAGAGGCAAGCTCAGGGCCGTCCGTCATATGATATCTCCGTCTCTGTCAGTTTCGTATGCTCCGGAAATGGGTACCAGGCTGAATGGATATAGAGTTTACAACTATACTGATATTCACGGAGTGGCTCACACAGTGGAGTATAATAAATGGTCCGGCGGTCTGTACAGTCCTCCGTCGCCCGGCAAGACAGCTTCTTTGGGATTCCAGATAGGCAATAATCTGGAGGCGAAGGTAATGGACAGGAAAGATACGACAGGTACTGGTCTGAAAAAAATAAAGCTAATTGACAATCTGAATATATCCGGAAACTATAACTTCCTGGCCGACTCTATGAAGCTATCCAATATCAATGTCAATATGACGACAAACGTGCTGGAGAAAGTAAGTGTCTCGGCAGGAATGACCCTGGATCCATATGCTGTGGACTATCAGGGACGTCGGTATAACCGCTTCAATATAACGGCAGTTCCGGGCCGTCTGGTGCGTCTGACCAATGCCAATGTGTCCCTGGGTTTCAGTATTTCTGGAGAGGGCAAAGGCAAAGGAAACGACGGCTCGTCGTCTTCCGGCAGCGGCAGCCGAGGCGGCGGTGGAGTAAAGGTGACAGGTGAGTCCCCTGCTTACAGCAGAGTGTATTATCATCCTATAACCGGAGAATACATTCCCGGAGGATGGGTCTACTATCTCAATCCTGAGGTGCCGTGGTCCGTTTCCTTCAACTACTCGTACAGCTACTCCAAGTCCTATCAGTATAGCAATGATCAGTTGATAGTAAGGAACAACCATACGCAGACGCTGAATGTCAACGGTCAGGTAAGGATAACCAAGGCGCTGAATATTAATTTGACATCAGGATTTGACCTGACCCAGCTCCGCCTGACCACCACGCAGGTGAGCGCGACGTACGACCTTCACTGCTTCCAGATAACGTTCTCATGGGTGCCTTTAGGCCAATACAAGCAGTGGAACTTCCGTATAAATGCCAAGGCCGCGGCTCTGGCAGACCTGCTGTCGTACCGCAAGGGTACTTCGCAATGGGATAATTAAAAATTTATTAACTAAAATATTTACACAAATGAAAAAAGTAATAGCATCTCCTCTCGCTCCCGCAGCGGTAGGACCTTACAGTCAGGCTATCCAGGCCGATGGAACACTCTATGTATCAGGTCAGCTTCCCATTGATGCCGCAACCGGAAAATTCCCCGAAGGCGGAGTGAAGGAGCAGCTTCATCAGGTTTTCAAGAATATAGGTCATGTCCTTTCAGAAGCCGGATATAGTTTCGGTGACGTGGTGAAGACTACAGTATACCTTCAGGATATGGCGGATTTCGGTACACTCAATGAAGTATATGCGCAGTATTTCAGCGAGCCGTTCCCCGCACGTGTCGCATTCCAGGTGGCCGCTCTGCCCAAGGGCGCTCTTGCTGAAGCCGAGGTAATAGCAGTAAAATAGCAGAACAGATGTACGGAATACTGGAATTACATGAAAAGAGCTTCGAGGAACTCAGCAGTATAGCCGTCGAACTCGGAATCAAGAAGGCAGACTCCATGTCCAAGGAGGATTTGGTCTACAAGATTCTGGATGAGCAGGCCGTACAGAGCAAGGAGACTCCGAAACTCAGCAGGCGCAGACGTACTCCGGCCGCTGCAGCTCCCGTGGATGGAGCGGTGGCGGAAAACGCACCGGAGACCAAGGCTCAGCCTGCTCCGGAAGCTCAGCCTAAACGCAAAAGGGGCCGTCCTAGAAAGAATGCTGTTCCGGAGACGTCTTCTTCTCAGCCAGTTGAGGAAACTTCCGCAGGACAGCCGACAGAGAAAGAAACTCAGTCCAAAACCCAGTCGCAGCCACAGTCAAAGGCTTCCGGGGAGAATCTCCAGCCCCAGGGTGACAGTCGCGGGGCCTCGCATAGAGGGCGGAAACGTGTGCGCATACAGAATCAGGATGTGCAGCAGGCGGTCGAGAATGAAAAGCCGGTGGAGAATCCTGTGCAGACAGCAGATCGTGGTGCAGAGGCATCCAAACCGGTGCAGCAGTCAGTACCAGTACAGCAGAATCAGAGTCAGACCGGATTTCAGCAGCATCCCAAGCGTCAGGAACAGTCTCAGCCTCAAGAAAATGAGGCTCAGCGACCACAACCCCGTCCGGTCGAGTACGACGGTATCGTGGAGGCTCAGGGAGTGCTGGAGATTATGCCGGACGGCTACGGTTTTCTCCGATCGTCTGATTATAATTACCTTAATTCCCCGGATGACATATATGTCTCGCAGAACCAGATCAAGTCGTATGCATTGAAGACGGGAGATACGATTATCGGCGAGATCCGTCCTCCGCGTGAAGGGGACAAGTATTTTCCTTTGGTGAAGATACATACTGTCAACGGCCGTACTCCCGAGTACATCCGTGACAGAGTTCCTTTCGACTTTCTGACCCCTCTGTTTCCGGATGAGAAGTTCACTCTTACAGGAAATGGCCACAACGACCTTTCATGCCGCGTAGTAGATCTGTTCACTCCCATAGGAAAGGGCCAGCGCGGTCTGATCGTGGCCCAGCCGAAGACAGGAAAAACCATCTTGTTGAAGAATATTGCGAACGCCATTGCTGACAATCATCCCGAGGTGTATATGATTGTCCTTCTTATAGACGAGCGCCCGGAGGAAGTTACGGATATGGCCCGCAGCGTGAAGGCTGAAGTGGTTGCCTCGACTTTCGATGAGCCTGCGGAGAGACATGTGAAAGTGGCCAGTATAGTTCTTGAGAAGGCCAAGAGGCTGGTTGAGTGCGGACACGATGTGGTTATCTTCCTTGATTCTATAACACGTCTGGCCAGGGCATTCAATACGGTACAGCCCGCATCCGGCAAGGTTCTTTCCGGAGGTGTGGATGCCAACGCCCTGCACAAACCCAAGCGTTTCTTCGGCGCCGCACGTAATATTGAGAACGGAGGGTCACTTACTATTCTGGCTACTGCGCTGACTGATACAGGCTCCAAAATGGACGATGTGATCTTCGAGGAGTTCAAGGGTACCGGAAACATGGAACTGCAGCTGGACCGTAAGCTTGCCAACAAGAGAATCTTCCCCGCAGTGGACGTGACTCTCAGCAGTACCCGCCGCGATGACCTGCTCCTGGACAAGGACAGAATCAACCGTCTGTGGGTCCTGCGTAACTTCCTCGCGGACATGACCAGTGTGGAGGCTATGGAGTTCCTTAAGAAGAGGATGGAAGGGACGAAGAACAATGAGGAGTTCCTAATCTCCATGAACGGCGAATAAAGCGCGGAACGGGGTAAAATGCTGCGTTGTCCGCGGCATGTAATAAAAAAGGGGCCTCGGAATGAGACCCCTTCTTTTTTATTGTTGTTTAATAGGTTATGCCGGTGAGATGGCTCCGTTGGGACAAGCGTCAACGCATGTACCGCAGTCGGCGCAGGTGTCAGGATCGATTGAATAAACATCTCCGGCGGAGATAGCTCCAACAGGGCATTCGTCAATGCAGGAGCCACATGCTACGCAAGCATCAGGATCAATTTTGTGTGCCATAAATAATGTAGTTGTGTTATTAAATACCCTGCAAATATAGATAATTTTTTGCGAAAAGATTATCTTTGTGGCGGCAAATCGTTTAATTCATTAAGTAAATATGAAAAAGCGTTTGATTCTCTGTGCAGTCGCCTTATTCAGCGTTATTGCCGCCGGTGCAGTACGGGCGGAGGCCCAGAATGTTTTCGAGCAGACAGTCTCGTTCGACAGGATAGTCTATGATTTCGGGGACATTCTGCTTTCGGACGGACCTCTGGACTGTTCATTCACTATGAAGAATATCAGTGACAGGCCAGTAGTCATCCATCGTGTCGTTACATCCTGCGGCTGTACTGAGCCTACGTGGACAGAGGCTCCCATCAGGCCTGGAGAAACCGGGGAAATAAAGGTGGTGTTCACCAATGACCAGGGACCGTATCCTTTCAGCAAGTCCGTTACAGTGTATGTGTCCGGGCTGAGCAAACCAATAATACTCAAAGTAAAAGGAGTAGCCCATGACAAGCAGAAGAGTCTTTCCGAGCTTTTCCCTGTGGCAAGCGGTCCTCTGGGTTTCCGCGAGGCTTCGGTATCAATGGGGCAGATAGAGCAGGGACTGGCGCGCAGCATGGAGGTGGAGATGGCCAATACTTCGGGCAAGGCTGT
Source organism: Candidatus Coprenecus merdipullorum (assembly GCA_019118865.1). Classification (GTDB taxonomy): domain Bacteria; phylum Bacteroidota; class Bacteroidia; order Bacteroidales; family UBA932; genus Coprenecus; species Coprenecus merdipullorum. The sequence goes on along the minus strand of DWYD01000005.1, from coordinate 22,993 downwards.
GGAAGTCCGCTTTACAGACATGACTCCCGGACTGAAAGTCTCAATGTCCGGAACTGTTGTCCCGGCGCGGTCGAAGGTCAGGATTAACTGTGTGATAGATACTCGTTATACGGACGGCGAAAAATGGGGAAAGATTCCTTTCACATTCTCGGCAGTGGTGGACGGCCGCAAGTATACGGAGGTTCTTACCGTGGAGGCGCTCATAAAGGAAAATTTCACATCTCTTACTGAAAGTCAGAAGAGGGCTGGCGCCCTGCCTCAGTTCGGGACATCCTCCCTGGAACTCGGAGTGGTGGACGAGGGTAGTGTCCTCAGCGGGGAGTTTTCAGTAAAGAATGTCGGCAAGGATACTTTCCGTATATACAAGGCTGATGCCAGCGAAGGTGGCGTGAGCGTGGAATTACCGTCTCCGGTGCCGTTCGGAGAGAGCGGTACGGTCCGTGTCAAGGTGGATACGCGGGGACAGAGAGGGGAAGTGCTTAATATTCTGACTCTCATTACAAATTCACCTACAAGACCGATAATCAATCTGTTTATTATTTATACCGTAAAATAGACACATATCATGAACAATAAATCAGACAGACAGGGCGACTTCTTCGACGAGTATCATCACGATGACTCGGCACTGGTGATGAACGACGGGATAGAGCAGCCGCCTATCGTGAATCCATATCTCAGCAACATCGTCCGCCGCAGGCGTGCCGCCATGACGGTGGAAGACTATATGAAAGGTATCCTCGAGGGCAACACTATAGTTCTCAGCCAGGCCATAACCCTGGTGGAGAGTTCTCTGCCCGAGCACAGGGACATGGCACACGAGCTGATAGTGCGCTGTCTGGAGCACTCCAAGCGCAAGGAGTCGATGCGTATCGGTATTACGGGCGTGCCCGGGGCCGGCAAGAGTACCTTCATCGAGGCTTTCGGAAACCTGGTTACAGCAAAGGGCCACCGTCTCGCCGTCCTGGCCATCGACCCCAGCAGCGAGAAGACCAAGGGCAGTATTCTCGGTGACAAGACCCGTATGGAGACCCTCTGCAACAACCCCATGGCCTTCATCCGTCCCAGTCCCTCCGCCGGCTCTCTCGGCGGTGTGGCCCGCAAGACCCGCGAGACCATCCTGCTGTGCGAGGCCGCCGGCTACGACGTAGTATTCATCGAGACCGTGGGCGTGGGACAGTCCGAGACAGCCGTACACTCGATGAGCGATTTCTTCCTGCTTATCCTTATCTCCGGTGCCGGAGACGACCTGCAGGGCATCAAGCGAGGAGTGATGGAGATGTCGGACCTGATAACCGTGAACAAGGCTGACGGCAACAACATCGACAAGGCCAACATGGCCCGTGCCCTCTATTCCAACGCCCTTCACCTCTTCCCGCCCACCGAGTCCGGCTGGGCTCCTACCGCCCTGACCGCCTCTTCCGTGGAGAAGACCGGTCTGGAGGATATATGGGCCATGATGGAGAAATACTTCAAGCTGGTAAAGGGCAACGGCTACTACTGGAAGAGACGTCTGGAACAGGACCGCTACTGGATGTACGAGACCATCAACAACTCTCTGCACGACATGTTCTACGAGGATCCGTCCGTGGCTGCTGCCCTGCCTGATTATGAGAGAGCTGTGCTGGACGGTAAGATAGACTCTTTCTCGGCAGCCGGCGAGCTGCTGAAACTCTACCGCAGGTAACAGATGTTCTGGCATATTTTCAAGGACGTCCTTCTCAATGCATGGCTCATTACCTCCTTGGTGATGGTGATGATGATTATGATTGAGTACATCAATGTGGCTTCGGCCGGGCGCTGGTTCGGCCGGCTGCAGGGCTCGCCGCTCAGGCAGGTGATGGCCGGCTCGCTGCTGGGCCTGATACCGGGCTGTATAGGCGGCTTCGCGGCGGTGTCGCTGTATTCGCACGGTATCATCAGCATGGGAGCCCTGGTGGCTGCGATGATTTCCTCTTCCGGGGACGAGTCGTTCGTGATGCTGGCGATGATACCGCGCCAGGCCTTGATTCTGTTCGCGGTACTTTTCGTGCTGGCTGTCGGCTGCGGTCTTTTGACGGACCTGATGTTCCGGAAGCACCCTATAAGAGTGAGCTGCGATCCGGGCTTCGAGCTTCATGAGGCCAATAAGGGGGAGTTCCCGCGGATATTCCGCCTCTCCTCCTACAGTGGGATGCGCTCGGCGGGGTGGGAGAGGATAGTGCTGATAGGCGCTATCCTGGTCTTCGCTGTCGCTGTGTTCACCGGCATTCTGGAGCATGAGCATGTCGGGGAGGAAGCCGCTGCGGTGGCAGCAACAGAGGCGGCAGCTCATGCATTGCCCTTCAATTTTCTGAGCGAGAGATGGATGAACGTGCTGTTCGCGATTCTGAGTCTCTTCGTGGCCCTGCAGGTGGCGGCATCGTCCGAGCACTTCGTCAAGGAGCATCTCTGGCATCATGTCATCTGCAAGCATGCCCTCAAGACGTTTCTTTGGACGGCCGGAGCACTGGCGGTCATTACCGTCGTGATGCACTATGTGGACATGGGCAACTGGCTGCGGGACAACACCTACTATCTGCTCATCCTGGCGGCGCTGGTCGGCATGATTCCAGAGTCCGGCCCGCACATGGTATTCATCACCCTCTTTGCGGGAGGCTATGTCCCGTTCTCTGTCCTGCTCACAAGTTCCATGTCCCAGGACGGCCACACCTCCCTGCCGCTGCTGGCTTCCAGTACCCGCAGTTTCCTGATCGCAAAGGTTGTTAATGCTTTATTTGCCGTTGCAGTCGGATCAGTCTTTTATCTTGCCGGAATATAAGGCCGGATTATACAAAAACAAAAACAAAAAAATCTGCAGGATTTCTGAGAACTGTGTATCTTTGTCAGCCGTAAAAATATCAGTAAGGATGGAAGACGTAAACAGACAGCAGCAAGACGCGGCGGAAGGAGCCGTGCAGAAAAATTTCCTCGAAGAGATTATTGAGAATGACCTGGCGAGCGGCAGGGTGGAGTCGGTGATGACCCGGTTCCCGCCGGAGCCGAACGGTTATCTGCATATCGGCCATGCCAAGAGCATCTGCCTCAATTTCGGCCTGGCTCAGAAGTACGGCGGCAGGACCAATCTCCGCTTCGACGACACCAATCCCGTGAAGGAGGACACCGAGTACGTGGACTCCATCAAGGAGGACATCAGGTGGCTGGGCTTCAATTGGGCGGGGGAGTACTACGCCTCCGACTATTTCCAGCAGCTCTACGACTGGGCAGTGGTGCTCATCAAGAAGGGCCTGGCCTACGTGGACGACCAGACACAGGAAGAAATACGCGCCAATCGCGGTACCGTCCAGCAGCCCGGTGTGGACAGCCCCTGGAGAAACCGCAGTGTGGAGGAGAACCTGGACCTGTTCGAGCGGATGAAGAACGGGGAGTTCCCTGACGGAAGCAAGGTGCTCAGGGCCAAGATCGACATGGCCCACCCGAACATGATGTTCCGCGACCCCCTGATGTACCGCATCATCCATGCCTCGCACCACCGCACCGGGGACAGATGGTGCATCTACCCGATGTACGATTATGCCCACGGCCAGTGCGACTCGATAGAGCATATAACCCATTCAATCTGCACCCTGGAGTTCGACGTACACCGTCCGCTCTATGACTGGTTCATCGAGCAACTGGGTATCTTCCCCTCGCATCAGTACGAATTTGCCCGCCTGAACCTCACCTACACCGTCATGAGCAAACGCAAGCTCCTGGAACTGGTGCGCAACGGCTTTGTCAGCGGCTGGGATGATCCCCGTATGCCGACCATCTGCGGTATCCGCCGCCGCGGCTACACCCCCGAGAGCATCCGCAACTTCGCCGAGAAGGTGGGAGTGGCCAAGAGGGACAACCTCATCGACCTCTCGCTCCTGGAGTGGTGCCTGCGCGAGGACCTGAACAAGCGCTCCAACCGCTATATGGTGGTCACCGACCCCGTCAAGCTGGTCATCACCAACTGGAACGACGGCGAGTGCAGCGCGGCCACCGAGGTGGAGACCGGCCGTACCGAATATTGCACCGCACCTAAGAATCCCGAGGACCCCGAGGCAGGGCAGAGGACCATCCTCTTCGGCCGCGAGCTCTACATCGAGCGGGCCGACTTCATGGAGGAGCCTCCCAAGAAGTTCTTCCGTCTGCGTCCCGGCGGAGAGGTGCGCCTGAAATACTCCTATATCATCAAGTGCGAGGAGGTGGTAAAGGACGCCGAGGGCAACATCACCGAGATCCGCTGCACCTACGACCCCACCACGAAGCCCGGCAGCGGCACCTGGCGCTCCGTCAAGGGCACCATCCACTGGGTCAACGCCACCCAGTGCGAGAAGGTACGCCTGAGACTCTACGACCGGCTCTTCACCGAGGCCGACATGAGCGGCATTCCCGAGGGCAAGGACTACAAGGCATATCTGAACCCCGACTCCCTCAAGGAGGTGGACGCTCTCGCTGAACCCGGTCTGCTGGAGGACGCTTCGGGCATCGCCGTGCAGTTCGAGCGCAACGGCTACTACATCAAGGACAAGGACTCTACACCGGAGCTGCCGGTATTCAACCGTGCTACCGGACTCAAGAGCAGTTTCTAAGCCAATAGGGAAGGTATGCTCTGGGTTCTGTCAGCGGTCATAGGACTGTTAATAGGAGCGGCGGGGGCTTGGATTATCCAGGCCTCTGCCCGCAGCAAGGAAGCAGCTCAGGCCGAGGCTGACCTGAAAGTGGCTCAGGCCAGGGCTGAAATGTTGGAAAAGAGCCTGGAAGAGCAGAAAGAGTCCCGCAAGGCGGAGGCAGAGGCCATGCGCCGCGAGTACGACGAGAAACTCCAGAAGATGGTGCTGACATTCAAGGAGTCGGCCTCGTCAATCCTAAAGGAGAAATCCGGAGACCTGTCGGCCGCCAATTCAGAGCAGATCAGGAATCTTCTCGACCCCCTCGGCAAGAAGATGGAGGAGTTCCGCCGCGCAGTTGAGGACTCCAAGGAGAAATCCCTGAAGAACACCGCCACCCTCGAGCAGCAGATCCGCTCCATGATGGAGCAGACGGCGGCGGTGGGAAAGCAGGCTGACAATCTGGCTACAGCACTCCGAACCAATAACAAGACTGTCGGTAACTGGGGTGAGGTCGTCCTGCTCAACCTCCTCGAAGGCATGGGGCTGCGGGAAGGGGAGGACTATGTTAAGCAGGAGGCCATCAAGGATATAGACGGCAAGACCGTCCTCAGCGAGGAGGGCGGACGCCGGCTCATCCCGGATGTGGTGCTCTATCTGCCTGAGAACAAGGCTGTGGTAATCGACTCCAAGGTGTCTCTTGAGGGATATATAGCATATGCCAACGCTGCTGACGAAACGGCCCGCAGCATGGCGCTGTCAGCTCATTGCAGGAGCATTGACACCCATGTAAAGGAACTGTCGGCCAAAAGCTACAGCCGCTACATCCGCTCCACGGGCCGCGATTCCCTGGACTATGTGGTGATGTTCGTGCCCAACGAGGGCGCCTTCCAGCTCTACTATCAGAACTTCCGTGAGAAATGGCACGAAGCTTTTGACAGCGGCATCATCATTGCGGGGGAATCCAACCTCTTCGCCATGCTCAAGATTATCGAGAACACCTGGGTGAGGGTCCGTCAGCAGAAGAACACCGAGGAGGTCATGTCCCTTGCCGGCGAGCTGCTGGAGAGGGTGACCCGTTTCGCCAATACTTTCAATGAGGTGGGCGGAGTGCTGGTCAAGGCTTCTGCGAAGTTCGAGGATGCCCGCAAAGCCCTGTCAGGTCCCAGAAATTCGGTGGTGGTGACAGCCCGCAGGCTGGAAAGAAAAGGTATCCGGGCGAGGGATGCCTTTCATTCTGCCCTTTTGGAAGATGGCGGAAATCTTGAGCCTGAGCGGAATACGATAGATGAGGAATGATAAATATACCTGAAATATGCATCTGATATCCATTTTATGTGCTTCACTGGCACTTGTCCCTTCTCCTGAAGGTTTCAGAGAGAAATATGCGGAGCTGGACACTCTGCCCAATATCAACAATCTGGTTTATGACGGTGCCGTGACGCCGCAGTGGACCGATACCACCGAGTTTGTGTATCTTACCCGTGAGGCGGACGGCCTGCATTATTTCCTAGTGGATGCCTCAGCTCCGTCGAAAGAGGAGATAACGCAGCAGGAGTATGAGGAATATCTCTCCTCCATTCCAGATAGGCCGCGTCCGGACTGGGGCAGCCGTGACTCCGTGACTTCCCCTGACGGACGGTATGTAGCATTTCTGCGGGACTTCAATGTATGGGTCAGGGATTTGACACTCCCCGAAGACCGTGCATATGTTCCTTCAGGCAGTCCTGTGCGCGGGACAGAGAGGCAGCTCAGCTTCGACGGGACAGAGCAGGACTATTATGCGGAGATCCATTGGTCTCCCGATTCCAGAAAGCTGGCCTCTGTGCGGCGGGAATATGTCAGGGAAAGACAGATACCCCTGAGGGAGTCTGCGCCCGGGGACCGGATACAGCCTGAGCTGAGATGGATCAACTATGCTAAGCCCGGGGACAGGCTGTCCCAGGCCGTACCGGTGCTTTTCGACGTGTCCTCCGGGGCGGTGACCGAGGTGGACAGAGATCCATTTGCAGACCAGTACTACCTCTTCTTCGGACAGTGGAGCCCGGATTCGAAGTATTTTACCTTTGAGTACAATCAGAGGGGGCATCAGCTCTATCAGCTGGTGGCCGTCTCGGCTGAGGATGCCTCGGTACGGGTGCTGGCGGAGGAAAAGACAGAGACATTTGTGTACTACAATACTCTCTACCGTCATTATATGGACTGCGGTGACATCCTCTGGGTCTCGGAGAGGGACGATTGGAGGCATCTGTACAGGATCGACGGCGCTACCGGAGAGACAGTCCTGCTTACTCCCGGGGCGTGGAATGTACGCGAAATATACGATGTCAATGAGGAGGAGGGCTATGTCCTTTTCGCTGCCAACGGCATGAACGCCATAGATGAGAAGGGCGGTACGCCGGCAGGTGAGGACCCTTACAACAGACATCTGATGCGTCTAGACCTGGAGACACTGGCAATTACTGACCTGACGCCTGAGGCGGCCAATCATGTCATTACTTTCAATCCTGACCGCACCATCTTTACCGATGTGTATTCCAAGCCGGATATGGCTCCCGTATCCGTGCTCCGCGATATCGATGGCAATACTCTGATGGAACTGCAGAAGGCCGACATATCCGCCCTGCTGGCCACCGGCTGGACCATGCCCGAGGTGTTCGTGGCCAAGGGACGCGACGGCGAGACCGATATCTGGGGCACTATCTTCCGTCCCTCCGACTTCAATCCCAGGAAGAAATACCCCGTAGTGGAGTATATCTACGCCGGTCCCCACGACTCCTTCGTGCTCAAGGATTTCTACGCCTATCTGAGATTCTCGAAGCTCGTGGAGATGGGCTTCATCGTAGTGACCATCGACGGTATGGGTACCGACAACCGCAGCAAGTCTTTCCAGGATGTGGCCTGGCGCAATCTCCGTGACTCCGGCTATCCCGACCGTATCCTCTGGATGCAGGCCGCAGCCAAGAAATACAGGCACATGGATATCTCCAACGTCGGAGTGTACGGTTACTCGGCCGGCGGTCAGAGCACCCTCGCGGCCCTGCTGTTCTATCCCGAGTTCTACAAGGTCGGCGTGGCCCTCTGCGGCTGCCACGACAACCGTATGGACAAGATATGGTGGAACGAGCAGTGGATGGGATATCCCATCGGACCCTGGTACTCCGAGAACTCCAATGTGGACAATGCCTGGAGGCTTCAGGGCGACCTGCTGCTGATCAACGGCGAGCTGGACGATAATGTGGACCCGGCCTCGACCCTGCAGGTGGTCAATGCCCTCGTAAGGGCCGGCAAGGATTTTGAGCAGCTCTATCTTCCCGGTTATACACACAACCTGGGCGACGATTATGTTACCCGAAGGGTGTTCGGTTTCTTCTATGAGAATATAATTGAGAAATAATCATGAGCAGAGCAGCCTTATATTTTTCCCGGACTGTCGCCGTTCTGGTCCTGCTGCCCGCCCTTATGGGCATATGCCGTCCCCTGTCGGCCCAGCAGCTGCTGTGGGATGTGGATTTCAAGTTCGGATTTGACAACAGGGAGTATGCCTCGCTGACCACATCGCCTTCCGGTACGGTTTTCGGGGCTGTCATCTCTCCCAAGGTAGGACTTGGGTTCGGCGAAGGACATGCCCTGTACGCCGGGGTGGACGCAGCCAAATATTTCGGCAGGACGGCCCCGGAACTGAGCCTTGAGGCGCTGCTGTACTACCAGTACGACGGCAGGTATTTCAAGGTCAATGCCGGGGCTTTCCCGCGCAGCCGGGTCACAGGACATTATCCTGCGGCTTTCTATGACGACCGGTATTTCTTCGACACCAACATTGGCGGAGCTCTTCTGAGCTATACCCGCAGATGGTGGCGGATTGAGGGAGTAGTGGACTGGGTAGGCTGTCACGACAGGGATACCAGGGAACGGTTTGAAGTCTATTCTTACGGTCAGGCCGGAGCGTCATGGCTGAGTTTCGCGTATACATTCAAGATGATGCACTATGCCGGCAGCGCAACGGTCGGAGGCGTGGTGGACAACGTGTGGGTGTATCCCCATCTCGTCTCGGATCTTACGGAGTTTCTGCCCGACCGGATGTCACTCAGCCTGCGGGCGGGTTGGATACAGACTTTCCAGAATGACCGGATACGCAACGAGGGGTACGTTACTCCAGGCGGCTTTCAGGCCGAGGCCGGTTTTGAGTATTTCGGCTTCGGAGTCCACAATACCGTCTATGCAGGGGACAATCTGATGCCGCTCTATTACCGTACCGGCCTGTCAGATGTCACTTATGGCTCTGATCTCTACACCGGTTCCCTCTTTTATAGTACTGACTCCGGTATATACAACCGCCTTGAGATATCCTACAGGTATGACTTCAAGGACTTCCTGAGCCTGAAGGCGGCTTCCGTGCACCATTTTGACGGTCACGGCTGGGGATGGCAGCAGCTGGTGCAGCTGACGGTCAATCTCAACAACTTCCAGTTCCCTATGAGACCCAGGGCCGACAGGACTCCCGGAGCTTCCAGACCGCATCATCACCGTTAGCAGGCATGGCAACAATTGAACTCAGGCATTATCCGCAGGTCAGCGCCCGGCTGCAGGCATATGTGCGTGAGAGCGTGCTGCCGCGGTATGACGCTTATGACAAGGCCCATTCGCGCAGTCATATACTCTCGGTCATCAGCCAGAGCATGGAACTTTATGGACGGCTGTCGGCCAAGGGAACCGCAGGACCTGACGGAGCACCGCTGAATCCGGACATGATATATGCCATAGCGGCCTATCACGATATCGGTGTCTGTGAGGGACGCGAGTTCCACCATCTGGCCTCCGGGCGGATGCTTGAGGCCGATACAGTCCTGCGTCAATGGTTCAGCCAAGAACAGATCCGGCTCATGCGCGAGGCCGTGGAGGACCACCGCTCGTCCAGCAAGTCCTGGCCGCGTTCCATCTACGGCCGGATAGTCGCCGAGGCGGACAAGCTCATAGACTTCGATACAGTGTTCTCCAGGGCAATACTCTATGCCCGGGCCAATCATCCTGAGCTGACTGACGAGGAAGTCTTTCAGAAGAGTTACGGGCATCTTTTGGAAAAATACGGGGAGGGCGGATACATGCGCCTGCAGTTCTCCGACTCTCCGAATGCACTTCGGCTGGCTGAGCTGCGGGAGAAGCTGCGCGACCCGGAACTGATGCGGCGGGAGTTCGCTCTTTTCCAGGTGCATCCGCTGGAGCCTTTTATCCCGGACGGCGCCCGGGTACTGCTGCTGGGGTCTTTCCCGCCTCCGCACGCCCGCTGGTCGATGGAGTTCTTCTACCCGAATTTCCAGAACGATATGTGGCGGATCATGGGACTGCTTTTCTACGGAGATGCCGGACACTTTGTGATGCCGGGGCAGAAACGCTTCGACTATGAGAGGGTGGTGGAGTTCTGCCGCCGCGAGGGCATTGCCCTGTACGATGCCGCCTATATGGTCAAGCGCCTGCGCGGCAATGCCACTGACAACTTCCTGAAAATCATCGAGCCAACCGACATCCCGGCACTTCTGGCGCGGATGCCCTCATGCCGCGCCGTAGTCTCCACCGGCGGTAAGTCCGCGGAGCAGATAGCCTCCATCTTGGACGTGCCGGTGCCCTCCGTCGGCGGCTCCGTCCCTTTTACCATTTCCGCGCCGTCCACGTTTTCCGCACTTTCAGCCGCTTCTGTACCTTCAGCTACTTCCGCTCTTTCACCTACTTCCACGTCTTCAGACCCCACTGCATCTTCCGCGTCCGGAGTGTCGTGCCGCGCCGTGACATTTTACCGCATGCCCTCCTCCTCCCGCGCCTATCCGCTGTCCCTGGAGAAGAAAGCCGCCGCGTATGCCCGGATTTTCGACTTATGACACTTTTCTGTCCTGTTTTGGCACGTTAGATAGCGGTGCTTGATATCGGTGTGATTGCAACGAATTGACTTCGGTGTGCGCTGTGATTTTGAATAGATTGAAAATCAGGGCTTTGTAAATCATGGTGCACATTAGCCCTATTTTGGAACCGGGCAAATGTGCAGTGCGTTTCGTAAGGCTTTGACTTTCAGGTAATTTTTTTCCGTACTGCACACCGGGGTCAATTCGTTGAGAACAGTCATCAGCGGGCGCGGCGCAGAATTTCCGGGTCAGTTCCTGTCAGGCGGGCGATCTGCTTGAAAGGACTGCCGTAGCGTTTGCGGACGAGGTCAGCCAGACGGTAGCGGTCCTCGATGCTGAGCTGTTCAGGGGAATCGCGGTGAAATACCTCCTGACAGATGTTACTTACTGAGATGGTGAGCTCGTCATCAGTGTAGTGCGCTTTGTGTAGTATGCCTGAACGGATCTCTACCTCCATATTCTCTTTGCTGGAGATGAAGTACATAAGCCGGGCTGGTGAATGGAACAGCTCTTCGACGGTCCGGACGGCGACGTAACATTCCGGTCTTATCATGCTTTCTGGAGTTAGCGTGCAGTAATCCAGTTCTTTCGTCTGGGCATGCAGCAGACTGCGTTTTTCACGGTAGGACAGGGCACCCACAGTCCTCAGGCGGTCAAAGCCCATCACAGATGCCGGGTTTCTGAAGTAAAGTGATGCCGAACTCCATTCGTAATGGATGGGCAGGATTTTAAGACCGGCCGACAGAGGGTTTCGGAGCACATAGCCTATAGCTCTCTTCAGGTACTCTGTATCCTCGATCGGTTTCATGCATACATCCGCGCCTCTGATGCCAGCCAGTTTTCCGAGCTTTCTCTTATAGCTGATTATGAACTTTCTGCAGTTTGTTTCGGCGCCCTGCACTATGAAATGGACGTGGTTGTCCATCAGACAGAATGCCAGGACAGTCACGTTGAATCTCTGTGCGCACACCGGAATGGCGTTCATTCCTACGATATAGTCTTCCCTGCTCTTGAAAATCACTTTCTTCACGAGCCCTTCAGTACAGATATGCCAGTAATTTTCCATACGCGAATTTAAGTAGAAGTAGAATGTACGCAAGCCCTGCCCGAAAATAAATTTACCGTAATTGCAATTTTAAATTTTGGAAAAATCAGTGGATGTGCGTCTTCCGGTCCGAAGGTGTGTGATGGATGAAGTTATCGATGGCACTTTGTCTTAACGAATGTACTTCGGTGTGCACTGCGTGGAAAATTTAATTGCTAATCAAGATGTTACAAAACTGGTTGCACATTAGCCTTATAACGAAAGTGGGCAAATGTGCAACCAGTTTTGCAATGCTTTGATTTTCAAGTGTCTCAAAACGGTAGCGCACACCGAGGTTAATTAGTTTGACCGGATGTGCGGTTGTTGGCGTATTTTACGCAGCTGCTTGAAGCTCAGACTGTCGTAGTCGATGTCTTTACGGCAAAATATTTCCAGAGGGAGCAGAGCATCGGGGCTTGGATGATCCGTCCCTCACGCATGAGGCGGAGCACTTCGTCCTCGTAGAGCAGATGAACCTCGATGTCTTCGGTGGCCTCCAGATGCTGGTCGGAGAGGCGGCTGACTCCGGTGGCGATGAAACTGTAGCAGAGGTTGGTGCTGGTGCTGGGATTGGGGGCGGCGACCATGTTGAGGTGCCAGGTGCCTCCGCCGAAACCGGTCTCCTCGAGCAGTTCGCGGCGGGCGGCCTCCTCCGGGGTCTCTCCCGGCTCGCAGACTCCGGCCGGTATCTCGTAGCCGACCTCGCCCCGGCCGTGGCGGTACTGCCGTTCGAAGATCATCCGGCCATCTTCCGTTATGGCGATGATGTTGACCCAGTCGGGGTATTCCAGGACATAGTATTCGGGATTGATGACTCCGTTGGGCAACTGTACCTTGTCCCGGCGGGCAGTGAGCCAGGGACGACGGATAAGATACTCGCTTTCCAGGACAGTCCATTTGCCGACGTCCTTTCCAGCCGTTTCCTGCCGGCAGGACTCGGCGGAGGTGTTTGTGCTTTTCTCTGAATCCATAGTATATGTAGATTACCAGTTCTGGGCAGAAGCCTCCTTAAGCTCCCGGTTGAGGTAGTCCGAGTAGTCTGTCACTATCCGGTCGTAGTCTTCGTTGAACAAGGGTGAGGATATGAGGAAATCGGCGGTGCTGCGGTTGCAGGCAGTAGGGATGTTGTAGAGGTTGGAGATACGGAGCAAGGCTTTGACGTCCACATCGTGCGGCTGCTGCTGCATGGGGTCCCAGAAGAAAACGATCATGTCTATTTCTCCCTCGGCAATGAGGGCTCCCAGCTGTTGGTCGCCTCCCAGAGGACCGGATTTGAGGCGGGTGATATTGAGGTTTTTGGGCTCGGAGACGGGGACGCTATCGGACTCAGAGGCTTCGAGGGCCTCCTGGACGAGACGGCCGGTGGTGCCTGTACAGATAAGGCGGTAGTTCTCAAGTGTGCCGCGATTGAAGCGGACCCATTCGATGAGGTCCCGCTTGCGGTTGTCATGTGCCACTAGGGCGATGGTTCTGATTTTCATACTGTAGTTGTACTGTTATAGATTCAACTTATGGTAGAATAGTCTATGATGTCTCCGGTGGTCTGCCGCAGCCGGTCCAGTCCGGAGCGCAGCAGGGCGGAGGAGGGTTTCTCGAGCAGGGGGTCGTCGGCGAGTATGTCTGATGCCGCTGCCCTGGCCTGATTCAGGACAGGAGTGTCCTTGCTCAGATCCGCTATATGCAAGTCGAATGCCAGACCGCTCTGCCGCGTGCCCTCCATGTCTCCAGGGCCGCGCATGCGCAGGTCGGCCTCGGCCAGTTCGAATCCGTCGCCCGTGGAGCACATCAGCTCTATGCGCTTGCGGGAGTCCTCGCTGAGCTTGTAGCCGGTCATCAGGAGGCAGTAGGACTTCTCGGCGCCGCGTCCTACCCGGCCGCGCAGCTGGTGGAGTTGGGAGAGGCCGAACCGTTCGGCGCTCTCGATCACCATCACTGAGGCATTGGGCACGTCCACCCCGACCTCGATGACCGAGGTGGCCACGAGGATGTCCGCCTTGCCGTCGGCGAAGAGCTTCATGTCGAAGGCCTTGTCCTCGTTCTTCTGCTGGCCGTGCACCACTGCGGTGACAAACTCCGGGGCCCTGAAATAGTCGACCACAGTGTTGTAGCCCTGCCCGAGGTTCTGGTAGTCGAGTTTTTCGGACTCCTTGATCAAGGGGTAGACGATGAAGGCCTGCCGCCCCTTGCGTATCTCGCTCTTGATGAAGTCGTACATCTTGAACCGCTGCCCCTCCGTCACGTGTATGGTCTGCACCGGCTTGCGGCCCGGAGGCAGCTCGTCGATGACCGACACGTCCAGGTCTCCGTAGAGGGTCATGGCCAGGGTCCTGGGGATGGGCGTGGCCGTCATCACTAGGATGTGTGGCGGCTCGGAGGCCTTGAGCCTCAGCCGTGCCCGCTGGTCCACCCCGAAGCGGTGCTGCTCGTCGATGACCACGAAGCCGAGGCGGGAGAAGACCACATTGTCCTCGATGACCGCGTGGGTGCCGATCAGAATATTGATGCTGCCGTCCTTGAGCCCCGCGTCTATCTCCCTGCGCTCCTTGGCCTTAGTGCTGCCCGTGAGCAGGGCGACACGGACGGGCGAGCCGGCGAGATTCCGCTCGAAATTGCGCATGTGCTGCACTGCGAGCACCTCAGTGGGAGCCATGACACAGGCCTGATAGCCGTTGTCCACTGCGATGAGAGCCGTCAGCAGCGCCACCATTGTCTTGCCGCTGCCCACATCCCCCTGCAGGAGGCGGTTCATCTGCTTCCCGGAGACGGTGTCCCGCCGTATCTCCTTGATTACCCGTTTCTGCGCCCCTGTAAGTTCGTAGGGCAGCCGGCTGTAGCAGTAATTGAACGCTTCTCCCACCTTGTGGAAGAGGATTCCGGAGGCTCCGCTCATCCTCACATTTTTCTGCCTGAGGAGGGAGAGCTGGAGGAAGAAGAGCTCCTCGAACTTGAGGCGGTAGCGGGCGGCCTCGAGACTTCGCATATCTTTGGGAAAATGGATGTTGGCCAGGGCAAATGCCAGGGAGGGCAGTTTCTGGGAGGAGAGGACCTCCTGTGGAAGGGTCTCCTGGACGGCCCCTGCAATCTTCTGCTGGAGGGTCTGCTGGAAGCGGGCGAATACCTTGATCGAGATGCCGTTGTTGCGGAGCTTGTCAGTGCTGGAGTATATGCCGATGAGGGTGGAGGGCCAGGAGGAGGCTCCGCTCTCGCCGACCGGGTCGAGCTCCGGATGGACCATGTTCCAGCCGCCGTTGAAGAGGGAGGGCTTGCCGAAGACGATGTACTCGCGGTTGGGGGAAATCTTGTCCTGGATCCATTTTACCCCCTTGAAGAATACCAGGTCGATGGTGCCGCTGTCGTCCCGGAGGGTGGCGATCAGTCGGGCGCCCTTGCCCGTGCCGGCAGTGGATGTCCGTATTATCCTGCCCCTGAGCTGGATATAGGCCATCGACGAGTCTATCTCCGAGATGGAGTAGACCCGGCTGCGGTCGATATAGCGGTAGGGGAAGGTGTAGAGCATATCCCGGAAAGTGCGGATGCCGAGCTCCTTGTCCAGGAGGGCGGCCCGCTTCTCTCCGATACCGGGAAGGTATTTTATGTCTCTGTCAAGAATATTGGACATATGGACAAAGGTAGCGAAAAAGTGATTAAATTTGCACGCCCGTCACTAAGGCGGGCCACAAAATTTATAGCCATGAATAGGAAAATTATAGTAGGAATCACTCAGGGTGATACGAATGGAATAGGCTATGAGGTGATTATCAAGTCTCTGACAGATGCACGCCTCCTGGATCTCTGCATCCCGATCGTCTATGGCTCCTCGAGGGCATTCGGCTTCTACAAGAAGCAGCTGCCTGAGGTGGAGAATCTCAATACCAATATTATCAACACAGCTAAGGATTATCATCCCAAGAGGATCAATATCATCAACTGCGTGTCGGACAATTTCCGCATAGATCCCGGACAGCCCTCTTCGGAAGGAGCAGAGGCATCCCTGGTGTCACTGCAGGAAGCCGTTAAGGATCTGGTGGCCGGAGACCTGGATGCGCTGGTGACGGCTCCTCTGAACAAGAAGGATGTGGCCATGCATATGCCCGGATTCATAGGTCATACCGAGTATCTGACCGAGCAGAGCGGAGGAAGCGACGGAATGATGTTCATGGTGTCGGACAAGATGAGGGTAGGAGTAGTGACCAACCACCTGCCTCTGTCTTCGGTGCCGGGCGCTCTGTCGGTGGAGAAAATTCTCGGCAAGATCCGTGTTATGGACCAGTCTCTCAGAAAGGATTTCGGTATCGTACGGCCCAGGATAGCAGTGCTCGGACTGAATCCTCATTCCGGAGACGGAGGCCTGCTGGGACGCGCCGAGATAGACGTGATCAGTCCTGCCATCGAGGCTGCCGGAAGCGAGAATATCCTGGCTTTCGGACCATATTCGCCGGACGGTTTTTTCAGCACCCACCAGCAGTACAATTTCGATGCTGTCCTTGCCATGTATCACGACCAGGGACTTATCCCCTTCAAGGCGCTGGCATTCGATACAGGAGTTAACTTCACTGCCGGTCTGCCGGTGGTGCGCACGGCTCCTGACCACGGCACTGCTTACGAATTGGCCGGAAAGAACGCGGCCAATCCTATGCCCATGAAGTCGGCTATCTATGAGGCCATTGATATAGTGCGCAACCGCTGGAACTACGAACAGATGCGTGAGAATGTCCTGAAAGTGCCGTCAGTTTACGAGAGCGGTTCTAAGGGTGGAGTAAAGGGACCGGTATAGCGGGGCAGGAGGATGAGTGCAGAACGAAAACTGCTTCCGATAGAAATATTCACCGACGGCTCGTCACGGGGCAATCCAGGACCGGGCGGTTATGGTGTTATTTTGCGCTGCGGAGAGCACTATAAGGAGCTTTCAGAGGGTTTTGCACAGACAACCAACAACCGTATGGAACTCACAGCTGTAATCGTGGGTCTGGAGGCGGTGAAGCGTCCTGATGCGGAAATCATTCTATACAGCGACTCCAGATATGTCGTAGACTCCGTCAATAAGGGCTGGGTCTTCAATTGGGAACGCAAGAACTTCGAAAAGAGGCTCAATGCCGACTTATGGATCCGTTTCCTGAATGTCTACCGGAGGCACCGGGTCCGTTTGGTCTGGGTCAAGGGACATGCCGACAATCCCATGAACAACCGCTGCGACCAGCTTGCAGTCGCAGCGGCTCTCAAGGTAGCCGGGACTTAATCCTTGCGAAGGGCAATGGCCGGATTGGTATTCATCAGCTGCACGGCCCTGTAGGTGATGGCGAGAGCGGCGATTGCAGCCACGATTAGCAGCGCCAGCAGGTATATCCACCAATAGTTGCCTATGTGGTAGGAATAGGTCTGCAGCCATCGTCCTGTGTAGGTGTAAATCAGGGGAATGGCTATCACCGCGGCAATCAGCGATGCGGACATGAAGCTGGCGAGCGTATGGGTATAGATTTCCGTCCGCGAGCAGCCCATAATCTTGCGGACGGCTGTGCTCTTGGCTCTCTGGCGGGCGTAGTAGGTGCTCATGGCAACCATGGCCATGACAGTCAGGACGATGGTGAGCAGGGCAAAGAGGCCGGTGATCCTGAGGCTGCGGTCCTCGGCGGTGTAAGTGCGGCGGTAGATGTTCTCGTAGGTCTCTACGGTGACGTTCAGGTCCGGTTTCTCGCGGGCGTAGAATTCCTGTATCGTGCGGACAGCATCATCCGGGTCTCCGTTGACTTTCACGACCAGGGATATCATGTTGCCGAGCGACTGGGGTTCCGACGGCTGTACAGTCCATATCAGCATGTCGTTGTCGGTGGAGTTGGCGTTGCCCATCCACAGGTCGTCGATGATGCCGCAGACGTTGATGGCACCGTAGTCATATTCGAATAGAGTCGCATTCATGTCCAGTCCTAAAGCGGTAGCAGTCCTGCGGGTAAAGTAAAATGTGCCGGGCAGAGGCTCTGCATTCTGGCTGAGGACTCTCACTCCCAGCAGGCGCAGCGCCGTGGTGTCTCCGTCAAACATGACTACGCTGTAGCGGTTGCCGTCGAGTTCCATGCCCCACGAGCTTCTGCGCCCGCCTGCCGGGCAGCCCTGTGTCCATCCCACTTCCGCCACGCACGGCAGGGACTTCAGTCGGTCCTTGAGGAAGTCGTCGGGATTCTGAGTGTTGGAGCCAGTCACATCTACAAGAGAGTCTCTGGTATAGCCCATGGGCTTCTCCACCATGTGGCGCAGCTGCAGGAACATGGCAATGGAGATGGCTACGGCTCCGATGGCGGCGACATTCTGGACTACCAGGAAAATCCTTCCGAGAATCATCTTGCTCGCCCTCGAGAACTCGCCCCGGACGATGTCTATCGGCCTGTAGCGCGATACCATCATGGCTGGGATAATGCCGGCGATGACTGACAGCAGCACGATGACTCCGGCCCACAGAGCGGCCGTGCCCCAGGTCAGGGACGCGAGCGGGCTGTAGGTCTTGCCTATGAGGGTGTTGAAGAGGGGAGAGGTGGCCTCTGCGAGGATAAATCCGAGAATGAAGGCCACGGCAGTCACGGCCAAGGACTCTCCGATGTAGCGGAGGATGATGCCTGCGCGGGAGGAGCCTATCAGCCTGCGGGTGGCCATCTCCCTGACTCTGAATCCCACCTGGGCTGTGGTCAGCGAGATGTAGTTGAGCAGGGCAAATACCAGCAGCAGCACTCCGGCGGCAGTGAAGAGCCGCAGCATGTCCCGGTTTACGATGTTCTCGAAGGGGAAGGGGTAATTGGCCCCGCTTCCGTAGTGCACCTCCTTGAAAGGAATTAGGCGGTATTCAGTGCACAATCCGGACATATAGAGTGCGTCGCTCTCTTTCAGTATTCCCAGAATCTCCCGGCTGATGGTGCTGAGGTCAGCTCCTTCGCGTATCTTGTAGAGGGTTACCGTCGTACCGTTGCCGTTGCGTGTCAGATATGGAACGTATCTCTCCAAGAAGTCCAGGCGGTAGATCATATCGCACTGCGGCAGCACGGTCCGCCCCATATCCTCGAATATGCCGGTGACCAGCAGACTGGCTTTTTCCCCGCCTGCTGTGATTTCCACGCTGTTGCCCACGGCATTGCCCTCGGGGAACCATTGGTCGGCAAAGGAACGGGAGATGATGACCGATCCGGTGGCCTCAAGCGCACTGCCTCTGTCTCCGGTGACCATTGGTACAGGGATGAGCGACAGAAAGTTAGAATCCACACACAGGGCATTCTGCACCAGGGTCTCATCGCCTATCGAAGTGCTCAGATCCAGTCCGTTGAGGGACTTGGTGCCAATCAGCCGGCAGATGGCCTCAATGTCCGGATAGCGCCCCTCGACCGACCCCTTGATCGTCCCGCTTAGGCCGAAGAACTCATAATCCGAACCGATGTAGATATCCTCGCCGACGAACGTGTCGTAACTGCTCTCCTGAGTTACGTATGTCCCGATGAAAATGATGAATGCCAGGGCAATGGCCATGCCCGCCACCTCTATAACCGTGTAGAGGCTGTTGCGGGAGATGAATCTGAGAAATGACTTCATGTTTTAGCGTATTATCTTGTATCTCAAAGATATAGCCAAAACTGTGCCAAAAGTCATAACATACTAAAACATAACAAATTAGCCAGTTCTGTAAAATGGCTAATTGTAAAATTTTTACACGCAAAGTGTCTAATTTTTTGAAAATTGTATAAAAATCATACAACGTGCTGTTTTCGATAATCCGTATAGCGCTGATGGGTAAATACATACGTCTGAAAAGACCAGGCCCTCCCACCGCTTCGCGGCGGGCCCCTCCCTCTAGAGCCGAGGGCGGCTAGTCTTTTCAGACGTATGTATTTACCCGTTAAGGTTTACCCGTTTACTTGTAGATAACCTTGTCGGGATCCCATTTGTCCTTGGGCTCCGGATTGTCAGCCGGCCAGCCGATGGGTATGACGCAGAGCGGCACATGGTTCTCGTCCATCTCCAGGATGCGGGAGACATCGGCGATGCGGTCCCGTACAGGGTAGACCCCGGTCCATACGGCCCCGAGTCCCATGGCGTGAGCCGCCAGCAGGATGTTCTCGGTAGCGGCGGACACGTCCTGTACCCAGTAGGTCATGCCCTCTCCGGTCAGGAACCGCTCCCGGTCTCCGCAGGGTACGATGAGCACGGCTGCGTCGGCTGCCATCTTGGCGTACGGCAGCACCTCGGCCAGAGACTTCATAAGCTCCCGGTCGCGTACCACGTAGAAGAACCAGGGCTGGGTGTTCATGGCCGTGGGAGCCGCCATGCCGGCCTTGAGCAGGGCCGTTACGGTCTTGTCATCTACGGGCTCGGAGGTATAGGCACGGATGCTGGTCCGTGTGGCGATGTTGTCCAGGACGGCGGAGGATGTGTTGCTGCTGCCGTCTCCTTTAGAGGTGCCGACCCACAGGGCCACGGCCAATATGGCGCAGCTGAGGGCAACGAGTATAAGAGGTATGTAAAGTCTCGATTTCATAATAGTCGGTGTTTAAAAGTTATTTCCTTTCAATGATAATTGCGAATCCTCCGCCCGGCGCTGCATCTACGCAGAGTTCCTGCCCTGCAGTCCATTCTATAGTCTCTATCCGGTAGTCCTCCCCGCGTGAAGCGGCATTGACACCGTCGCGGAATATCCTGAAGGTATAGCTGCCTTCGGGAAGGTCAGGGGTGAAGGTCAGTGTGCGGGCCTCAGGGCCGGTGATGCCGCCGATGTACCAGCGGTCACCCGAGCGGCGCTGAGTGATGATGTATTTGCCGATCTCTCCGGCGAGGACACGGGTCTCGTCGTAGACAGTGGGTATCGCGGTGATGAACTCGGTGGTCTCCTGCTCCCGCACGTATGCTGTGGGAGAGTCGCAGAGCATGGTCAGGGGGGAGTCGAAGATGACGTAGAGGGCTACCTGATGTGCCCTGGTACCCTGGCTCATAGGGTCGCTGTAGACGGCCGCGAAATTCTTCATCTGAGCATTGCGCAGGGCTCCCTGGGTGTAGTCCACGGGACCGGCGGCCATGCGGATGTAGGGGAATGTCACGTCGTAGGTCAGTATATCCTCATCCGACCACTTCATCTGCTCGAGACCCCAGACGCCCTCGTAGTTGAGCAGGTTGGGCCAGGTTCGGTTCAGTCCGGTGGGCTTGTACATGCCGTGCAGGTCCACTACCAGGTGATACTTGGCGGCGGTCTCGAGGATACGGTAGTTCATCTCCACCACCTCCTGGTCGTCGCGGTCCATGAAGTCCACCTTGAAGCCGGCGATGCCCATCTCCGAATAAGTGCTGCAGGCCTCCTCCAGCTTGTCGTCCAGAACGTATCCCACGGCCCAGAGAATTACGCCCACGCCCCTGGACTTGCCGTAGCGGGCCACTTCCTCCACGTCGAATCCGGGAATCGTTTTCATGATGTCGCCTCCTGTGCGGGGAGACCAGCCCTCGTCCACCACTACGTAGGGGATGCCGCGCTCAGCCGCGAAATCTATCATGTATTTATAGGTATCGGTGTTGATGCCGGCCTCGAAGTCCACTCCGGTGAAGCCCCAGTCGTTCCACCATTCCCAGGCGGCCTGTCCCGGACGGATCCATGAGAGATCCTCAATCCGGCTGGGAGAGCCGAGCAGCCATACCAGATTGTTCACCGGCAGCTCGGTGTCGTCGGAGGCCACGGAGACTATTCTCCAGGGATAGGTCCGTGTACCGGCCGTAATGGCCAGAGTATCGGAGTTGCGTAAGATCCTCTCCTGGCATCTGTAGCCGTCCACGTAGGTGGTAGGCCGGCCGGCGAAGGCTCCGCGGAGGGTGCTGCCGCCCTCACTGCCCAGGAACATGCCGGGATATGACTCCAGGTCGGACTCGGTGATGAGCACCTTCTCGCCCGAGTCCAGGGCGACGAGCAGCGGAGTGATGGACAGCCGTCCGCTTTCGAAACCGCTCAGGGGCGAGACGGTGTACTGGCTCTCGAAGGAGGTCTGGAACGGGTTCTTGGTATTGGAACTGTAGGGGATATAGGCCTGGTAGTCTTTGTCGAAGCTGAATACGGCTTCCTCGCCGACTACGGTGATGCTGTCCTTTAGGGAAGTGGAGAAGCGGTAGGCGATGCCCTCATCGTAGGCCCTGAACTCCAGGGCGAATCCCGCACGGGCAAAGCTCAGGGTCAGCGCATTGTAACTCTCCCCGACACGTGCCTGCCTGTACAGCGGAGTGTCTATGGAGTCGCGTACGGACGCGGTCCTGAAGCGTACGGATGACAGGTTCTCCTTTCCCAGCACCCTGCCGTCCGAGAGAGTCATCGAGACGGGGGAGGGGAGTATGAATGTATGCCCGTTCAGGGCAATGCTGTAGGTGATGGCCTCACCGACTTCCACGGTAACGGCAAGCCGTCCGTCCGGGGACTGAAGTGTACGGGTTTTGGGTGCTGCAAAAAGCGCCTGAGCCGAGACCAGTACTGTCACGGCTGATATCAATAGTCTGATGTTCATGGCTGAATGTTTAAAGGATGGAGCCTCTCATGGGACTCGAACCCACGACCTGCTCATTACGAATGAGCTGCTCTACCAGCTGAGCTAAAGAGGCGTTTGCCAAAGTGGACGCAAATATAGAAAATAATTCTAATTTTGCGAAAATAAAATTTTGAATAGGATGAGCATTATGGAATATGACGTGGTGATAATAGGCGGAGGTGCAGCGGGAATGACAGCCGCGGTCCTGACAGCCGGAAGCAGTCTGAAGGTAGCCTTGATAGAGAAAAACAGCCAGTGCGGTAGAAAAATACTGCTTACCGGAAAGGGAAGATGCAATATTACGAATGCACGCCCGTGGGAGGAGCTGAAAGAACACATTCATCCCGACTCAGGTTTTTTCCGTCCTTCGTTCATGGCCTTTTCAAATACGGACGTCGTAGCTATGTTCAGTTCTCTCGGGCTTCCGACGGTCGTCGAGCGCGGTCAGCGGGTATTTCCTGTGTCAGGGCGCAGCTCGGATGTGAGAGATGCCCTGCTCTCCGGAATAAAGAGGGCTTCCAATGTGGATGTTCTGTACGACAGCGCTGCCGTATCGGTGCTTCGTTCCGCGGCTGGTCATTTTGTGGTGGAGGTGTTGCGCTCCGGTAGCAGGATGGAGATAGTGGAGGTGACAGCCTCTTCAGTTATTGTTGCCACGGGAGGGCTCTCGTATCCTTCAACCGGCTCTACTGGAGACGGGTATAAGTTTGCCAGGTCGTTCGGGCATACCGTGACACCTACCGCGCCTTCGCTTACGGCTCTTGTCCCTGTCGGATACAGTCTGTCACTGGCAGGGCTTACTCTCAGGAATGTCGCTCTTTCCCTGCTGGTCGACGGAGGTGTGGTGCAGAGAGAGTTCGGTGAGCTCACGTT